>CAZUKA010000001.1:0-437902 GCA_964620905.1 uncultured Gammaproteobacteria bacterium | reverse complement strand
AAAGTAAAGTATTAAGTATTTAGATAATAAAAATCCCGGCCGTTTGGTCGGGATTTGCTAAGTTTAAAAATGAATAAGAGCTAGAAATAAGAAAGAAATCAAACAAGTGATGGCAGGTAATTTTGTCAATTTTTTTAAATTATAATTTTCTATTTCTCCGTCATCGGTGTTAATAACTATTATAAATACTGAGAAGGCATAGAGAATAACATAAGTGAGGATAAATCCCCCAATCATAATTATTATCATTCCTGAATTTAGTGCAAATGATAATGTATATACAGCCGTCATTAATTGGCTAAAGAAAAAACCTAAAGTTATGACAGTTGCGCACAAGTAGTCTTCAGGGACAAGTTTATCATTTTTTCTATTTAAGAAACGAATTAAAAATGGGGATGATATTATAATTAAAAAGATAGGGAGGCTGAGAAGAAATATATATTGAAATACCAGGTTAATGTCATTATCAATACCAAATTTGATTGTTTTCAGATCAACTATAGCTATCATTGAATTTAATATATTTAATACCAACCAGCTTATTGAACTTATAAAGAGAATTTTATAGCTCATATTTATCAGCATTTCGTTTTTGTTATTTGTTTCCATTAGTTGTTCTCCTTTGTGTTGTGTTGAGATTTATTTTATTGACAAGATACAATTGACATATTTTATTAGGTATTGATTTAATTGTCAAGTCAGTTAATTTAAAATCCCGGCCGTTTGGTCGGGATTGTTTCAATAAATAATTACACAGATTGTGGTGGTTAATATAATAATCACCAAATTTTTCAAAAGTATTGCCAAATTATCATTTAGGTGAAAGACAATTGTTAAAATTATCAATGTAAATATAATTGCTCCAGCAACTATTTCTGGGATTATGATAAAAGTGGCAATAAAAAGTGTAGTTGCTATTAGATACCAAATACTGATGATTCCCGAGGCTAAATGGTTTGCATAATTTTCTCGAGTTTTATTTTTTAGTAAATTACCTACTAGTAGGGTAATAATAAAAAAAATAACGAGAATTATAAAAATATAACCACAGAGATATACAGGATAATCTTGTCTAGAGATGTTTTTAAAGAGAACATCAGGTTTAAATATGTGTAGGGCAGTGAATAAGAGAATAAAAATCAACGACGATAAAATTTGGTATTTTACTAAGTATTTTACTAATTGTTCCATTGTTTCTCCTTTTTATATTTATATAAATTGTAAAAAAGCAATTATAAGATTTTATAGGTTTTTTTGGATTTTGTCAATTGTTTTTTTAGATAATTTTAAATGATCTTTTTTAATTTATTTAAAAAATCCCGACTCACTGAGTCGGGATTGGTTAATTTTTGGCAGGTAAGTCTGCCAGTATCAAAAGTATCACCAGTCCGATAATTGTAATTATTGCCAATAGTTTTTTTAAGTATTCTAAGGCTAAAGCAACTATTGAGCCGATTAATAGGCTGATGTTTAAAGAAAAAATAATTCCAAAACCAGTTAAGGCAAAAAATGTGAGAGTTGTAAAATAAAAAAATAAAAGATATTTAACACTTAGAAACATCACTTCCAGGCCGTTGTTAAAAGAAATTAAAACAATAAAAAACAATAAAATTGATAATAACAAAGCCCAACCGGCAGTAGGTAGAGCTGAAGTAGTACCACAAATAGCAGCTATACCAAAAAAGAATATGTTTTCAGAGTTAATATTTTTTTCAAGCAAAAATTTGCTAACAAAGATAAATAGTGGCAAGCACAGAATGTTTATAAGCAGTAATGGCACAAAACCAATTTGGAGTTGTAAAGCAAAATTTACTAAATGAGAACTAGAAACTGAGATAGTTTGATTGTCTGGAAGATTTTCAGCAGTTGTTAAAAATATTCCCATCAAAGCGATGGCCAATATGACTGGTAGAGTTTGGAAATTTTTCATGATGATCCTTTCTTTTTTGTAGGAAATGATTTTTTAAAAAACAATTAGTTTATTATTGTAAAATAATAAAAAAAAGTCAAGGATTTTGCGTAATATAAGTTAAATATGTTAAGATGCGGTTATAAAACAGATTTTTTATGAAAGAAACAATTGATAAATTGATAGAATTGAAAAGTAAAATTCAAGCGGCTGGGCAAGCTGTAGATTTGGATCAGAAACAGAGTAAGCTTTATGAGTTGGAAGTTTTGATGCAAGCGCCGGAATTTTGGCAAGATCAAAAGCGAGCCAAACAAGTTTCTCAACAGGCCTCATCACTTAAGCGTCAGATTGATAGTTGGCAAAAATTGAATCAAGCTGTGATTGATACTTTGGAAATAGCTCAAACCGATGAAGAGGATTTGTCTGTCAATTTACGTCAGGAAATTATTGAGCAGTTAAAAAAATTTGCAATTCAATACAACGAACTGGAAAGAGAAATATTTTTATCTGATCCTTACGATACCAACAATGCCATTCTTTCCATTTATGCTGGTGCAGGGGGTGATGACGCCCAAGATTGGGCCGAGATGTTATCTCGGATGTATTTGCGTTTTTGTGAACAACAAGGTTGGCAAACAGAGATAATAGATGCTTCGCGTGGTGGCGAGGTTGGCCTTAAATCAATTACCATTTTGATCAACGGTTCTTATGCTTATGGATTCTTAAAAGCAGAAAAGGGTGTTCATCGTTTGGTGAGATTGTCGCCTTTTGACGCTGATCATGCCAGACACACTTCTTTTGCTTTGGTAGAAGTATTGCCAGAACTAGCTGAAGTGGAAGAAGTTAAGATTGATGAAAAGGATTTAAGAATTGATACTTTTATGTCATCTGGTAAAGGTGGCCAATCAGTAAATACTACTTATAGTGCAGTGCGCGTGGTACATATACCAACCGGTATTAGTGTGTCTTGTCAAAACGAAAGAAGTCAGCAGCAGAACAAAGCTACTGCATTAAAAATATTACAAGCCAAGTTGCAGATGTTGCAGCAAGAACAGCGTGCCGCCGACATCAAAGATTTAAAAGGGGAACATAAAGAAGCCGCTTGGGGTAACCAAATCAGATCTTATGTTTTACATCCTTATAAGATGGTTAAAGATTTGCGAACAAATTATGAAGAGGCAGACCCAAATAGCGTATTGGACGGAAAATTAATGGGTTTTATTGATAGTTATCTAGCTCACCAGGTAAAGAAAAATAATCAATAAATATAATTTATGTGTGGAATCGTCGGTTATATAGGGAAAAAGCAAGCACTACCGATTATTTTAAATGGTTTGCAAGCTTTGGAATATCGCGGTTATGATTCAGCGGGTGTAGCTTTAGTTGAACGGGATAATTTATATGTAAAAAAGCGATCAGGTAAACTGAAAGTTTTAATCAACGAATTGTCAGGTAGTGAATTTACCGCCAGTGCTGGTATTGGTCATACACGTTGGGCTACGCACGGCGAGCCCAATGAAATAAACTCCCACCCACAAGTTGACTGTCAGGGTCAAATTGCGGTGGTCCACAATGGGATTATTGAAAATTATGCTACTTTACGTTCTTTACTTATAGCCGATGGTCATAAGTTTGTGAGCGCCACTGATACCGAAGTCCTGGTTCATTTGATAGAAAAATTTTATCAAGGAGATCTATTAGCAGCGGTGAGACAAGCTTTGTTGTTGGTAGAAGGAGCGTATGGTTTGGCTGTTATTAGTCAGAAAGAAAAAAGAAAATTGGTGGTGGCGCGTCAAGGTTCGCCTTTGCTTTTAGGTATTGGTAAGGATGAAATGATGGTAGCAAGCGATATGACACCAATTTTACCAATTACCAAAAATATTGTTTTTTTAAATGATGGTGAAATAGCCGAGATCTCAGATAAAAATTATCAAGTTTTTACTTTAGATAATAAAAAAATTACTCCGACTATTCAAGAAATTTCAGCTAATTTGGAATCAGTAGAAAAATCCGGGTTTAAGCATTTTATGCTTAAGGAAATTTGGCAGCAACCCATGACTCTACAAGAAACTATGCGGGGGCGTTTGTTGGTTGAACAAAAGAAAGTGAAGTTAGGAGGGATTGAAAATTTTTTAGATAAAATTTTATCAGCCAAAAATATAATTTTGACTGCCTGTGGTACTTCTTGGCACGCCTGTCTAGCGGGGGAATATTTATTGGAGGAGTTTGTTGGTTTGCCGGTAGAAGTAGAATATGCTTCGGAGTTTCGTTATCGACAAACACCTATCAATCAAGATACTTTATTGATAGCAGTTTCACAGTCAGGCGAAACTGCCGATACCTTGGCGGCTTTAAATAAAGCCAAAATAGCCGGCGCACTCACTTTGGGTATTTGCAATGTAGTGGGGTCTACTTTAGCTAGAGAAACTGATGCAGGTATTTATTTACACGCTGGGCCTGAAATCGGTGTTGCTTCCACCAAGGCTTTTACATCGCAGGTGATGATTTTTTCTTTGTTGACAGTTTTATTGGCAAAATCTTTAGGCAAAAAAATTGATGATAAAGTTTATCAAGCCCTTTATAATATTCCAGGACAGGTGGAACAAATTTTAAAACAAGCAGATACCATCCAAGCAGTTGCCCGTATTTATCACCAGAGTAGAAATTTTATCTATTTGGGGCGGGGTTATAACTTTCCAGTCGCATTGGAAGGAGCTTTAAAGCTGAAAGAGATATCTTATATTCATGCAGAAGGTTATCCGGCGGCGGAGATGAAGCATGGCCCCATTGCTTTGATTGATAAAAATATGCCAGTAGTTTTTATTGCCGTCAAAGATAATGTCTATGATAAAGTGATATCCAACATAGAAGAAATCAGAGCTCGGGGTGGAAAAATTATTACGATTGCCACTCGGGGTGATGACAATATAAAAAAAATATCAGACACCGTGATTTATATACCCGAGACCTTACCTTTTTTTATGCCGCAACTTACAGTGGTTCCTTTACAGCTTTTGGCTTATTATATAGCTGATCTTAAAGGATTGGATGTAGATAAACCTAGGAATTTAGCCAAATCAGTGACAGTGGAATAATTTGTTATGCGGTTAGAGTTGGCAATAAAAAAAATGGCACGAGAAGTAGGTTTTGATTTAGTAGGTATTACTAGTTTGCAACCAAGTCAATATTCTCAACAAGTAAAAAAATGGCTAGACAATGGTTTTGCCGGTGAAATGGCGTGGTATGGTAAAAATATTGAAAGACGACTTGATCCGCGCAAAAATTTATTTGGTCAGGCAATCAGTGCCATCACGGTTGGTCTATTGTACCGGCCGGCCGATATTCCTGAAGAATTAAGACAAGATCCGTCCCGCGGACTAATTGCTCGGTATGCATGGTATGATGACTATCATCAGGTTATGCAGAAATTACTTGAGGAGTTGGCAGAAAAAATTGGCAGGCAAGTCAACAATCAGTGGCAATATCACGTTTATGTTGATACCGGACCGATTTTGGAAAGGGAAGTAGGTAGTAGTGGCGGTTTGGGATATGTTGGAAAAAATACCACCTTGATCAATACAAACATTGGTTCGTATTTTTTCTTGGGTGAAATTATTTGTGATCTGGCTTTGACAGCTGATGAGGAAAATAAAAACATGGGAAGTTGTGGACTTTGTCGTCGTTGTCAGGATAAATGTCCCACCCAAGCATTTGTTGAACCTTGGCAACTTGATGCCAGACGTTGTATTTCCTATTTGACCATAGAACATCGAGATGAAATCCCTGTTGCTTTGCGAACTTTAATTAAAAATTGGATCTATGGCTGTGATGTTTGTCAGGAAGTATGTCCCTGGAATAAAAAAGCGGCTTTGATTATTACCGAGAAAATTAAGATCAAAACCGATCTAATAGCTCCCAGTTTGATTGATTTGTTGACTATTACCCCCGAAGAATTTAAAGAAAAATTTAAAGATTCACCGATCAAGAGAATTGGCTGGGATAGATTTATGAGAAATGTTTTGATTGCCAGTGGCAATTGGGGGCATAATTCTTTGCGTCCGTATTTAAAAAAATTTATATTACATCAAGATAAATTGATCAGTAGTACCGCTAGTTGGTCAATACAACAGATTAAATAATTTTTTTTCGAGGAGAGAGAATGAAAAAAAATTTTAAACATTATTTCTTTTTATATTGTTTTGGTGGTGGCTGGTTGGTGGGCGCTACCTTGGGCTATTTTTATCAACCGCCAACCGTAGTTTTATATTCTAGTTTGATAATAGTCATCTTATTTTATTTTTATTGGCCACAAATTAAGATCTTATGTTTGTTATTTGTGATTGTCGGGTGTTTATTTGGTTTTTGGCGCTGGGAGTTTTTGTCTTTACCAACGGCTGAACAAAATCAGATTTGGGAAGATAATGAAGTTGAGCTTAGGGTTCAGGTAGTGGCGGAAGTTGATATCCGAACCGATCGTCAATTAATAACAGTAAAGAAAACCGATATTTATTCACAAACAGATGACCGAATTTTGATTACGGCACCACTTTATCCGACCTTCAACTATGGCGATGTTTTAGTAGTGAGGGGTAAGTTACAACCACCACCGGTGTTTGCTGATTTTGACTATGCAGCTTATTTAGCCAGTTTTGGTATTAGCTCAGTTATGTATTATCCTCAGCTTTCTTTTGTCAATCAAAAGTTTAGTTTTTATGGTCAACTGTTGGGTTTGAAAATAAAATTAATTGATAGAGTCAATCAGCTTTTGCCAGAACCGGAAGCGGCCTTTTTAAATGGCTTATTGTGGGGCGCAAAAAGATCAATCCCAACACCAATCAGGGAACAATTCAACATCACCGGTACAACTCATATTGTAGCTTTATCCGGTTATAATATTACTGTTTTAGGTTTGATAATTTTTCTAATCGCTCCGTGGTTAGGTCTACATCGCCGTTATGCTTTTTGGTTGGTAATATTGATAATCGTAATGTTTATTTTATTAACTGGTTATCCAGCATCAGTAGTCCGAGCAGGCATTATGGGGATTTTAGTATTAATTGCTTATCGCTGGGGCGGTGGGGTAAAACCGGGGATATTGTTGATTACTTCGGCCACGGTGATGTCAGCAATTAACCCTTATATTTTATTATTTGATGTTGGTTTTCAGTTGTCATTTTTAGCTACTATTGGATTGATTTATTTAGCACCGGTATTGGAAAAAATTTTTATTTCTTTGAGGATAAGTTTACCTACTAAATTTGGTTTAAAAGAATCAGTAATTGCCACAAGTGCGGCAATTATTATGACTGCTCCGTTGATTATTTATCAGTTTGGTCGCTTTTCTTTGGTTGCCTTGCTGGTCAATATTTTGATTCTATTTGTCATTCCTTTGATTATGGCTTTAGGATTTATGGCGGTGTTGGTCAGTTTTATTTTTTATTCGGGAGGTCAATTATTGGCCTGGTTAGCTTATGTTGGTTTGCATTATGTGATTTTCATCACGGGTTATTTTAGTAATTTTTCTTGGGCCATGGTGAATATTTCTTCACCAGGGTTATTGACCATTTTGATAGTTTATATTCTTTTAATTTTGATAATTTTTTATGCGCGACGCAGCTGGTCCGTGGTTGAATAAATTATTTTGGTTTTGGGTGATATTTTCAATTTATATTTTTATTGCTCCACGGTTAGAAAAAAATATAGAATTTTTTTATAATTATTTTCAACCACGGGAAAAAGTTGATATTTATTTTTTAAATGTAGGTCAGGGCGATGCAACTTTATTTTATACAACCGATCGGCAAGTGATATTGGTTGATGGTGGGCCAGATTTATCTGTACTTTATGAGATCGGTCGAGTTTTACCTTTTTATGAAAAAACAATTGATCTTTTAGTACTTACTCATCCCGACAGCGATCATCTAAATGGTTTGGTGGAGACTGCCCAACGGTACAAAATAAAAAATTTTTTATTTACCGGTGTTGTTGATGATTTGCCCGCCTATGATCTATTGCTTGATCAATTGCATAAGACAAATACCAAAATTTTTATCGCTCAAGCCGGACAAATTTTTACTTATGATAGTTTGCAGATAGAAGTAATTTATCCCTTGGTAAGTTTGCAGCATAAAGTATTTAGCGATACTAATGCTTCCTCACTGGCGCTGACAGCGAGTTTTGGCAGGATAGATTTTATATTAACTGGCGATTTGCCGGGCGAACAGGAAAGAGAATTAATAGCCCTTTATCCAAAATTAAGTGCTGAAATCATTAAAGCCGGTCATCACGGTTCTCAAACATCAACTTATCCGGAATTTTTGCAAGTTGTAAAACCCCAATATGTAATTATTTCCGCTGGGTTAGATAACCGCTATGGTCATCCGCATTTTCGGGTTTTATACAATATAAAAAATGTACAGGCTCAAGTATTACGCACTGACCAACTAGGGACTATTTGGCTACAAACCGATGGTCAAAAAGTTGAAATTAAATAGATTTTTTGTTATACTTTAAAGGAATAAATAATTATATGCCAAAGAATCAAAAAGTATTAATCATTGAGGATGAGGAGTCTTTATTGCAGATGTATCAAACCAAGTTTGAACACGAAAATTATGAGGTGGTGACCGCCGGCGACGGTTCCGAAGGAATAGTTAAAGCTAAAAGTGAAAAGCCGGATATTATACTGTTGGATATTATCTTACCCAAAAAAGATGGTTTTATGGTTTTGAAAGAGTTGAAAGCAGATAAAGCAACGTCCGACATCAAAGTTATAATGCTCACCAATTTAGGGCAGGATGAAGATGTCAGTAAAGGAAAAAAACTCGGAGCGGTTGATTATTTGGTTAAAGCCAACTTGACACCGGCGCAATTGGTTGATAAAGTAGCCAAATATTTAAATTAATTTTTTATGTCCAATCTACAACGCACATTGATTATTATCAAACCGGATGCTCTGCAAAGAAATTTGCTGGGACGGATTATTACGCGGTTTGAGGAAAAAGGTTTAAAAATTGCCGGAATGAAAATGGATTTTTTATCCGATGATTTATTGAACCAACATTATTCGCATCACGCGGATAAACCTTTTTTTGCTGACCTGAAAAATTTTATGAAATCATCCCCAGTAGTTTTTTTGGTTTTAGAAGGAGTGGAAGTAATAGACACAGTTAGAATGATTGTTGGTCCAACTAAAGGACGGGTAGCTGATGCCGGTTCAATCCGGGGTGATTTTTCTATGTCCGGATCAAACAATATTGTGCATGCGTCTGACAGTTTAGAATCAGCCAGTCAGGAGATTAAAAGATTTTTTAAACCCGGAGAGTTATTTGCTTATCGCAAAGATGATTGGAACTGGGTATATGCCAATGAAGAATTAACCTGATTTAATTAAAAGATATCCACAATCAACCGCTGAATCAGCGGTTTTTTGCTATTTTTAGCTTTTTTAGATGCTCTTAATATTTATTTTTAAACATGCTATAATGAACTAGCACGGAGAGGGAATCCTAGATACGCCTTTCTACAACCTAAAATTTGAGGGATTCTTATATTGGGCAGATTTGATGAAAATTTCTAGAATTTTTTCTGACAATCTGAACCTGCGGAAACCCACCTGATTTTCAGGGAAGCGTACTGGGATTATCCTAAAGTGCACCCTACATAGGCTGGAGAGGTCGTCCGAGATGGATGGCCTCTTTAGTTTTTATAGTAAAATAAAAAAACTCTTAATTATTAAAGAGTAAAATTTTAATTAGTTGGTAGTTTTATTTGCGAAAGGCTTTAAGCAGAAGATATATAACCGGTCGAGATAAAGTAACGGTTAAAAGTAAAACAAAAAACCAAATATCAATTATTCCGTCTCGTGATAGTTCCCAGAGGGCAAGTAAAAATATTACTGTGATAATAATCAGTTGAGACAAAAAATTAGTTAAGTGGCTAAGATCAACTGCCGGAGTTGGCTGATCGGGGAGATAAGAAATAGTGCTAATAACTACCGTCGCCAGCATGACTGCTAGAATTAAAAATTTCATTTCATTTTGAAAAGAAAAAAATGAAAGCAAAGTTAGTCCTAGCAAAATAGCAAAAATCCATTTGAAAGCTTGGAGAAGTTTGGAGTTCATATTTAAGAAATACCATGATTTTTTTGAGTTGACAAGTAGTACATTTATAATTTTTTGTTTATAACTTATAATTTAATTATCGGGGTATAGCGCAGTTGGCTAGCGCGCATGCATGGGGTGCATGAGGTCGCCGGTTCAAGTCCGGCTACCCCGACCAAGTTAATTTAATTTCCGATTTATCTTGATCAATAAATTACCAAGGTTAACTGAAAAATTGTAAAATTGGTGATTAATTGAGAGTAAGTGTATTTCCTAAGTGATTTATGAACTCATTCTATCTCAAAATAATCGCTTGTAGTTTGATGTTAATCGATCATATCGGAGCGATTTTGTACCCCGAACAAATTTTTTGGCGGATCATTGGTCGGTTGACCTTACCAATTTTTGCCTATTTATTGGCCGTGGGTTTTCAACACACCAAAAGCATAAAAAAATATCTAACCCGTCTGTTCATTTTTGCCGTATTTAGTCAACCTATATATTATTGGGCTTTTCAGAATAAAAATTTAAATATCTTTTTTACTCTTTTATTTGGTTTGGTGGCAATTTGGCTTTTTAGTAAGATAAAAAATAAATTTTTTGGCTGGCTGGCAGTTTTATTGCTGGCTTTGTCTGGTGAAATTATCAAGCTTGATTATGGTTGGTATGGTATTATGCTAGTATTCTTTTTTTATTTTTTTCCGGTGGCGAAAGATTTTATATATTTATTTATTACCCAGACTGGGCTCACGGTTATTTACGTTTATTATCATTACTCTTTGGGAAAGTTAGCCGGATATGATCATAGTTTTCTTTCGCTTGTTCAATTGTTCGCGATCTTATCATTGTTTATTCTCAAATTTTACAATGGACAATTGGGACCCAGATTGAAATATATTTTTTATTTTTTTTACCCCGTTCATTTATTGGTATTAGTGATAATTAAAAAGGTAATTGACAATATATGAAAATAATAATTCGTTTTTTGATTATTGTCGCCACTACAATATTTTTATTGTTGACCCCACTATTTTTTCTTTTGTGGCAACCTCAAATTGTTTGGCAAACCGTTGCGAACACACAGACTAGTCAGTTGTCAGCGATTGATCTAGAAACAATTACCAAACAGACTTTAAAATATTTATTGACTCGTAAAGACGTGCCTGAAGTTTTTTCAGATGCAGAAGTTAGTCATTTGGCTGATGTTGCCAATTTGTTTTATTTTGGAGAATTGATTTTGCTGGGCGCGGTGGTTTTATTGGGAGGGTTTTATATATTTTTTAGAATTTTGGGTGCACTGGATGATTTTTATCGCTTGTTGCGCAATGGCGCTATTTTTGCCTTATTTTTTATTTTTGTTTTAGCCTTTTTAGCTTTGGTTGATTTTGCTGTCAGTTTTTTGTACTTTCATCATGTCTTTTTTCCCCAAGGGAATTTTACATTTTCAGGTAATAGTTTATTGATACAAATTTTTACCGAAAGATTTTTTAAAGAAATAATCATTTATATATTATTGAGTGCGGCTGCTTTAGCCGGGATGTTTATAACCATCTCAATTTATAAATTGAGAAACAAATAAAAAACTCCGCCATCAATCGGAGTTTTGTAATGATTCAAATCTTAGATAATTTGGATCATTGCCATCAATAAAATCAACCTTAACTACTTTATAGCTATTGGGATCAGCTATTTTTTCATCTTCATCCTCATCAAGTAATAATAAGACCGCGCTCTTATCATAGGTAGGATTTTTACCAAAATATTCTTTTTGGTATTTGGTGAAGGATATAGATTGGTAGTTGGTTAAGATAAATTTTTTATTTTTGAGATTTAATTTTGCTGCTAGCCACATAAATTTGACACGCACCACTTCTTGTCTGTTTATTTGATCAATAAAAATAAAATCTATCACCCCTCTCAATATCCCTCTTCTTTTTTTCCCCGAACTGGTGGTGGTAAAATATTCTATTTCAATTTGACCGCCGTTGTATTCGGCAAACAGTTGGTAAAGTAAACCAGCAGTTAGTTCGTCAGAATTATAGATTTTTTTGAATAGTTTTATTTTATAGTTCATTTTTTCTCCTTGATTTTTAAAGTAAGATTGATTTATTTTGACAGAAAAATCAAAAAAGTCAAGTCAAAATCAAGAAAATTTTTTATTGGGATAAATATTTGGATTATGTTATACTGATGATAAATATTAATAATTAAACAAATTTTTATGCAAGGTTATGTAGTAAATATTGAACAGGAAACAAAAAACAACAAAAATTTTCGCAAAGTACTTTATACGGCCAAGCACAGTCAATTGGTAGTAATGAGCTTATTACCAGGGGAGGATATTGGCGAAGAAGTGCATGAGCTTGATCAGTTTATTAGAATTGAAGGTGGTAAAGGTCAAGCTTTACTTGGTGGTGTGACGCATGAAATTGCTGATGATTTTGCCTTAGTGATTCCAGCCGGTCTGAGACACAACATAATCAACACTGGTACGGAAGATATGAAATTATATTCACTTTATTCTCCGCCCGAACACCGACACGATGTTGTTCATGCTACTAAAAAAGATGCACAAGTTGAGGAACACTTTGACGGCGTAACTACCGAATAGTTTTTATTTTTTTGCCTATGGTTGGCAGACGAACAAAATTAGTTGGTTTATTGCTGTTATTTTTTATTTTTATATCATTGGCTTGGTGGCAAAAAAATCAGTCTGATTTGTTGTGGCAAGGTATGGTGCTGTCAGACACCAAGCTAGATCGATCTTGGTTGGATAATTCTTTGGCAACAGTTTCTCAAGTACTAGTTGAGCAAGCAGAAAAAATACAAGAAAATGTACCGACAATTAAAACTCCTGAACCGTTGCGGCGAAATAGAGAGGAAATTGCTGGTGATTTAACTGTAGCTGGGATAATTTTTCAAACCAATCAACAACGCCAACAGTATGATTTAACATTATTAAAAGAAAACAATTTATTATCACAAGCGGCGCGTCAAAAATTAGATGATATGATTGTTCAACAGTATTTTGGCCATGTGTCGCCCCAAGGAATAGGAACAGCCGAGGTAATTGCTCCTACAGGATATAAATATATTGCGATTGGAGAAAATTTAGCTTTAGGTAGTTATCAAGATGATGCCGAGGTAGTTAAAGCGTGGATGGAAAGTCCAGGACACAGGGAGAATATTTTGAGTAAAAATTATTTGGAAATTGGGGTGGCGGTTGCTTATGTTGAATTTGAAGGCAGTTTTACTTGGTTGGCAGTACAGGAATTTGGTCGGCCTTTATCAGCTTGTCCAGAAGTAGAGGCTAATCTAAAAAAACAAATTGATAATTTAAAATTAGATTTAGATAAGCAAGCAGACAGTTTGGCAGTTTGGCAAACAGAATTAGCTGCCAATCGACCCGGATCAGATGCAAACAATCAGACCATCGAGATTTACAATGAGCAAGTAAATCAATACAACGCTCTGGTAGAAAAATATAAACAAGCGGCTGAGCAGTTGCGGTCAATGGTTAATATTTATAATTTGCAAGTGGAATCATTTAACCAATGTTTAAAGAATATTAATTATTAATTTAATATATGAAAAAAAATTATTTAATTATAGTTGGTTTGTTGGCAATTATAGTAATGATGGTAACAGTTTGGCGTTTTACCCAACCGGAAGACACTTGGCTTTGTAAAGATGGTGTTTGGGTGGCACACGGCAATCCCAGTTCACCGCAACCATTAGTAGGTTGCGGGGATAGTGTAGTTGTCAAACCTTCTGATATTGAAATTTTTTTACCCCAAACAGATGAGGAGATAACGAGTCCACTAACTATCACGGGTCAAGCTAGGGGTAGTTGGTATTTTGAGGCAGTATTTCCCATTCAACTTACAACTATTCATGGTTTGATTTTAGGTAATACTACAGCTCAGGCACAAGGTGATTGGATGACCAATGAATTTGTACCTTTTACAGCGGTAATAGAGTTTACTTCACCGGTTGATATTGATCAGGGGGAATTGATTTTTGAAAAAGCCAATCCCTCGGGGCTGCCAGAACACGGGGCTGAAGTGAGGGTCCCAGTAAAATTTAAACTCAACTAGCATGGATATCATTGCGCATGGTCTCTGGGGCGGAGTTGCTGTGGGTAGACAAAAAAAGACGGATTATTGGTTGGCAGTGTTTTTTGGTTTGGCACCAGATTTATTTTCTTTTGGAATACTTACAGTTTTAGTTTGGTTGGGTTTGGCTGCTCAAATTGATTGGTCACAAGGAGTACCACCGATGAGTGCAATTCCGGTTTATGTGCATTGGCTTTACAATTTGACCCATAGCTTAGTCGTAGTTGGCGTAGTTATTTTTGTTTTGTATTTGTCAATCAAAAAAATATTTTTACCGCTACTCGCCTGGCCATTACATATAATATTTGATATTTTCACCCATGGTCTTGATTTTTTCCCAACACCTTTTCTTTGGCCGTTTTCCACTCCTTATTTTGCCGGTATTGCTTGGAGTACACCTTGGGTATTTATGGCCAATTGGACTTTATTACTGACTGTCTATATAGTTTGGCTAGTTAGTCATTTAAATAAAAAAAATGAAAAATCATTCTAAGGTTGGTAAACGGCGCGGTCTACCAACTTATCGAACACCAGCCACTTGGCGTTTTCGCGCCAGTATAAAAAAAAGAAAAAAATGAATTATTTTATCAAAGAGCGTTTATGACAATAAACAAAGTAAAAAACAACAATTTATTTTCTTCTGGCAAATCGCAGCCTTTTAAATTGTCTCGGTCTAAATTGGAACTTTTTATGGACTGCCAGCGCTGTTTTTATTTAGATAGGAAAATGGGTGTCGCCAGGCCACCGATGTTTCCTTATACTCTCAATAATGCCGTTGATGCTTTGATGAAAAAAGAATTTGATATTCATCGGATTAAACAACAATCCCATCCCATGATGGCAACTTACGGTATTGATGCAATTCCTTGGCAACATCCAAATATGGATAAATGGCGGCACAATTTCACTGGTATTCAATATTTGCATCCAGCAACCAACTGGTTGATTTATGGCGCAGTTGATGATGTTTGGATCAATAAGCAAGAGGAATTGATGATTGTTGATTATAAAGCTACTAGTTCGGAAAATGAAATTTCTTTGGCTGATGAATATCGACAGAGTTTTAAACGCCAGATGGAAATTTATCAGTGGCTTTTTCGTCGCAATGGTTTTAGCGTGTCCGACATCGGATATTTTGTCTATGCCAACGGAAAAAAAGACAGACGAGCTTTTGACGGGCGACTTGATTTTGATGTTCAAATTATCCCTTATCAGGGTGATGATAGTTGGGTGGAAGAAACCATCATTCAAGCCAAGCAATGTTTGACTGCCTCGGTATTACCGGCTCCTTCTTCAAGTTGTGGTTATTGTGATTATCGTCAGGCAGCCAAAAAAGTAGAAAAATAAAAACCCTGTTATAATCAGGGTTTATTTAAAAAATACTATCCAAAGTTTCTTGCGAGCCAATTAATTGGGGAAATTTTGGCGAGTTTATTTTTTTTCGCCATTTGTAAAATGAGTAAACAGACAAAGTGATAAATATTGGCAGCCAAAAAATTTTTTTATGTTTCATAGTGGACTCCTGTGATTTTAAGGTAAGGATATTTTAAAAATATAATTTTTTATATATTAGTCAATACCTCCTTTATTTTATTGACAGAAATAGTTATAATAAACAATATCCAATTTAATTTTATGAAAAATTCAAAAGTTATCAAATGGCTGCAAATTTTGTTTTTATTGGGTGGCACTATTTTTGCTTGGCAAACAATTATCAGAGAGTTTATCAATTTTTATGCAACCGAAGGTACGATTTTTAAAGTGACTGATTGCGTTTATACTAATCCAGTCACCACGCCATGTTTTTATGGAGGCCTTGGTTTTTTGGTAGCTTTATTTTGGACCTGGTATATTTTAAATATTTCTATCAAAGCCCAACAAATTAAACAAAGATTTTTTCACACCTTGTTTTTACTAGGTGGTACGCTGTTTGCTTGGAGTGTGGTAGCGTGGGAGTGGTGGCAGTTAAAACAAGCTGCTGGTCAACCGGTAGTTGGTTGCAGTGGACTTATGACTTCAATTTTTGATTCGTCATGTTTGTATGGAGCTTCTTTCTTTTTGGCCGCTTTAATCGTCGGTGGGATAATTTACTGGCAAGAAAAGAAAATAATTTGACTATGCCTAAACATTTGACCTTATGCTTAGTCCGATCAGGCAATCGGCTTTTATTGGGTTATAAAAAAAGAGGTTTTGGTGCTAAACAGTGGAATGGTTTTGGTGGTAAAGTGGAAGCAGGGGAGAGTATAATTGCTGCCAGCAGACGAGAATTAAGGGAAGAAGCTGGAATTCAAGCCGAAAGTTTAATTAAGGTAGCTGAAATAGAATTTCATTTTGTTGCTGAGGCGACCAATTTGTTAGTTCATGTTTTTTTGACTGACAAATTTACCGGTCAGATTAGAGAATCGGAGGAAATGAAGCCCGCTTGGTTTGATTTAGAGCAAATCCCTTATGAAGAAATGTGGCCTGATGATAAATATTGGCTACCTTTAGTTTTGGCTGGACAGAAAATCAAAGCTAGTTTTACTTTTGTCAGCGTGGCAGACAAGACAATTAGCCAGCAAGCAGTGGCAACAGTAAAAGATTTTTAATCTATGCGCGGACAAAAAAAATATATTTTTATCCTGATTACTTATTTATCCTTGACAGCCTTGATTGTTGTTTTGATTTTATTTTTTATTCGTCAGCCCAGCGATAAGTTAGATATCAATCCTAGTTTGCCTTTGGTGACCACCCACAGTATTCAAGCGGTGGTGAAGCGGGTTGATGGAGTGGCTAATATTTTGGTTGTTGATTATGCAGATGAAGGCGGTGTATTGGTAGGATTTTTACCAACGGCTGAAATTTTTTCTGCTCAAGACGAGTTGATAGATTTATCAGAAATACAAGTTGGTCAGACAGTGGAGATCAAAATAAAGTTTATTGGCACCAAGTCAGTTTTAGCCAGTCAGATCAAAGTTTTACCAGGTGGCTTATAGCCAATACCGACATAGTAGGTTTCCTTACTGTCTGTCCTACTGGCACGGGGTTTTAGACGGTGGCAGACGGAAAAATATTTTTTCATTTGTTGATAAAGATGTTCAGCTTCGGGACTTAGGAAAATTTTGGCGCAGAATTTGCCATTGGATTTTAAAATTTCCTTGGCAATTTTTAATGACTGCTCAACCAAAGCTACGGATTTAGCACAGTCAACAAATTTGATACCACTGGTTGCGGGCGCTGCATCAGACAGGATGATATCGATTTTTTTTGGCAAGATATTTAGCCAGTTTTGCGTTTGGAATATATCTTGTTTTATCAAGTAGATATTTTTTTCAGTCAAAGGTTTAATTGGGGCAAGATCGATTCCAAAAATTTTGCCTTTTTTTCCTACCTTTTTGGCCGCATATTGCAGCCACGAGCCCGGTGCAGCTCCTAGATCAAGTACCATATCACCCGATTGGAACAAAGAAAACTTGTGGTCAATTTCTTCCAGTTTATAAACTGCCCGTGACCTCCAGCCAGCGTTTTTTGCTTTTTGGGCGTATTTGTCATTAGGTTGGTACATAAAAATTTTGCTTATGTTATAATAATTATATAACATATTTTAAAAAATAGTTATGAAATTGGTTATAATTTTTGGCCCGCCGGCGGTAGGCAAACTGACTGTTGGCAGGGAGTTAGCTAAAAGATGTGGTTTTCGCATTTTACACAAGCAGGAAATATTTGATTTGCTTGATGATTTTTTCTTTTTTGGCACTACTGAATATCGTCAAGCTGATGAGGGCATCAGAGAAATGATCATCGGGACAGCTGCAACTTTAAAACATATCAAAGGGTTGGTAATGACATTTGTTTGGGCTTTCAATGATGTTCGTGATCAGAGTTTTGTAGAAAGAGTGTTGAAAATTTCCAAACGAAAAAAAATGCCAGTTTATTTTGTCGAATTGCAGTCCAGTGAAACTGAACGCAAGGCCAGGGTAAAAAGTGCCACTCGTAAAGAAATGAATAAAGTGGCTACCGTCAAGGGTTTGGCGGCTTTGGAAAAAGACAAGGATTTTATTTCGGATATCAATTATTTTACTGACAAAAATTATCTCAAGCTTGATAATACGGTTTTAAGTGCAGAAAAATGTGCTGAACTAATTAGTGAACATTTTAAGTTTTAATTTTTTTAAATGACTGACATATTAACCAGCGTATTCTTTTTTTTAATCGTGATAATCTCAGCAATTATTCATGAGTATATGCATGGCTGGGCAGCCGAAAAGCAAGGTGATCCAACCGCGCGTCTTGCTGGCCGTTTGACTTTGAATCCCCTACCACATATCGATCCGGTGGGTACGATATTTGTGCCGTTGTTGCTACTTTTGTTGCCTGGAAATTTTTTGATCGGTTGGGCTAAACCCGTACCCTACAACCCCTTCAATCTGCGCAATCGTCGCTGGGGAGAAGCAATTGTTGCTGTAGCTGGGCCAGGAGTAAATTTATTTATCGCCTTGATTTTGGGAATGGTTGTCAGATTGGCAGAACCGGGTGTTTATGTTGATTTTTTGTCATTGATTATTTATATCAATATTTTACTGGCGATATTTAATCTAGTGCCGATACCGCCATTGGATGGCTCAAAAATACTTTTTTCTTTACTGCCTGACAATAAGTTTTGGTGGCAGTGGCGGTTGAATTTGGAGAGATACGGTATGATGTTGGTTTTGTTTTTTGTTTTCTTTTTTTGGCAATTGATCGCGCCTATCATCAATAAACTTTTTCAGTTTTTTACTGGTGGATATTTTTAAATTGCCTTTAGATTGTTTTTGATATATTTTTAAAATAGTTAAAACAGAATTCGCATGCACAGGTTTTTTCAAACAACCAAACAAAAAAAACTACCTAGCTATTTTGCCTGGGCTGGTATAAGTTTAGCTAGTTTATTTTTTTTGCTGGCGGTTTTATTGACTTTTGTGCCTGGTTCCCAGAGCGCTTATGATGACAATATTTACGGCTGGGGTTGGTCGCCATTGTTATCACGACTTAGCGGTACTTTTCGTTCTGGCTATGGACTCACTTCTTTTAATGATTGTTATTGTACTTATTCCACAACCACCCCTAGTGGATTTGTATGTGATTATCCACCTGCTAGTGAAGTTTGTGCTAGTGATAAAGGGGGCGTATTTGGTGCTTATGGACTGCAGGCAAATTTACAAACCAGGGAAATAACTGGTTGGATTTGGAGTAGTGGGGTTGGTTGGATTTGTTTTGGTGAGAGTTGTTGCAATGCCGGCGGTGGACAAAATTATTGTGATGATTGGCGAGGAGATGAATGGGAACCAAAAAATGTTGACCCAGTATCGGGTTCACCACAAATAAAAGTTACTTACGAACCAGACCAAAATCCAGCCAAGATTTCAGGATGGGCAAAAATTATCGCCGCCACCAGTACGGTAAGTTGGGGAGAGAAAGGTTGGATTTCTTTGCGGGGTAATATCAAAGATAGCGATGATCAATATGGTTTACGTTTTTCTACTAGTACCTTGGAAATCAGAGGACTGGCCTGGAATGCTTTTGATACTGGTGATAGTACCAGTCTAGATGCCATGCCTTATCATGGTTATGGTTGGTTATGTATTAATGAAGAGTATCGAGGTGGCGATCCAACTTATGAGAGAGGTTTATGTCCTGGGGCTAGTGTTCAAGTTGCTATACCTTATATTCAAACTACTGAAGGTGATGTTTATGTACGGACCAATATAACTCCTGACCTAGCTCCACCCAGTGGCAAATACAATGCTACTTATTTGATTTTAGCTGGTGGAAATATTCAAAATTTTACCAGTGAAGAAAAATATTCAACTTTTGGTACTGGCCAATATGTTGTGCCTAATTTTCCTTTTGATATTTCTTTACCCAATGCCAGTACCAATTATTTCAATATATTAGGCAAACTGGATATTCCAGGAATTATAGAACCTAGGACCAACAAATACGGTGATTATCAATCTTTGCCAGGTGATTCAATAATATCTGGTTTATACACTAATCCCAATCGACGAGTGGTTGTAGGTGGTGATTTGATTATGGGTGAAGATGTTGCTCCCGGAGTATTTACTTACAATCTTACAACAGACTGGAATTATGTAAGTCCTGTAATACAAGAAATGGATGGTCAACTTATCAAAGATGTGTTTACGAATGCCACTGGCACTGTTTGGATTTTTAAAGGTGCGTATATTCCTGCAACAAATTTTAAAATCGGTGAAGGTTATTTTTTTAGAAACATTACCCCCGAACAAGTTGAAGTAAATGGCACACCCATTACCTCACTGACTTACCGTTTAGTCGGTGCAACTCAATATACTATAGGTGCACCGTTTGCAATGAATTTTCAGGGGACTTCCTGTATTACCGTCGTGAATCATTATAATCCTAGTCCACCACCTGATTGGCTTCAAAACTGGAATGTTGCTAAAGGTGAGGGAGTATTTATTAGTACTAATAGTACTGCTCTTTGCCAATTTACCAAGAGCCGAACCGATGTATCAGTAGAATTTTCCAGTGGAGCCACCACTTTTGTGGTGAATGGTGATTTACATATTAACAGAAATATTACTTACGGAGACAATCCTTTAACAAGTTTTAAAGATCTGCCGTCAGTTGCCTTTATTGTTTTTGGTGATATAATAATTGATCCAGAAGTTACTGAGTTAGCAGGTAATTTTATTGTTTTGGGAAAAGATGGGGTAGATTGTCCAGATTCAGGTTGTGGTCGGATTCTTACTGGTGCAGGCAGTGAACCTTTGCTAGTCAATGGTATGATGATGGCTAGAAAATTTGAGATGGAAAGAACCTATGCTTCAGTTTTAAAACAAGCGTCTGAACAAGTTATTTATGATGGTCGGATGACAGTAAATACCCCTCCGGGCTTACAAGATTTTGCCAAAAGTTTGCCTATTTGGAGTGAAGTTGTGCCCAAATAATTTCATAAAAATTAAAAAATGTGGTATAATTTAGCAATCAATACCATATTATTTCATGCCTTTATTTGCAAAAAAAACTAAAAGTTATCTGGGAGTTGATCTTGGTACAGCTGGTATCAAAGTGGTTGAACTGGCAAATTTCAAGGGACAGGCAAAACTTTTGACTTATGGGATAGTGGAAAGCAGTGGAGATGTTGTGCGTAGTAATGCTCCGGAAACAATCAACAAAGTAGCTGATTTATTGCAAGAGATTGTTAAAAGATCTCATGTCACGTCCAACCTAGCGATCGCTGCTTTGCCGCCTTTTTCGGTTTTTAGTTCAATTCTATCTTTGCCGCCCATGCCCAAAAGCGATTTAGCCCAGGCGGTTAAGTGGGAAGCAAAAAAGTTTGTGCCGATGCCGTTGGATGAGATGATTTTGGACTGGAAATTATTGCGATCTGTTCCTGAATTGACCACCAGCGACAGTAGAGACAATACTACTGAATCAGCGGATTTATTGTCAGCTGACAATGAATCTAAGGAGGAAAAAAATAATGAAGAGAAAAATGAAGAAAAGAAAAAATCTTCAACTGACAATGAATTAGACCAAAAGGAAAAAACATCTTCAAGGCAGAATTATCGCGTACTAATAACTGCTGCTCCAAAAAATTTAGTGGCTCGTTATTTGGAAATTTTTAAAAAAGCCAATCTCAAATTGATTAGTCTAGAGACAGAGTCGTTTGCTCTGGCGCGGAGTCTTTTTTTTGGATCAAAATTGCCGATCATGATTATTGATATTGGTTCATTGACTACCGCGATCAGTATTGTGGAAGACGGTGTGCCGATTTTGAATCGGAGTTTGGATATTGGCGGTGCGACTCTCACGCAAGCAATTGCTACCAGTTTGAATATAGATCGAAGGCGCGCCGAACAATTTAAACGTGATATTGGTGTGGTGCAAAATAATGCCGCTAGTGGCATTCCCAAAGTAATTGAACGAACTCTAAATCCGGTGATCAATGAAGTTAAATACTCACTTAATTTGTATCAAAGTCAAACTTCACTAAATGTAGAAAAAGCTATTTTAGTTGGTGGTAGTGCTTTTTTGCCAAATTTGACGGACTATTTATCACAAGTACTAAATCTGAATGTTTTTGTGGGTGATCCGTGGTTTCGAGTAGCTTATCCCGAGGATTTGAAAATGGTGCTGGAAGAAGTTGGTTCTAGACTAGCAGTCGCCACTGGATTGGCAATGCGCGATATTGATTAATTTTTATGTTTGAAGATAAAACACAATCAAACAATAATCAAGACAAGGACATAAATTTGTTGCCCGAAAAGATGAGGCGCAAAGAAAATTTGTCTACGATCAACAAAGACGAAGTAGCAAATCCTCGTTATACCACTCCCACTAAATTGGAGCAGGCGAGCGCTTATCAAACCATACCTTGGTGGGCAAAAATTTTGGGTAGTTTAGGTTTTCGTCGTTGGACCAGTTCTACTGGCGATGTTGGAAAAAAATCCGGTCAAATAACACCTCTGCAAAAACTTTATGCTCAAGATATTGGACAATTGTCAGCTGGCAAAAAAACTAGCGATATTACTACTTCGGTTTATCAAGAAAAAACCAAACCGCCGGCCATCAGCCAGCCAGCCGCTGCGCAAAGATCCCGCCAGCCAATTTCATCTACTCAACCACAGGCAAAACTAGCACCTAAACAGGAGACGCCAGAGAGGATTACATCTACCCACTCATCTTCACCTTTGTCAGTTCGGAGTGGAGCCACTAAACCACTAAGCGTTTTGGAAAAAATAGACCAGCAGTTGCAAAAGGGTTTACGCTTAGGTCAGGGAGATGATTTCGATAGTGATCAGTATGGAGTGAATTTGATTCCAGAGGAAATGATTTCACCGGTCAATCGAAAAAAAATTGTTATCACTTTGGTTTATTCGGTATTATTTAGTGTGATTTTGTTGGCGGCCGGTTATGTTGTCATAGAATTTATTCATTTACAAGAAGCCAAAAAGATTCAAACTATCAAACAGGAAATACAAACAGCCGAGACTGAATTTATTGCCAAATCTGATGACTTGAAAAATTTGATTAAATATCAGCAAACTTATGACAATATTAAATTGTTGTTGAGTTCACATATTTATTGGGATAAATTTTTTACATGGTTGGAAAACAATGTTGCTGATGATGTTTATTATATTGATGTGTCAGCTGATAAAAATGGTTTGGTAAATATAAATCTGCAAGCTCAAAGCTATGAAGCACTGGCCAATCAGTATGAAATTTTCAAAAATTCACCCGAGGTAAAAAAAGTAGAAATCAACAGTGCTTCTTTATCAACGAGTAGTTATGAACCCGCCCAAACTCCTGACAGTCAACCCCCCACAGTCAATCCCGACACTCCAGCGGGCAGTACACTTGATTTGCGTCAATTGCTATTAGAAAATTATCAAAACATGTCAGTGAGTACCCAGATCAATTTGCAACTTGATACTTCAATTTTTTATCGTACTGAATAAATATGCCCATAGAAAAGAAAAAAAATAATTTATTCATGAAATTTATATCCCGTTATATTGTTTATCTTGGGGTTTTGTTGGTAGTGGTTTTAATAACGGTTGGTTTTGTCTTTGTATTGTGGCCAAAGTGGAATAGCCACAAAAACAATCCAGAGTTGACTTTGGCTTATCACCAAGAAGCTTTAAAAACACGCCAGGAAAAGTTAAATCAGTTGAATGATTTGATTGCTGATTACAAAAATTTACCCGCTAGTCATTTTAAGAAAATCAATGAACTTTTACCCTCGGCCAATGAGGCACCGATTCTTTTTACTCATCTTTCTGGTTTAGCCAAATTAAATAATACTGTTCTAATGAATGTCACTGCCAATGATGTTGGCGATCGCGACCTGACCACTTTACTTGTGACTGAAGGAATTACCACCCCAAAAAATTTAAAAGTTGTTGATGTGGCGGCAACTTTTTTGGGTAAGACGGAGGTTGATAATTATAGTTACTTCAAACAACTAGTCAAAGCGATTCAGCAAAATGTCAGATTGTTTGATATTCAGTATATTATCTTTACACCTTCTTTAACCAATTTTTCTTTCAATGCCAGAACATATTATTTAGAAAACAATGAGTAAACAAAAAAAGAAAAATATTATTTTATTTTCTATCCTGATAGTAGTTGCGGCTATTACTTTTTGGGTACTGTGGGGACCGAAGAAAGACGGTGCCAATCTGACTCAAATTTTTTCTTTAAGTACTCAACCGTCAAGTCAGATTGAGACGCAAAAACTTCCTAGCAAACAAATTTTTGAACAAAGTTTAGATCAAGATCTTCGTTTTTCTGAATTGAAAAATGATAGCCAATATCAGCCAAATTTAGATGCCAAAGGTAGAGATAATCCCTTTGTACCTATACAATAATTTTTTATGTCTTCAGCCAGATTTTCTGAAAATCTAATAGAAATTTTAGCCAAAAACAATCAGCTTAAAGAAAAGCAGCTGGTTGATTTAAAAAACCAAATGGCTCAAGGGGTTGATTTTGAGCAAGCGGCTAAATCTTTGGGTGTTAGTGAAGAGGCAATTGCCAAGGCCCAAGGAGAATTTTTCAATTTGCCTTATTTTGATCTTTATAGCCAGCGAGTAGCCAATGATATCTTAAATTTGATACCCAAAGATTTGGCGGAGAATTATTTGGTGGTGCCATTTGCTTATGATAAAAAAACCGAACACTTGAAAGTGGGCATCGTTGATCCAGGTGATTTTAAAGCTATTGAAGCTTTGGAATTTTTAGCCCGTAAAAATAATTATCGGGTGGAATATTATGTCATTACCAAAAACGCTTTTGATCATACTATCAAACAATACGAATCTCTAAAAACCGAAGTAAAAAAAGCCTTGGATATTGTCGAGGATTTGTATCAAAAGAAAAAAGCCGAAGAAAAAGAAGAAGAAGAGGAAAAAGATTTTGAGGAAGTTATCAAATCCGCCCCGGTTTCCAAAATGGTGGAATCCATTTTAAAACACGCCGTTGAAGGTAATGCTTCTGATATACATATTGAACCAGCTGAAGATAGCACTCGCGTTAGGTACCGGATTGACGGTATTTTACACACTTCGTTGCGGTTACCAAAACATTTGCATAATTCTTTGATTACCCGGTTGAAGGTGATATCCAATTTGAAAATTGATGAAACTAGAATACCACAAGATGGACGTATCAGAGTACAAATAGGCAATAAAAAAGTGGATTTACGTATTTCTTTTTTACCTTTGTTCAATGCAGAAAAAGTGGTACTGCGTATTTTGGATGTAACCAATAAGATAATTACTCTGGAAGAACTTGGCTTTTGGGGCAAAGGACTGGAGATTTTATATGAAAATATAGAAAAATCCACTGGTATGTTTTTGGTAACTGGCCCTACCGGTAGCGGTAAATCAACTACTCTTTATGCAGCATTAAATTTATTAAATAAAGAAGGAGTAAATATTTTAACTCTGGAAGATCCGATTGAGTATTATTTAGATGGTATCAATCAGTCGCAAGTCAACACGGAAGTTGGTTATGGTTTTGCCAACGGTCTGCGGGCTGCTTTACGTCAAGATCCTGATATTGTTATGGTGGGTGAGATACGGGACAATGAAACTGCAGAACTGGCCATCCACGCCGCTTTGACCGGACATATGGTATTGTCCACGTTGCATACCAATGATGCGATTGGCGCTATACCGCGGTTGATAGATATGCATGTAGAACCGTTTTTGCTTGGTTCCACACTCAACGTAGTAATCGCTCAGCGCTTAGTTAGAAAGATATGTGAATTTTGTAAAGAGGAGATAAGTGATATTCCGGAAAAATTGATTGATCAGGTAAAAAAGACGATCGTGGATGTAAAACCAGAACATTTAGCCAAGGATTTACAAACCATGATACAACGTGAGGAGTATAAATTTTATCGCGGTCGCGGTTGCCCGCGCTGCGGTGATTCTGGTTATCAAGGACGGTTGGCAGTGGTAGAAGTGTTGTCCATGAATGATGATTTAAAAAAGATGTTGGAAAACAATAAATTGGACGAAATTGAGCGCATCTTTATTGAACAAGGACTTCCAAATATGCAACAAGATGGCATTATCAAAGTTTTGCAAGGTAAAACCACCATGGAAGAAATTTTAAGAGTGACTAAAGAATAAAACCATGGACAAGCAATCAGTTTTAATTGTGGAGGATGATCAATATTTATTGTCTTTGTATGCGCGAAAGTTTAGTGACAAAGGTTTTATGGTTTATTCGGCGCGCGATGGTCTGTCAGCCTGGCGAACAATTGAAAAATATCATCCCCAAGCAGCGGTGGTAGATCTCAATATTCCCGAACTTTCTGGTTGGGATTTGTTGCGCTTGGTAGCCGAATCGCCCGAACCCCAACCACTGTGTGTAGTGCTGTCAAATTATGATCGGGCTACTGCCGAAGAAAACGAGCCGATCCCGGATTTGGTGCGGGCTTATTTTGTCAAAATCAATACCGACCCTGATGAATTAGTGGACAGTTTAAAAAAATTATTACAAAAGCAATAATGCAAACTACACTCAATATTACACTAAATCGCATCTTGACGGTGGTAGCTGAACGTCACGGCTCGGATTTGCATTTGGTGGTTGGTACGCGACCAATGATGAGATTATACGAAGAGTTGGTGGAGATGTCGGATGAAGAAGTGATTACCAATGACTTTATTCAAGGAGTAATTGATATCTTACTTAGTCCTGAACAAAAACAAATTTTAGGTAGTCGAAAAGAAATTATTTTTGCTTATGATTTTGGCGATCGGGCACGTTTTCGGGTAGATATATTTTTTCAAAAAAGTTTTCCTTCAATAGTTTTTCACTATATACCGGTGATTGTTAAAACTTTAGCTGAACTTGGTTTTCCCAAAGCAGTAGAAAATTTAACCCACGAACGTAGTGGTTTGGTGCTGATTGGTGGCCCTTATCGGGCGGGTAAGACCACTACCATGGTTGGTTTTATCGAGACGATCAATCGGTCACAAAGCAGAAATATTCTCACTCTAGAACAACCCATAGAGCATGTTCTGATTGGCAATAAAAGTTTAATTCAACAAAAAGATATTGGTGGTGATGCTGAATCCTGGCTGGAAGCTTTGGAGATCAGAGAAGAGGATGTTGATGTGATGATGGTGACACGGGTCAATAGTCCGCGGATAATGTATCGATTGTTGGAGATTGCCAACAGTGGTGTGTTGGTATTTATGCCTCTGGAAGGAAATAGCATTGGTCAGTTGTTGCATAGCGTAATTGATACTTGTCCAGAAGATACTCGGGAGCATGCTCGTTATTTATTATCAAAAGTATTTAGGGGAGCAATCATACAAAAATTATTACCTCGTTTGGGTGGAGGGTTGGTGCTAGCGATGGAAATAGTGTTTGGCAGCTCTTTGATAGCTTCATCAATCAAGGAAAATAAATTGGCCCAGCTATCCAGTATTTTATTGTCTTCGCGCGAACAAGGAATGATTTCTATGGATCGGTATATTGCCGAACTAGTCAGGTCCGGGCAAATTGATCCGACTATTGCCTTGCAGGAAGTGAATGACCCGGAAAATTTAAAAAGAATCTTAAGATCATAAATTTTTATGGCATTTTTCCAATACCGTGCTCGCAATGCCCGCGGTGAAGTTATGCAAGGATCAGTGGAAGCACCGTCCGAAAACGTCGCCTCGTCAATTTTGGTTGATCGGGGTTTGATTATTTTGTCTTTGGAAGAAAAAGAAAAATTGTCTTTGAATTTTGATTTGCCTTTTTTAAATCGGATAAAAAATAAAGATATTGTGGTTTTTTCGCGCCAGCTGGCGGTGATGGCCTCCGCTTCCGTGCCGATTGTGCAGGCGTTGAAAATTTTGGTAAATCAAACAGACAATAAACGTTTGAAAGTTATTATTTCTGAAGTGGCTGATGAAGTTGACGGTGGAGCTAAATTGTCTCAAGCTTTGGGACGGTACCATAAAACTTTTTCTGATTTTTATGTAGCGATGCTTAGATCCGGCGAAACTAGTGGTAAGTTGGACGAAGTGTTGAACTATTTAGCTGATCAGCAGGAAAAAGATTATGATCTTACTTCCAAAATAAAAGGCGCTATGATTTATCCGGTGTTTATTTTGGTCGGTTTGACGATTGTGGCGATTGTGATGATGGTGTTTGTGGTGCCAAAACTCACAGCTATTATTTCTGAATCAGGTGCAGAGTTGCCAATTGCGACGCGAATTTTGATTATGGTATCAAATTTTATGCGCCACTATTGGTATATTTTGCTTTTTTTGGTTGGCGGTGGTGGGTATACTCTGTTCCGTCTGACTAGGCGAGGACCAGCTAAGATTTACTATGACCGGCTGAAACTAAAAATTCCGGTGTTTGGCAAATTGTGGCAACGGATATATCTGGTACGTCTAACCAGATCACTTTCTACTTTAATCGTGGGTGGCGTGCCTTTGACGGCCGCACTGGAAGTAACGGCTGATGTAGTGGGCAATGATTTGTATAAAGATTTGATAAAAAAAACTATCAAAGAAGTAGAGGATGGCAATAGTGTAGCTTCGCTGTTTTTGAAAAGTCCGGAAGTTCCTCCTTTAGTATCGCAAATGATGTCAGTGGGAGAACAAACCGGTAGACTTGAGCAAATTTTAACAAAAATTACTGATTTTTATGCTCGGGAAATTGAAAATTTGGTAGCCAATATGGTAAGTCTAATAGAACCATTGATTATGGTGCTGATGGGTGTAGGCGTGGGGCTGATGGTAGCGGCTATTATACTACCCATGTATCAGCTGGCTAGTAGTTTTTAATAATTATTTATGTAGTAGCTAGTTGTAAAGATTTTATTTAAGCTTGTGGTTTTTTGAAAAATATGCTATAATTAATTTATTGTTAAAGGTCGATCTGTTTTAGCAATAAAAATATAAAAAATTTAACAAATCTTTATAAAAAATCGTTTTTGTCACCGCGGCTTGTCCTGTGGCAAAAACTATTTTTTCCCTTCTGAAAGGAGGTGAAACTATGAATAAAAAAGGTTTTACTTTAATTGAACTTTTGGTGGTAATTGCTATCATTGGTTTACTTTCTACTTTAGCGGTAGTTTCATTGAACAATGCCAGATCCAGATCGCGTGACGCTAAGCGCGTTGCTGATGTAAAGCAAATGCAAACAGCGTTCGAGCTTTATTATAATGAACAAGGTGGATATCCCGTACAAGATCCTTTAGCGGCAGTTACTGGTATCGCCGGATCGATGGCTACTTATATGCAAGCTATGCCTACTGCTCCCACACCAGCAGACGGAACAACTTGTACTGCTGCAAATAATGCTTATAGATACAGATCTGCAAGTGCAACCGGCGCTGCATGTGCTGCTGCACCATGTGCATCTTATAGGTTAGCTTTTTGTTTAGGTGGAACTACAGGTGAATTAACGGGCGGTGAAAAATGTGCCACACCTTCAGGTATTTCTTCTACTGCTTGTGGTGCATGGTAATATATTATAAAGTTGATTTCTATTTTAAAAATCTTCCCCTTGAAAGGGAAGATTTTTATTTATACTCCTTAAAATGATATAATATATACAATGATTAAGCTTTTTATTTTTATTATCGGTGCAGCTTTGGGCAGTTTTATCAATGCCTTGGTTTATCGCTTGCATCATAAATTGAACTTTATTTCCGCTCGTTCCCACTGTCCGCTGTGCCAGCGCAATTTAGCTTGGTATGAGTTGATACCGATTCTAAGTTTTATTTTTTTGCGCGGCCGCTGCCGTCGGTGCCATAAAAGAATTTCCTGGCAATATCCGATAGTTGAGATTATTTGTGGGGCTTTATTTTTATTGATTTATCAGACGCAAGTTTTATCTAGTCAAACTATTTTGCCGCCAAATTTTGTGGAAGTTGTTTTTTTATCCGGGTTTTATGTACTGACGGTTTTTTTGGTTATCATATTTTTGTATGATCTGAAATATTTTTTGATTTTGGATATTATCACCTTTCCCGCAATGCTGGTTGCTGTTTTGTGGCAAATGATAGTTGATTTTTCTCTGGCAAATTTTTTAAATATTTTATTGGCTGCTGCGGTGGGAGGTGGGTTTTTTTTGTTGCAGTTTTTAGTATCAAAAGGCAAATGGATTGGCGGCGGTGATATTCGCCTGGGGGCACTGCTGGGGTTTATTTTAGGTTGGCCTGATATTTTGGCTGGTCTGATGTTGGCTTATGTGATTGGTGCGATATTTGGTCTAGGTATGGTATTATTAAAAAAGAAACGTTGGGGCGCACAGATTCCGTTTGGTACTTTTTTGACTATTGGTGCTTTTATTGCTCTACTATGGGGAGATAAAATAATCAGTTGGTATTTGGGACGGTTATGAAAAAAAAACAAAAAACAACCAGTGGTTTTACGGTGCCGGAAATGTTGGTATCAGCTGGTATTTTTATCGTTATTTTACTTTTAACCATGGCCAATTTGAACCGTGGCAACCGTACCAGCGAGCTAAAACTTAAAGCTTTGGAAGTTGCCAATATCTTACGTCAGGTGCAAAATTACGCACTTTCCGCCCAAGCTCTCCCTAGCGGCAATATACCTGACCGGTGGGGCGTACATTTTAGCAACAAACGAAATAATATAGTAATTTTTGCTGAAACTGACTGTTCTGTTTGTCCTTTGGGTTCTAAAAAATATTATTTTGACACCACTGCTACTGACTATTTAGCTCAAACCATTAATTTATCAAACAACTTTGTGATAGATGGTATGAATGTACCTGAATATAAAATTGACAACAATCCCGCATTCGAATGTATTCAAACCACGGCAGATGTGATGGATATAGTCTTTACTGTTCCTAAAGGGGAAATTTTTGTTAATGGCATACAACCTTTGGGACCGGGTGAGATTGGCAGTTGCGGTAATTATAACCCGTCTTGGGTCAGTTTGATTTATACTCCTACTGGTCAAAGGATAAGTATTAAAATAAATTGGATATCGGGTAAAATTTCTACAACAGAAATAAATTAATATGAAATTTTTTATAAAAAATAACAAAGGTCAGGGGATGATGGAAATTATTGTCGCTATTGCTGTGATTACGACCGGTATTGCTGGTGCGGTTACACTCACTTATTCAAATTTAAAAGGTAGTCAGTCATCAGTGATGCAAATTACAGCGGCCAATTTAGCCAGAGAAGGCCTAGAAGTAGTGCGCAATATCCGCGATGAGAACTGGTTGCGACAAAGAAATTGGTTGACGGGATTGAAAAATGACGGCACCCGGGGGGGTATTTTGAAATTCAATCCAAGTACCAAGATTTGGACAATAGATTTTGGTGATGTTAACCAGCAGTTGTATTTGGATAGTTATGGTATTTACAACCACGACACTCTTGGCCAAATCACTCCATTTTCTCGTACTATTGAAATCAGTGAATCATTGTGTCAGGAAAAAGATGGTTCTTTTAATATTATTGCTATTTCGCCACCTACTTTTGTGTGTGATACTGATAGGTATAATCCAGTCGGTATCAAGGTAGTAAGCAAAGTTTTCTGGACAGAAGATACTCGTCCACGTAGTTATATTTTGGAAGAATTTTTATATAATTGGCATGAAGCTTATTGATTTAAAAATAAATAAACAAGGTTTTACCTTGATGGAAGTCGTAGTTGGCTTGGCTTTGTTTGGCGTGAGTTTGATTGTTTTGACTGATATTTATTTGCTGTCGCAAACAGCGCAAAATCGTTTGGCCAGTGAGACCAGGATTCAATCCGATGCCCGTTATGTAATGGAAGTTATAGCCAGGGAAGTTAGGATGAACTTGATTGATTATGGTGCAATCACAAATATACCAGGGCAACCCTATATAGATTATTTACCACTGAAAGATTTAGTCGGCAATACCATGGTGTTTGTAGCCACGAGCTCACCGACATATTGCGAACCGGGCACAACCAGTTGTTTGGCAGTCAAACGCAACAATTCTGCCTGGGCCAGCATTACTCCGCGGGGAGTAAATATTTTAAGGGCAAACTTTTACGTTTATCCGGAAAGTGATCCTTTTCGAATTTTAGCTGATGGTTATGCTGCCAGTAGTACACCGCGGGTAACGATTATTTTGGTGGCAGAAAACATTACTGCAAAAACAGCGGAAAAAGAAGTTCAGTCTTTACAGACCACTGTTTCTTCACGGGTTTACAAACGCTATTAGAATGATTTAAAAAAATAATGTCTACCAAGAAACAAAAATACCAATTAAACCAACAGGGCAATGTGCTACTTTTGTCTTTATTGATCATGTCTGGTTTGGTGGTTGGAGGGGTGATATTAGGCAGTGTGGTGGTTAGTCAGTTGAAGCAGTCACGGCAGCTAGATAATGCCATTGTAGCTTATTATGCAGCAGAATCAGGAGCTGAATACGCTTTGCTTTATTGGCGGGATACTCGTTGTCAAGATTGCACTGAGCCATTACAAACTGAGAATTGTCTTGAACAGCAAACTAGTGGCATTGGTTGGATGTGTACGCACAATCAAACAGACAATATTGTCAAAGCAAATTTTTCTTTGACTCCGATGCAGGTAGAACAAATACCTTTGTATTTACCAGAAGATCCAGCAACACCAGCCAAAGTTACTAGTCTGCGGGTAAACTGGCAAGATAAGACTAGTAATGCTGTAGAACCGTGGCTTGAGATTTCTTTGGTTGGTTGGCCGGCAAGCGGTTTGGTAAGTTATGATGATCAAAAAGAAATAGTTCGGCGGGTTTATAAATGTCTTAGGCCCGATTCAAGCAAACCGGATTGCTCCAGTATAACCATGACTGATTTTGACGTTGATTATTCTTATATTGTGCGTTTACGAGCTTTATACGAAGAGGCTGCCAATGTGCAAGTAAGATTTTTCAACGGTACGGATGATGTAGATTTAGAAAATTATATTCGCTCGGTAGATTTTACTGGTGTTTTTCAAGGTACCAAACAAAGTCTGCGAGTCCAGTTTCCGTTGGTAACTCCGGCGGCGGCTATGTTTGATTTTGTTTTATTTTCTGAAGAAAGTTTGTATAAAAGTATTTTTTAATGCATAAAGATCAAATCAAAAATAGAATTTCTAAGCTACGAGCGGAGATTGAACATCACCGCTATCTTTATCATGTTTTAGATACTCAGGAAATATCAGACGGTGCTTTGGATAGTCTAAAAAACGAACTGGAAAAATTGGAAAAAGCTAATCCAGAATTTATTACTGATGATTCACCTACCCAGCGTGTTGGTGGTCAGCCGCTGGCTAAGTTTAAGAAAGTAAAACATGAAAAACCAATGTTATCTATCAATGATGCATTTACTAGAGAAGATATATCAGATTGGCTGGAGAGAATTAGTAAACTAACCAAAAACAAGTTGGATTTTTTTTGTGAAACCAAGATGGACGGTTTGGCTATTTCCTTACTTTATGAAAAAGGGGTATTGGTACGAGCAGCCACTCGAGGTGACGGCGAGGTTGGTGAGGAAGTGACAAAAAATATTCGAACCATTGAATCAATTCCGTTGCGGTTACGTAAAGTGGGCGAGAGTTGGTCACAATCGGTGGAAGTGAGAGGTGAAGTCTATATGACCAAAGATGTTTTCAATAATTTAAATAAACGTCTTGCCAAACAAGGGGAGAAAATATTTGCCAATCCTAGAAATGCCGCGGCTGGTTCAATTAGACAGCTTGATCCAAAACTCACTGCCAGTCGCCAGCTAAAATTTATGGCTTATGATCTTTTGACTGATTTTGGTCAAAAAACTCATCAAGCAGCTCATGAATTATTGAAAGAACTAGGTTTTAGAGCCGGGGATTATTTGCGTATATGTAAAAATTTGGATGAAATTTTTGTTTTTTTTACTGAACTTAAAAAAATTAGAGACAAATTACCTTATTGGATTGACGGTATGGTGGTGGTAGTAAATAATTTAGTAGTCCTGCGACAGTTGGGGGTGACTGGCAAAGCACCCAGAGGGATAATCGCTCTGAAATTTCCGGCTGAACAGGTAACCACAGTGGTGCAAAATGTTATTGTCCAGGTTGGTAGGACTGGGGTATTGACGCCGGTAGCAGTATTGCAACCAGTGGCAGTAGCTGGCTCAACGGTGTCCCGGGCGACTTTGCACAATTTTGATGAAATAGATCGGTTGGATATCAGAATTGGTGATACTGTGATTATTCAAAAAGCCGGGGATATTATACCGGAGGTAGTAGGGGTGATAAAAAATTTGCGCAGTGGATTTGAAAAAAAAATTAAACGCCCAACCAAATGTCCGGTCTGTGGTTCAGAGGTAGTCAGACCAGAAAATGAAGTGAATTTTTATTGCCCCAACCAGGGTTGTTTTGCCCAACAGCAAGAGCTGTTATATCATTTTGTCGCCAAAAACGCTTTTGATATTGTTGGACTGGGCCCCAAAATAATTGACCAGCTGATCAATGAAGGCTTGATTGAAGATGCAGCTGATATTTTTGCGTTAACCAAAGGAGATTTAGAACCCCTAGATAGATTTGCTGAGAAAGCGGCTGATAACTTGGTAACGGCTATTGACCGAGCCAAAAAAATTACCTTGCCCCGTTTTATATATGCTTTAGGTATCAGGCATGTGGGCGAGCAGACAGCTATAGCCTTGGCGGAAAAATTCGGCAGTTTGGATAAAATCAAAATCGCTAGTGAAGCTGAACTAGCTGCAGTTAATGATATCGGCCCAGTAGTGGCTAAGAGTATTTTTGCGTTTTTTCATCAAGCAAAAAATATTAAATTGTTGACTAAGTTGTCTGCCCGAGGAGTGATAATTATTAAAATGTCAGTAAGTAAGCAGTCAAAAAAATTGGCCGGTCAAAATTTGGTTCTAACCGGCACCTTGCCAAATTTGACCCGCGATCAGGCTAAACAGATGATTCGAGATGCGGGTGGTAAAATATCATCAACTGTGAGCCAAGATACCAACTATATCGTAGTTGGAGAAGAACCTGGTTCAAAATACACAAGGGCAAAACAGATGGGCGTCAAAATTTTGACAGAACAAGAGTTTTTGGATTTATTTACATAAAAAAATATTTTTATCTCTACTTTTTGTCAGCAAAAAGTAGCAAAAACTGCCGACCAATACTGCCGTTCAGGCAAAATTGCCAATCCGCTCGTGTGCCTCTTAAAATCGCTTAACGCTAGTTGAGAGGCATATTTCACTCGCTTCTTGGCAATTTTTCACTTCAGGCAGCAGAGGGTCGGAATATTTTAAAATTTATAATTCAAAATTAAAAAGCTGTCTTGGTGACAGCTTATTATTTTGAGCAGAGAGTGAGATTTGAACTCACGACCCTAGGGTTTTTCTGACCCACGGCTCTACCAACTGAGCTATCTCTGCGGTTAAATATTGTTAAATTTTAATTTAAAATTATGGCAGGGTGGCAAAAAGAGTAATTTGCCGCAAATCTTATAAGGATTTATCATCCGAATTGAAGATTTTACCCTACCAATCATAAATGAACAGGTCTGTATCTTAAAAAATCCTTAAAAATTTGTCAAATTCCAGATTCTATATTCCAGATTCAAGATTCAATAATATTGGCATTTTCCCGTTATCTGATAAAATAAGATTATGATTGATAAAAAACAAATTGAACATTTGGCCAAACTCTCACGTTTGGAGTTGACGTCAGATGAAATAAATTCCTACCAGCAGCAGATAGATGATATTTTGCAGTTTGTTTCGGTTTTGCAAAAAGTTGATACCAGCAATATCCAACCGGGTTTTTATCTCGATACCAAATCAGCTCTAAGACCAGACGAAGTAAAAAATTCTTTCTTCAAATCGGATCTAATAGCAGCACTGCCGGAAACAAAGGATGGTCTGTTAAAAACACCAAAAATATTTTCATGACTAAATTAAGTGAAACAATTTTTAGCTGGCATGATAAATTGGTTAATAAACAAATTAAAGCCCAAGAGATTTTGGATTTTTATATTGAGCAAATAAACAGAGTTGAACCAAAAGTACAAGCTTTTTTACTGACTGATTTTTCTGCTGCTCGTAAGCAAGCCAAGGCAGTAGATGAAAAAATATCTCGTGGTGAAAAAATATCCTTACTGGCAGGTGTACCAGCTGGCATCAAAGATGTACTGATGACCAAAGGAGTAAAAACCACAGCCGGGTCAAAAATTTTGGCGGATTACAAAGCAGTTTATGATGCCACAGCAGTAGCTAGATTGAAACAGGCTGATTTGGTGATGATTGGTAAAAATAATTGTGATGAATTTGCTATGGGTTCCAGTACGGAAAACTCTGCATATTTTTCTACAAAAAATCCCTATGACCTAACTCGCGTACCTGGTGGCAGTAGTGGTGGTTCAGCCGCTGCTGTGGCAGCCGGCGAAGTAGTATATTCTTTAGGAACCGATACCGGTGGTTCTATCCGTCAACCGGCCTCATTTTGTGGTGTGGTCGGGTTGAAACCGACTTATGGATTGGTATCTAGATTTGGCTTGATTGCTATGGCATCTTCGCTTGATTGTATAGGTCCATTTACTAAAACCGTAGCCGAAGCTGCTGCTGTACTGGAAGTCATTGCTGGTCCGGACCCTTTGGATGCTACTACCAGAAAAGATCATAATTTTTCCAGTGACAAAATATTTAGCGGACAAGTGAAAGGTTTACGTATTGGACTGCCAAAGGAATATTTTATTAGTGGACTGGATAAATCTATAAAAGATATGGTTTTGGGTATAGCTGATCGTTTGGCAGATAATGGCGCGGAGATAAAAGAGGTTAGTTTGCCTTTAACTGAATATGCTTTATCGGTATATTATATCATTATGCCGGCTGAGGTGAGTTCCAATTTAGCCAAGTTTGATGGTTTGCGTTTTGGCACGCGTGGTGAAAACAAGGAGTCATTACTTACATATTATGCTAAAACCAGAGCCAAAGGTTTTGGTGCTGAAGTTAGACGGCGTATACTGATAGGTACTTATGTTTTGTCATCTGGTTATGTGGAGGCTTATTATTTGCAGGCACAAAAAGTCAGAAAGAAAATCTATCAAGATTTTGCCAAAGTTTTTTCCCAGGTTGATGCTTTACTCACCCCGACTACTCCAGCTACTGCTTTTAAGCTGGGTGAAAAAACCAACGATCCTTTACAAATGTATTTGTCAGATATTTATACCGTGTCAGCCAATTTAGCTGGTTTACCAGGAATTTCTATTCCGTTGGGATTGAGTAATAGTTTGCCAGTCGGAGCACAATTGATAACTGATCATTGGCAAGAAAATATTTTATTTGAAATTGGAACGGCAATTGAGCAAATACGCTCGCCGTTAAGTGAACCTGATTTATAAAGATATGCTTATCCTTATTTTTGCAGTAATTTTTTTGTTGATTGTTGTGGCAATAGGAATATTTTATTTTCAAGACCAGGAAAGTTATGAGGAACTAGATATTGACTATTGGCGCAAGCAATGGAATGATATAGTAAAATTACTTGCCAATGCTGAAATTTACGCTCAACGTCAAGCAGTGATAGAAGCCGACAAATTGTTTGATAAACTATTACAGCACCAGGGTTTTGGCGGTAATAGTTTAGGTGAACGTTTGAAAATTGCCCAAAGCAAATATTATAATCTTCGTCGGATTTGGCCGGCACATTTATTGCGCAATAAACTAGTACACGAAAGTTCTTACCAGCTAACTAAAATAGAGGCCAAACAGGCAGTGGAAAGCTTTGCTCGTGGCCTAAAAGAGTTAGGATTAGATTTAAAATAATAATTATGACTAAACAAAAATTACCCGAGTCTTCATTGGCGAGTTTACAAACTAGGACGTTGGATTTAATAATTGTTGGTGCTGGTCCGGCGGGTATGAGTGCGGCAGTATATTCTTCGCGACGTAAATTGGATACCTTGGTAATCACCACTGATATTGGCGGACAGACCAATTGGTCGGCGGAAGTGGAAAATTATTTGGGTTATGATTTTATGTCGGGTTATGAATTGTCACAAAAATTTTATCAGCATGTCAAAAAAATTGATGATGATAATGCTTTATTTGATTTGGAGCTTTTACAAAATGATTCTGTACTAAAAATTGAACCCGAAGATAAGGAATTCATAATCACCACTCAATGCAATAAACAGTTTAAATCGCGTGCCGTATTGATTGCTACCGGCGCTAAACCAAGACATTTAGCTATACCCGGCGAAAAAGAACTTATTGGTCGGGGAGTGACTTTTTGTGCCACTTGTGATGGCCCGCTTTATCGGGATAAAACTATTGCCGTAATTGGCGGTGGAAACAGTGCTATGGAGGCAGTTTTATATCTTGTAAAAATTGCCAAATTTGTTTATGTCATCAATATCAATGAGCAGTTTCGCGGGGAAACTACCTTAGCTGAAGAAATAGCCAAACTTTCCAATGTAACTATCAAAAATAATACAGATACTTTGGCGATGACGGGTGAGGGTAAGTTGGAAAAGATAAAAATAAAAAACAAAAAAACCTGCCAAGAAGAATGGTTGGAGGTTGATGGTGTTTTTGAAGAGATTGGTTATGAACCAAACAGTGCTGCGTTTGCAAATTTGGTAAAATTGAATCAGAAAAAAGAAATTATTATTGATGAAAGAAATCGCACTTCCGTGCCGGGAATTTTTGCCGCGGGTGATGTTTCCAGTATCACTCAAAAACAGATTATCATAGCTGCCGGTGAAGGTGCTAAGGCGGTATTGGAGATTTATAATTATCTATTACCAAAATAATGTCCAAAAAAACTATTGCCATAATTGGTGCTTCACGTGATCCAAAAAAATATTCCCATAAAGCCGTCAAGGCTTTTTTGCAAGCCGGTTATAAAGTTTATCCGATAAATCCTCATGCAACGACGATTGCTAATTTGGACTCTTTTGCTGATATAGAAGATTTGCCAGAAGAAGTCGCAGAGGTGAGTATTTATTTGCCGCCTTATCTTACGGTGGGTGTTTTGCAGTCCTTGGTTGACTATCCAGTAAAAAAGATTTATTTAAATCCCGGATCCGTAGATGATATTTCCAGAGATTTAGCAAAAAAACTTGAATTACCGATAGTTGAGTCTTGTAGTATCCGTGCCCAAGGATTTGATCCGGAAATGTTATAATATAGTAAAATTTTTAATTTTTAATTTTTAAATTTTTAAACTAAACTGATTTTATAAAATTACAAAATTAAAAATTAAAAATTAATTTAAAATATATGTCCAATAAAACAAATTTATTTTTTATTATAGCGGCAATTATTTTAGTTGTCGGCGGGGTGGCAATTTGGCTAACCCAGGAAGACAAACCGATTTATGAAAATATCAACTCACCCCGACCATATTTAGGTCAAGCAGAGGCAACAGTGTTGGTAGAGGAATTTTCTGATTTTCAGTGTCCGGCTTGTAAATCAGCTCAAGACAGCTTGAAAAATGTGGTAGCAAAATACGACGACAGAATCAGGTTTGAATATAAACATTTTCCTTTGACCACTATTCACCCCCAAGCGTTTCGTGCGGCTCTTGCTTCCGAATGTGCCAATGACCAAGGTAAATTTTGGGAATATCATGATACTTTATTTTCCAATCAACCAAATTTTTCCCGAACTGAACTTTTAGCCTATGCAGAAAGTTTAGGTTTGGAAATAAATTCATTTACTGCTTGTCTGGACGCACGAGCTAAAAATGATTTAGTTCGGGCCGATATGGCCGAAGCCAGTAGTCGTCGTATTAGCGGCACTCCGACTTTTTTTGTCAACGGCCAGTTAGTGCAAAATTGGGGACAGCTTGATCAAGTAGTGGCGGCGGCTTTGGGAGAATAAAATAATTTTAAATTTTCAATTATAAACTATAAAAAATTGTTAAAAATTTATAATTTATAATTTTCAAAGATGTTTTCCTGGTTTCACAATTTTACCCCCTCACCAGTTTTAGTCAGTTTTGGTTTTATTCAAATCCACTGGTATGGCTTGTTGATGCTTCTTAGTATTTTGGCAGCCTTTTATGTATTACTAAAAAAAGCCAAAATTTTTTCTTTGACCGTTGAACAAATCTGGGATTTGTTGTTTTGGTTGGTTATCGGCGGAATTGTGGGAGCAAGGATTTATGAAGTATTATTAGTTGAACCAAGTTTTTATTTTTCAAATCCCAGCCAGATTTTAAAAATCTGGCAAGGGGGACTAGCAATTCACGGTGCTTGGCTCGGGGGGCTGTTAGTTTTGTGGTTTTACAGTCGGCGGTGGCAAAAGTCATTATGGATCCTGACTGATGCTATTTGTTTGGTATTGCCATTGGGGCAAGCAATCGGTCGCTGGGGAAATTATTTTAATCAAGAATTATACGGACTACCCACCAGCTTACCTTGGGGTATTCCAATAAGCTTAGCAAACCGTTTACCAACCTATTTATCTGCTAGTCATTTTCATCCGACTTTTTTATATGAATCAATTGGCTCGTTGCTAATATTTTTTGTTTTATTGTGGCTACTTAAGAAAAAAAGATTTTACGGGCAAATTACTTTATTTTATCTAGGACTTTATTCTTTGTTGCGACTAGTATTAGAATTTATTCGTTTGGACCCGGCACTTATGATATTGGGTATCCGCTGGCCCATTGTTTTTAGTGGTTTAGCAATTTTGTCTGTTGTTATTATTTATTTTTTTATAAATAAAAAGACCGTCAATTAAGACGGTCAGGGTAGTTTGGACTTGTCAGGATTATAAGAATAATCCTTTAATCGATAATTCGCCAAGTTCAGATTGCTTGCGCAGGCATTTTGGACAAATACTGAAAGGAAAAGTTTGGATTGGTTCCTTTTTTTCGTCATGCCTACAAGGAGAAAACTGAATTATTTTTTGGCGAATCAGCCAATAGCCAATTTGGGTACTGGCTACAACTAGCTCACTTTCAGGTAGGTTAGTTTGCTCTGGGTAAATTAGTGTCAGGGTAATGTCTTTTATTTCAGCTGGTGGGGGAAAATAAGCAGTCGGGCAATTGTCGTTCAATTTTATTTTAAGAACAACATCCTTTTCAATAATTTGAGTTTTTTTTACCGCTAGATCGTGATTCCAGCCACCGTGACCCTGGTCATAGCCCAAGTGAAGCACAAATTTTTCTTTTACCAAAAAGAACAAATAATTATCGGACATAGTTACCTCCGGTTGGATTGTTAAAAATTTTTAAAGAACAAAAAAAACCAGCTTTGAGCTGGCGACTGGATTCTAAAATATGTTGGCAAAATTAAAATACAGTGGTCAGCCCATAGCAGACTGCACTGATTGCCAATTTTGTAATGATAAATTATTATTTTTCATATAGTGATTGAATATTAACAATAAGCAAATAAGGTGTCAAATGGGTTGCTTTAAACTTGATTTTTTTCAGGTATTGATTATAATAATCATACTGTCAAAATTAGTATAATTTTGAACTTTATTTAGAATCTAATTTTTATAAACATATTTTTCGGGGTCGTAGTTCAGTTGGTTAGAACGCCTGCCTGTCACGCAGGAGGTCGAGGGTTCGAGTCCCTTCGGCCCCGCCATTTCCAGATAAACAGAAATTGACTTTTGGGCGGTTTTTTTTGAATAATTAAGGTATGGATAAAACAAGCAATATTATATTAGTAGTTTTAACAGCCCTTATCGTAGGTATGTTATTTATATGGCAAGAAAGTAGAATTATTAAGCTAGAAAGTAGTTTTAATAATAAATATATTGAGTCAATAAATAAAATATCTAAACTACAAAGGCAAATAACTATAACAGAAAAGGATGATATAAAAGACATTAAAACATTTAATATTTCTGAAAATGCTATAGACCCAGAATCTCAAAATACTATTAATGAAAATATCAAAAAGGGTTTTTCTGGTCCTCACTACATAAACGAGGAATATGGTTTTGAATTACAAATACCCGATGGTTGGTACGCATTTGAAGAAGCGGCTGGCATAGTAATGCTCTTAAAGAAAAACGAATACGACACCAAAACAATAGAAGGCACTGAATGGTATGCTCTAGGAGACCAAATAAATATATTACTAATTAATCTAGACAATTGGGCTGGTAGTGGTAAAACAATATCAAAACAAGAATACATTGATTATATAACCAATGATGACGAATCTATTGCATCGTACGAATGGACAACAATTGGCAATAAAGAATTATTATCTATGACTGGATTAAGGTCGCAAGGATTTTATTATTTTAATGATGATAAAATCTTTGGATTTGATACATTTCCAAATAACGAAGAAAACCTAGAGGCTTTAAATGAAGTAATATCTAGTTTTAATTTTATAAATTAGTAAAAACACGTTAGTCCTACGCCTACTGTGTCCCGCCATCAAAAAATAAATACAAGAATGTATTTGTTTTTTGATTGTTGAGATTGAAAAAGTGACAAGAGGGGTGCGAGAGAAAGCAAGCTGGCGCAGCTTTCGATGCGTAGCGCCCAGATACCCGAGTCGGAGCGATGGGGAGTATTTTTCAATCCACTAAGCACCATTTAAGCACCATTTTTTGGGTTTCTTTATAAATAAAAAACCTCCTAAGTTTAGCTTAATGAGGTTTTGATGAGATTGAAATTTTATTATATTTTTAACAGGTATAATCCATAGAAAAAAGCATCTATGACAGATATTTGAATTATGATGGAAAGAATTATTTTCCATTTTTTTATTCGTAGATCATCTACTGATGCAATTGCCATAAAAATAGAAATTATTGCTATTATTACTGCTACAAATATTACCATTTCTACTGCAACTTCTTTTGTTGGAAGTGCTGCTTCCGCTGATGGAGCTACCATTATAAGAGATGCTGTCATTACTGCTAATGCTGCTGCAGCTACTTCGGTTGCCGAATTTCCTTTTACAGCTAATACTGTCAACATTGCTACTAATGCAGAAAATCCTGCAGCTAATACTGCCCCTACAAAGTCATTTGTATTTAAATACAAAATAGAATAAATAACTAATGAAAATAGTGAGACATTAAATAAATATTTAAATAACCTTCCCATAATTTTTTCCTTATTTGTTTATATTTAATTATTGTAAAAAGACTTAATAAAGTATTAAATCATATTTCCATGGTTATGTCAATACTATCAGTATCACAACTTTTAGGAAAAAACTTCGCCAGTTAGGTGGTTTTATTGTTATAATTAATTCAATGGAAAAAATATTATATATCATTTTATTATTTACTCTACTACCTTTATACCAAATAAAAGCCGCTGATGATTTAGCTAATCGTTTGCAGGGAAGGATTTTGTTGCAAGTGGAAAGCTATGGCCGGGCCTGGTATGTGGATCCAGTAAGTTGGGAAAGATATTATTTGCGCGATGGTGAAGAAGCGTTTAATATCATGCGTTCGTTGGGACTGGGTATTACTAACCGTGATTTAGCTAAGATCCCTACTAGCCCAGGTGAGTCAGGCGATCAAAAATTAGTTCAAAGATTAAAGGGTAGGATATTATTGCAAGTGGAAAGTCACGGTGAGGCTTGGTATGTCAATCCAGTTGATGGTAGGCGTTATTATTTGTCCAACCGCGAAGCTGCTTTTAATATATTACGCCAATTTGGATTAGGAATAACTAATGACAATTTACGAAAAATCAAAACCAATGTTAAACAAATTATTCATGATACTACTTTCAATGACGTGGCCTATGTTCGTTATGATGGTAAAAATTTTAGTCAAAGTTACAACGCTGATCTAATTTTGCCGCCAGCTAGTTTAACTAAACTTATGACCGCTTTGGTTTTATTATCAATCAATCCTGATTGGCAAAAAACCATTATCATAACTAAAGATCAACTTGATTATCCTAAAAGTTTGGTAGGCGAAGATATTACCAGCGAAGTTGATTTACAAGTGGGGGATCAATGGTCGTTTTATGATTTATGGCTAGGGATGCTGATTGCTTCATCCAATCAAGCCACTGTGGCTTTAGTGGATAATTCTGGCATGTCACGAACCGAATTTGTCACTGCCATGAATCAACAAGCAATAGATTTGGGACTTAGTAAAACACTATTTTTTGAAATGACGGGTCTAAATGCGCACAATGTGACTACTGCCAAAGAAATGGCCAAAATTGCCAATCAGGCTTTTAGTAAAAGTGAAATTACTACTGCTAGTGCGGTCAAAGATTATTCAGCTCAGGTTAGAAGTGCTGATGGCCAGACTAGACAAGTAAAAATTACTGATCGTAATTATAGTTTACATACCTTTGTGCCTGATGCGGCCAAGACTGGATTTTTAGTTGAAGCGCAGCGAACCGTTGTACTGAAAAAAAATGAAGTGATTGTAGCTGTGTTGCACGCTTTAAGTATGGAGCAGAGAAATAATATAATAAAAAAATTAATCAATTAATATGAATAAAAAATTTTTTTTATATATATTTATAATTCTACTCGCGCTCGGCGGTTTTTATTATATTTATTCTCGCCGCACATCTCAGCCAGCGAACAATAAGACAAATAAAAATTTTTTAGTTGATGAAGAAAATAAAAATAATATTCAACCCGATGCAGAAATTGCTGAAACCCTACCACTCTATCCGATTTCTATTCCTGCTTTAAGTCAGCAAGAATTTGACGGTCGGGATTTACAACTGGGTAGAGTATTGGATGACAATAATTATTACACCCGTTATTACGTCACTTATTTAAGTGGTGATTTAAAAATTTCTGGAATAATGAATGTACCCAAAGGAGATGGTGTTTTTCCAGTTTTGATTTTAAATCATGGTTATATTGATCCTAGTATATATACCAATGGTCGGGGACTAAGACGGGAACAGGATTATTTAGCTCAAAATGGTTTTGTAGTTATTCATCCTGATTACCGCAATCATGCTGATTCGGATAAAGATGACGACAATCATTTATCCTTGCGTTTTGGCTATACTGAGGATGTAATTAATGTAGTTTATGCAGTTAGAGAGTCAGATTTTGATTTTATAGACAAAACAAATATTGGTTTACTTGGTCATTCCATGGGTGGAGGAATTACATTGAATATAATAACCGCTCGGCCTGATTTAGTAAAAGCGGCTGTACTGTTTGCACCAGTGAGTGGTGATTATCGTGATAATTTTGCTCGTTGGACAAAAAATCGACCAACCGAAGCTAATGATATAATCAGTTTGTACGGTGAGCCTGATGCCAATCCTGATTTTTGGGAGAGTATTTCACCGTTGAATTTTGTTAGTAATATTTCCATACCAGTAATGATCCATCACGGCGATGCTGACGAGTCAGTACCGCTGGAATGGTCAGACAAATTGTCTGTGGCGCTTAAGGATAATAATAAAAAATATGAATATTTTATTTATACTGGTGAGCCACATGAATTTATCAAAGCTTGGCCCCAAGTAATGTTACGGACAACAGATTTTTTTAATAAATATTTACGCTAATATTTAGCCAAAAAGTATTATTTTTGGTATAATGGTAATAAATATGAAAAGTTATAAACAGGTTTTATCATTGGTATGTCTAGGTTTGTTTTTAGCCCCAGCCTTAGTTTTTGCCCAGGTTGATTTTGGTTTAGAATACGGCTCAGCTATCGGGCTTGGTACTAGCGACATTAGGGTAACGATCGCTAGGATAATCAATATATCCTTGGGTATCTTGGGTTTGCTTTTAGTTTTGATAATTATTTGGGGAGTAGTCGGTGCCGCCAGTGGCTATGGCACTGATCGTGGGGAAACCGCCAAAAAAACTATTGCGGCCGGGGTAATTGGACTTTTTATTATCATTGTTGCCTATGCCCTAAGTCGGTTTGTTTTCAGTGTGATTTTGGACGCGACTTAATTTTGAATTAGTTTGGATAATTTAGATATAAATGAAAACCAACAAAAAAGTGGGTTTGGCTTTGGGTAGTGGGGGCGTCAAAGGGTTGGCGCATGTAGGAGTGATAAAAACCTTACTGAAACACGAAATACCCATTGATTTTATAGCTGGATCAAGTGTGGGCGCCTGGGTGGCGTGTTTTTTTGGTTTGTTTCAGGATATTGCCAAACTGGAAGATTATACCGTTAATAAGCGGCGGGATAAATTTTATATTTTTTTAGAACCAACTTTACAAGGCGGTTTAATCAAAGGTGATAAATTGGAAAAATTGTTGGAGCAATGGTTCGGTGGCGCTGGATTTAGTGATACTAAAATTCCAGTAGCTGCGATAGCTACAGATTTGATAAGTGGCCAAGCAGTAGTGTTGGATAGTGGTGCCATGGCCAAGGCAGTCAGAGCTAGTATGTCAATACCAACTTTATTTAAACCAGTAACAATTGGTCAGCAATTATTGATAGATGGTGGTTCGAGCAATCCAGTACCTGATGATGTAGTGAGACAAATGGGTGCTGATGTTGTTGTTAGTATCAATCTGGATAACTATCAAAAATATCGTCCAGTGGAACTTGATGATTATTCTTTTAAAAAAGTAGCCAATCGTAGTTTGGATATTATGCGGCACCATTTGGCCAAATATTCTTTGCAAAGTTCGGATGTTATTTTAGAGCCTACTTTTTCCAAAATTGGTTTTTCCAGTTGGCGGAGTTATTTTCAAGAAGAGATTGGTGAAGAAATTGTCAAAGTTGGTGAAGTGGAAATGGAAAAAAATATTGATAATCTTTTGCGATTATTGTAAATAAATTTTATTATTTAAATATGATCAAAGCTCCATTACAAGCAAACGAAGCAGAACGCTTGGCAGCAGTTTATAAACTTGGTATTTTGGATACTGTTCCGGAAGAACGTTTTGATGCTATCACCAAAGAAGCGTGTGAAAAATTGAAAATGCCAATTGCCACTATCTCTATTATCAACGGCCAACGAGAATGGTATAAGTCTTGTCGGGGATTGGATGTACGGGAGGGGGGAAGAGATATATCTTTTTGTGGTCACGCAATTTATGCTGACTTTATATTTATTGTCAAAGACACTTGGTTAGATCCGAGATTTGTTGACAATCCCTATGTTCAAGGTAAACCTTATATTCGTTTTTATGCCGGTGTAGCCCTACGAGAAGCAAATACTCGGTTGCCGGTTGGCGTGTTGTGTGTGAAAGACAATCAACCTCGCGAATTTAATGACAATAGTGTCAGTATTTTATTGTCTTTGGCTAAAAGGGCCGAGACAGAGTTAAATAAACCTCAATTATGAAAATAGAATTTGAAGCAACTTTTATTGATGTAAGTTTTGATCAGTTTAGAAAGCGTTTAGCAAATAGCGGTGCAAAATTAGTAAAAGATGAATTTTTACAAACCAGAGTAATTATCAATCCACCTTTGGCAGTAAAAAATAAAAATTCTTGGCTTAGACTACGTGATGAAGCTGACCGCATCACCCTGACTTATAAAGTGATTACTGGTGACAAAATTGAAGATCAAAAAGAAGTTTGTTTGGAGGTAGATGATTTTGCTAAAACTTTGGAATTATTACAACTACTTGGCTGTGAGGTGAAAGCTTACCAAGAATCAAAAAGAGAACTGTGGTTGCTGGATGGAGTGGAAATATGTTTAGATCAGTGGCCATATCTGCCGCCTTTTGTGGAAATTGAAGGTCAGAGTGAAGCGGCTGTAAAAGCTGTGGCGGAAAAAGTTGGTTTTGATTACACTGCAGCGCTTTTTGGCAATGTAGGTAATCTTTATCAGAAAAAATACGGCATTGAGCCTGATTTAATTCACGAACAAATACCGCGTCTGACTTTTGCTGATTCTAATCCTTTTATAAAAAAATGAAAAATTATATTGTTAAACAAAGGATAAATTTTTTCCAATCATTCCGTGATGTAGTGTTTGGTTTGGAAGATGGTATGGTTTCAACTTTAGGGGCAATTACCGGTATTGCCATTGGCAGTCAAAATCATTTTACAGTGTTACTAGCTGGTTTTGTCATCATTACAGTAGAATCAATTTCTATGGGTATCGGTTCTTATGTTTCCAATCGATCAGAACGAGATCGTGATATTAGTCAACTGCGTCGACAAAAACAAGAATTACATAATCAAATGGAGATTGAAAAAAATGATTTGCTTGCAATTTATCAAAAAGACGGTTGGCCTGATAATTTAGCCAGACAAATGGCAGATTTTGTCAGTCAAAACAAAAAATTGATGCTCAAAGAAAAAGCTTTGCATGAGCTAAAAGTTTTACCAGGAAAAATAATAAATCCGAAGACTACCGGTGTCTTCATGTTTATTGCTTATATTGTTGGTGGGCTGGTGGCCTTAGTACCTTATTTATTTTTTGCAATAAAAATCGCCATGCCCGTGTCCATCTTGATGACTTTGCTTGGATTGTTTCTGCTTGGAGTTTTGACAGCTCTTTATACCAAACAACCTTGGTTTAAATCAGGTATCAAGATATTAGTGATAGGGGGACTGGCTTTACTGGCTGGTATTTTGATTGGTGAGTTGGCTCGTGGCTGGGGAATTGAGTATTAGATGTAATATAATTTTTAATTTTTCAGTGTCATCTTGATTTACTGTCATTCCGAATTTATTTAGGAATCTAAATGAGATGCCCTGCCTGCCGGCAGGCAGGTGAACCAAGTTCAGTATGACAAAACTAAAAGCCGTGTGCGACAAACAAACTACTCATTTGAATAGTTTTTTTAATTATGATAAGCTATTAAACAATTTCTTTGACAATTAAATTAATCTACAACTAATAAAAAATTGGAGGAATCATGAAAGTACTGTGGTTACTGTTGTTTGTTTTTATTTTTACTTTTGAGCCACTAGCTCAGCTACCGGGTGAGTGCAATTATTTTTGTGGCTGTCATGAGACAACCAAATTTGCTCAAAGCAATCCAAATCTACATCTGGTTTTTACCAGTGATACTTCATACTATGTAGTCGGAGATTCTGTTTTCTTGTGTTTATCTGCCAAAAATTGGGGAATATTCCCGATTGATCTTACTTTTCCTGTAGCCAGATGGGTTACCTTTTCCTTGTGGCAAGATAATCAATTGATTTGGAACAATGTTCCAGCCAATGAACCACCAGATACTAATACGGTCCGACTGCTCACTTATGGATCGCAAATACGTTTTGATACCACCATTGTCTTGGGTTCAACTATACCCTTAGGAAATTATCAATTACGTGCTAAACTCACAGCTTTGCCTGACAGTCTTATTTTACCAATTCAAATTGATGCGCCAGTACCGGTGGAACTTATTTCATTTTTTGCTGTCAGTGAAAGATTTACAGTTCAACTTAGTTGGACGACAATTACCGAAACAAACAATTATGGATTTTTTGTTGATCGACAAGATTTCGGATGGCAGCAGCTTGGTTTTGTTCCAACAAAAACAAAAGGGGCATATGATTTTGTTGATGTGCTAAATAGAGCAGGGAAGTATCAATATCGACTGCGACAAGTGGATTACAATGGTGAAAGTAAAATTTACGGCTCCGTAGAGGTGGAAGTTTTTGGTCCGGTAAGTGTTGTGCTTTATGACAATTATCCCAATCCATTCAATAGCGAAACCATCATTTCGTTTTATCTACCTAAACCAGCTCAAGTAGAATTACTTGTTTTCAATATATTGGGCAATGAAGTTGCCAATTTGTTAAACCAACCATTAGTTGATGGTAAACACGAGGTAAATTTTTTACCTGACAATTTGCCCAGCGGCACTTATATTTATCGTCTGATAGCTGATGACAAAATTGTCACCAAAAAATTAATTATTTTAAAATAATAAAAGACCCTGAAATTTTCAGGGTCTAATTTTTATCAGATTTAGTAAAAAAAAGAGCCGCCGGTACGTGACCAGCGGCTGTAATTATTGGACTATGACGAAGAATTTTTCTCCGTCAACTGTACCTTTTACAATATCCTGAGGGAATAATTTTCTGAACATTTGTCCAGACTCCCAGAGTTGCCAACGTTCTCCGTCGGCCTGTAAAAAAGGTTTTCCTGATTTAGTCACTATTTTAAATCGTGTTTTATCAGGAAAGTCGTATTTTAATGTGTCTTGATTTTGGTTTTTAATTAATTCTTTTTCTTCTTCATATTTTTCTGTTTTTTCTTTTGGGTTTAGAAAACCTTGTTCTAAATCAAGAAGGTTAATATAACCCTCATCTCCACTTTCCAGTTTTACTTTTACATATGTAGTTGAGAGGTTAGTTAACCTATCCTGATAGAAATCAGGGAATCTGAGAGCTGTTTCTGACGGCACGACCATCAGTTTAAACATATTTGCTGTTAGCAGATTTGTTTCCTTGTTGGTATAACCCGGTAGAAAATCCGGGCTATTTAGAAGTTTACTTGTCCACTCAACAACACCCTTGACTCTTTTTTGTCCAGAGTCACCAACATTTTCTACCGTCTCAACCCCAATTAATTTTACTAGCAAGAGGAATGCTAGTAATATGATTGAAGCGGTATTTAATACCACCCCGGCTTTGTCAGAGAACTTAGGTTGCCATTCACCTTTTTCATTTCTATACAGTTTGTAGAGGAGCATAAAGCCCCAACCTACAATTAACAAAATAAATATAGAAAAAATTTCCAAGGTTGATTGATAAAAATTTTTGTCAATCAAATACCAATAAAGTGTCAAGACAAGTAAGTTGAGATGTAAGCCGACTACAAGTGCAAAAGGGCGGATGCTTCTTCTAAATTTATATTTTTTGAAAAAAGCATCAACAATTGGGTCGTAGGTTTGTGCTACTGCGTATGATAGTAGTAAGTTTAGAACAACCAGGAAGGCAACTGGAAATAGCCAGCCAATAAATGTAAATAACATCTGCAGGATTAGTATCCCGGAAATATACACTGCGGCCCAAATTAGCCTATCCCTGACATTGTGTGCCATAGGCACAATCAATGCTAAAACATTTTCCAAAGTCCCAGCAATGAAATTTTCAACTCTTGGAACCAATGGCCCCAAGATTGGAAGGTGCTGACTTATAGGTTCAACAGCATCAACCGCTTGGCCCAATAGGTCATTGACGGTATTTGCCACACCGCCAGAAGTGGCAGTGGAAAAGCTAATTAATCTGGTGAGTACATACCAGTACCCCCAGATTAATAAACATAACGATAATACAGATATGCTATAATAAAGCATTTTAAACTCCTTTTTGATTTTTAATTATTTGTAATATTTTCAATTCTTCTTCTACGCGCATCTCTTTGAGCGCGTACTTCTTGATGAGCCCGGTTGGACTCATTTTCTGTATAAGTCATTACTTTTTTATACAGATTTGCAATTTTTTGCCAATTTGCTTTCAAAAGATTTTTAAACTTTTTTCCGAAACGCTGAAATATTTGTTGCCAGCGATCATGGATCAGGAGATCTGTCCAGATCCAGAACTCCTCAACTCCTAAATCTGCGACTTTTCCGTAAATATGTTCACGGAGTTCGTCGTCATTGAGAATTTCCCCGGTTTCATAATAAGCCGGATGACCTTCTTTATCCAATGCAGGACTTCCATCCTTGTTTTGGATATAGACTTTCATTTTTTTCAACAGCAACGGTTTACACCATGCTGTCACTGTTTCATTTTCGCTTGGACGATGATTTGTATCATCCTTTGCTTCTTTTAATCTATCTTCCCAAAATATTCTTTTGGGATCAGGAAGCCCCAGAAGAACTTTTTCCAGTTCAGCTCTGGGTGGTGTTTGAGTTATATTTTGCAGGACCAATTTGCCTACTTCACCAGCGCCTCCTTTAAATAGTTCTATTAAGAAACTACTCAAAGCATGTCCACCGACAACACCCGTGGCCACGCCGGCAGCATTACTAGTAAAAAAGTCTTTAACTTTTTTTCCGAATTTTTTTAACATGACGTTGCTCCTTTTATTTTTTGTTTTTTTTGTTAGTTAGTTGATTTAAATAAAGATAATTCTCAACCTAAATCAACTAACTAACTTTTAAAAAATAAAGGTTTTTAAAAGGAGTTTTGATAAATTGTCAAGGTTCAAGTTTTTAATTCATAACAAACCAGTATAGCATATTTTTTTGATTTTGTCAATAAATAGATATTTTCATGATTGACAATTTATGCAAAATATGATATCATAAAATGTTATAATTAATTATATAAGCATTAATTTATATAGTTTTATGATCAAAACAAATGTAAATAGTTCAGACAATTTGGCTGAAGTAGACAAAATGTACGATCAATTTATTCAACAATTGGTAAAGGAAAAAGGACTTGATTATTTAGAAACTGATGTTTTAGCAGAAGTAAAGTCGGATTTATTGGAAAGATTGGAAGATAAAATCAATGCCATGATTTTAAAAAATCTTCCAGCAGATACTTTGGCCGAGTTTGAAAAATTATTGGATAATGAAAAATCTGATAGTAAACAGATGAATGAATTTTTAAATAAGTATATTCCCGACTTGACTGAAAAAATTTCGGCTGAACTCATGCAATTTCGCAATGTTTATTTGAATGCTTAAATCCGTTTAAGCATTTTTTTATTTATATTAAAGTTATGACACCTGAAAAAATTTTTAGAAATATTGATTCTGCTCCGGAGAGAAAACTGGAAAATAAATTAGTTTTAGTGGATGTAGAAAATTTAGTAGAAACGCAAGCCCGTGATATTGCTGATTTGCGTATGACCGAGGAAGTCAATGAGTTACAAATTAAAGGTTTTAAAGAATTTTTTACCAGAGATGGTTCAAAGAAATTTTTCAAGAAATTGTGGAAGCACGATACCATGCATCACTACTATCATCGTAAAGAAGTTGAAAAAGCCAAAAAGGAAATGAGAGAAACCGGAAATATTTTTACTGGCGAGGAAGCAGATGTCTTGTATAGTGAAAAAGCCAAGGAGTCTATTGTTTCTAGGTTTGCCGATGTTGAGTATGAAGAAACAATTCATACCGAAGCCGGAGAAAAGAGATATGTGCTGGGTGAAAATGAAACAAAAGAGAAGACAACTGAGGATAGTACTGATTTAAAACAGGAGATTAAACAAGCACTAAAAGATTTTGCCAGTGGCAAAATTGATGAAAATCAATTTCAAGAAGAACGTAACCGGGTTTTATCAAAAATTCACGGTGTTGCCGCAGACCATGTTGACAATCATTTACGATTTACTGACAACATGTTGGAAATGGCCAAACAATACCGAGATGCAGTAGAACACGGATTGGCAATAGACAATCTAGATAATGATTTGAATTTTGATATTGTGGTGGGAAAAGCCAGATTGGGAGTTCGAACTGAAGCTAAATTTGATATGGTTGATAAAATAATGGACAAATTGCAAAAAGGTACAGCCAAAAGTAAAGTTTTGTCATCACTGGTAAATGAAACCGGTGCAGCTTTGGCAGTAGCGACAGCAACTTCGGTTGGTTTGGGTTTAGCCAAAAGATCAGTCAGTACAATCGCTCGCGCACTACCCTTAGTTGGTACAGCCTTGGTTGGCGGTTCAATTGGTTTTGCCAGAGAGCGGAAGCGTTTGACCGAAGAGAGAAGACAACACTCAAGAGAAATGGCCAAAGGCAGAAAATATGATGAAAAAGAGGCAGTACGAAGAGTTGAAATGGAACAATACCGTTATCAAACCATAGAAGCATCAACAGCAATTGATCAACTAAAAGCAACGATGTATGAAATAGAAGATGATGGCAGTATAAAGACTGATGAAAATGGTCATTGGCTTTTGAAAGATTTAAGTAAATCCAGAGGTGGTGTTGATCTTCATTTACAGACAGCGATTGATCAGCTATCAGATTTAGAAGCAAGAGTAAAAATTTCTGATCGACATAATATAGACATGATTCAGTATTCAGATGTGACCGCTGTTGAACATGAGCGTCAACAGATGGATTTACTGCGCGGCCAAGTGAAAAGAGATTTAAAACAGCTGATTGAAAATAAAGGTGGTCTAGTTTTGACAGATGGAACTAAAATTGACGACTTCAACGATTTTTATAAACAAGTAGTAGATTCACGTCAGGAGCTTTTTATGCGCAACGAAGTTGAAAATAAAAACCGTTTATTTAATAAAATGAGAAATAGTCGAGCCTTGAAAGCAGCGGGCAAAGGAGCAATGGTTGGGGCAGTAGTTGGTACCGCCTTTCAAGAAGGAGCTGCTTTCTTCCGCGGCAATCAGCAGGGATTGGTTGAGAGTGGGATTGATAGTATTTTCAATAAAAAAGAAGATATTTTAGGTCAAACTGCCATCAAGAGTAATTCAGCCCTAGAATCTTTACGCGAATATTTGTGGAATGATGGCCCGGAAGGCAGTCAGGGTACGCAAGTTGTAAATATTGATAACGGATTGGTAGCAAAAATACCCGCAGGTTGTGAAATGATAAAAAATGAAGACGGGACCTATTCTTTGATGGGTGGTGAGCAAACAATAGTAGAAAAAATTGAAATAGAGCCAGATGGATCTATCGCTGAAGAATTTAAACAAGAATTAAAAGAAAATGGTGTAACAATATCAGAGATGATTCGTGGTCATGCCTTAAATAGTATTGAGATAGATGACAAAATAGTTAGACTGCCAGAACATTGGGATATTAAAAAAGAAGTAGATGGTACTTATTCTATTTTTTCCAAAGATAACCACGATACAATTTTGGCTGGTTTAAATTTTGCTGAAAATAACAGTCTGATTGTGGATGAGCAATTACAAGCTGAATTGCAGAGTAAAAATATAATTTTTGAAAGTACGACCGCCAAGTATGGCAGTGATTTATTGGCTGGGGTAGGGGTTGAGGAAAATTCTAGTCAAGACTTTATCAATAAACACCAGGAGTTATTTGAACAGATTAAACGAAATCTTTGGTATGATAATGACACACCCAAACCAATTTTTGACAAAAACGAATTGAAATTACATTGGGGTGGCAAAGGCGGTTTAGACACCGAAGGGAATTATGTCTTCAATGTGATTAAAATGGATAAAGATGGTTCTTATCATACTTTTGTTGACGGTTCAAAAGCATCAGTCGATGCTCAAGAGTTAATCAAAAAAGGAGAGATGAAGGTTCAGCTGTCAGTGTCAGTAGGTACCCAAAATCAAGTAATTGAACTGCCAATAGATCCCGAGACAGGTAATGTGATAATTGACAAGGATTCGCCCATCGGGGAGAAATTATTTGCACTTGATGATAAGGGACACGCTAAATATCTTGGTAAATACGCGGAAGTGGTACATACAGTTGGTCAGACTCAAGAAGGTGTAGATCAGGTTCGTATTTTAGCCACAGCAGTTGGTGAAGGATTGGAGGATTCAGAATATCCAGGTGCAACTGATCAAGAAGTGCCGATAGCTATTTTTGACCGTGATGAAAAAATTCCAATTTTTGATCTTGATCCAAATAGAGAAATAGAAATGCCCCCAATTATACCGGTTTATTGGCGTAAGTCATTGGAAAATACCAAAAGGAAAGATCCAGGGATAGAAGTTCCCCCGCCTTATTATATGATGTCAGGTGAGATTGATAAAAATTCCCAAGCTGAGTTTGAGAAAAAATGTTCCCCAACATTGAAAGAAAATCCAGCAGCAGAACTTGATAGTTATGCTGAAATAAAAAGATATACCGAGTCATTTTCTTCAGAACACAAACAACAGGTTGATAGATTGGTTGGACAAATTGAACCAATCAATGAAAAGTGTCGAGTCTCAGTATGTATACCAGTAGCTGGCCATCAGGAAGAAAAAAATATTTATCGAACTTTGGAAAACTACACCAAACAAACAGTTGATGATGATGATTTTGAGATAGTTTTATTTGTCAATAATCCAGACAAGGATCAAAAGGGCAGTCCTTATAGTTCTGATAAAACTTTAGCTGAAATTGACCGTTTTAAAAAAGATTATCCGCAGATCAAATTGAGGTCAATGCATGAGGTATTGGTAAACAAAGATCAACAAAACATTGGTACTATTCGTAAGTTATTGAATGATGCGGTGTTGGTTAGGCAGTTGGCTCGGGGTAAAGACGTAAAAGATTTGATCATGGTAAGTAATGATGCTGATAATTTGGGAATTGCCCCTGAATATATCAGAAATTTTATCAAAAGATTTGATAGTGATAAAAAAGTTGATGCTATGTTGGGACAGGTTGATTGGGATCCCGAGGGTTATGTAAAATATCCTGCTCTTCATATGGGCACTCGTTTATTTCAATATTTAAATGCGATTGGTAGACATAAAACAGGCAGGATGATTTCGAGTGGTGCAAACTTTGCTTTTAAATCTAGTATATTAGCCGCTATTGGTGGATATAGAGATAAAATATCCGGAGGTGAGGATATTGCTATTGGTCAAGCAATTATGTCAGCTAGAAAAGGCGATAAAGAGAGAATAAAATACGCTGGCGCAAAGAACTCTAGAATTTATACCTCGCTTCGTCGGGCCATTGATCAATGGAAAAATCATGCCTTACCACCAATCAAACAGTGGTCCAGAGGATTTAGTGCCTTTGATGATGAAATCAGAAAAATACAGTCAGGTGATAATAAAGAAATTGATTTTGATAGTTCAGAGGATTTGGAAAAATTGAAGCAACAAATTGAATATGTTTTAAATTCCACTTTGGATACCTACGAAGCTGGTGAAAAAATAGGCAAAGATGCCAAGTTTTATAAAAAGGCTATTGGTTGGATGGGAATAAAATATAAACTTGATGACAAGGGCAATATTGTAGTAACCAGTATGGATTCTTTGTTGAATGGTTTGAAGGAATATCAAAAGTATGGCGTTTTATTGCGGGACGCAAAAAGTGGCGATAAAGAGGCAAAAAAGAAATTAGACAAGTTAATAAATAAAAACACCGCAAAGAATTATAAAAAAGATTGACCTTGATTTATCACCCATACAAAAACAACCGTCTAAATGACGGTTGTTTTATATTTAACCTAAAATGTCAAAAACATATTTGAGGATACTATAACTGGAAAAAACTATGAAAAGTCCAAGCACTGCCCATACCAAAATATCCCTGCCCTTTTTTACTTTTTCCGCACTGCCTCCGGAGGTCATCCAAATTACACCACCAGCGATAAAAGCAACCAGGGCAATAACCCCAGTAAGACCTAAGATACCTTTAATAACATTGGCCATAATTTCCGCAGGATCGCTAGTTGATAAGGGGTTTTGCAAATTGACAGTATTAGTATCTCCGTTGGCTGTTGGGTTGCCGGGAGGGTTAACAGGCGGATTTGAAGCAAAAACGTAATTGGTTGATGTTAGTGCTAAAAAAACAAAAACTAAAATATATATTGCTACTAGGATTTTTTTGTTTTTCATATTTAAAATTAAATTTGATCTGAATTTATCGTACCTCTTTTCTTGACAAAAGTCAAAAAATGCGGTATAATGAAAATATAGGAGTGAAAATTATAAATTTTAAATTGCAAATTATAAATAAATTACAAATAAAAAATTCAAAAAATAAAATTCTCGATTAAATTCGAGGCAAAATAAAAATTAAAAACAAAAATATGAAAATCAAAGTCATTTCCAACGACAAAGCGCAAGCTATAAAAGTCAGAGTGGTACGCTAAATGCGTATCCCTTTTTATTTACAAAATTTTTATGGCTTTTACAAAAAAACAAAATTTTTTTACTTGGAAGAGAAATAAGAAAAATATTCAACCAATAAATTTACGCGGATTGAGTCTGAATTATAGTAGTCGCAAAAATGAAAACCGGGTGAGGTTGTGGGGTAACAGTTAGAAACTTAAAGTTGCTAAAGTTAATAATATTATTTTAATAAATTTTATAATTTTTATTTTTTAAATAAATTTAAATTTTTAAACATTTAAGTATTAAAAATTATTTATAAAATTACAAAATTAAAAATTTAAAAATTGATTATATATTTATTTAAAAACCCGCCCTAAAGGCGGGTTTTATACTCTCTGTTTTAAAAATTATTTGGTCATTACTTGTTTGAAGACTTGATCAAAAATTTCCGGGTGATCCATAGCCAATTCTGATAAGACTTTGCGATTCAGTTCGATATTTTTCTTTTTCAAGGCATTGATGAATTTTGAATAACTAGTACCACGTTCACGAACTGCGGCATTTAGGCGAATCAACCACAAAGCTCGGTTGTTTCTTTTTTTAGCACGCCGGTCACGGAAAGCATGAGTACCAGCTTTCACCACGGCAGTTTTGGCCAATCGAATAGTTGTCTTGCGACTCCATTTATAACCTTTAACCGCCTTTCTTAGTTTACGTCTTTTTTTGGTGTGAGTTGTACCTCTTTTTACTCTGGCCATATAAATTAGAATTTAGAATTTAGAATCTAGAATCTAGAATCTTGAATTAGAATAAAGAATATAAGTAAATTTATTAGTGATAGGGCAGGAGAGTGCGAATGTTTTTTTCGTTTGGTTTGGCGACTTTTTTGTCACGTCGTTTATTGCGGGTAACTTTACCTGGTTCACGAGAATTAAAATGATCCTGGCCGGATGTTCTTTGAACCAGTTTTTTGTTTTTACTAATACGTATTCTTTTATTGGTAGTTTTGTGAGTTTTTAGTTTGGGCATATATAAGTGGCTATCAATAAATCCCACCCAAAAGCAGTGGGACAAAATTTATCTTAACCGAAAAGTCAGTAGGTGTCAAGCACATTCTCGGATTTATTTTTTTTGGGAGTAAAGTGCTGAAAATTTATTGCCTTCACGTGTAGGCTCTTGATCAATCCGAACATTAGCACCTAACATTTCTTGGAATTTAACCATAATTTCTTTGACTTTTTCCGGGTGAGCTTTTTGTCTGCCTTTGAGGATAATTTCAGTTTTTACCCGATCGCCTTGGTTTAAAAATTTGATAGCTTGCTTGGCTCTAACCTCCAGATCATGGGCGCCCATGTTGTAAGTAAGTCTGACTCCTTTGACTTCTGATTTTTTACTTTTAGCTTTGGCCTTTTGTTGGAGTTTATTTTGGTTATAAATCCATTGGCCATAATCTAGAATACGGCACACCGGAGGAGCAGCTTTGGGGGATACCTCCACTAAATCAAGTCCAGCTTCTCGTGCTTGACGCAAGGCGTCAGTGGTTGGTACCACACCCAACTGTTCGCCGTCAATACCTACTAGGCGAACTTCAGGGAGGTTTATCTGCTGATTGATTCTAAATTTTTGAATAGTTTTAGGGGTTAATTATTAGGTTGATTATAGGAATTTATATTTATAATAGTTTAGTGTTAGGTTCAATTGAGTTTTTAATTCAGACCTACCTTTTCCACCTTTTAAATATTTTTTCCTTTGTTTTGCTTCCTTTTCAAATATATAGGCTTCATAATAGATTAGTTTTAATGGGCGTCTATTTTTAGTAGCTTTTACGTAACCATTATTATGTTTTTCTAACCTATTTTTAATATTATTAGTATAACCGATATATAGACATTTGTCTTTTAAACTAATTAATATATATAAATTGTTCATTGTCTCTCTCCAATAATTAAATTATACAAAAATTTAATAAAATAGAAAATATGAATACAAAAATTTAGCTTTTTACGCTGAGTGTATCTATTATTGAGCAAAACTCGATGGTGGGAAGCTAAGCTTCCCAATTACCAAGCTAAGCTTGGTGGAGATGGTGGGCTTTGCACCCACGTGGTAAAAAAGTTTCAACGCACGATTTACAAACTTAGCCTGATTGGAAAACCAAAAAGATAAAATCAGGCAAAAACTTTTTGGTGGTGCTGAACAATATTTCAAACGGCGACAGTCAGCTTATCGACGTTCAAGCTCCAGATATGACACCGCTTATGAAATCTTGGAGCCAGATTTCAGCGATGGTCGTAGACTAAATTAGGCTACAACTGGTGCAAAGTTAGGTAGCGCAAAAGCGTTCCTAATTTTGCTCATAAGTGTATTGGCACTTATAATTTTGGTAGTTTTGCGAGTTGCCGCTCGATTTGAACATACGTTTCCACTTTCTTAGCGAATAGATAGCATCCCCAGATAGAATTTTTAATTTTTAAATTTTATAATTTTTAGTTTAAAAATTAGAATTTATTTAAAAATTACAAAATTAAAAATTATTTTAATATTCTTTCAAAGTTCGTCTGACATCACGCTCAGTGTCTCTTTTTTTGAGCAAAGCTTTTTTGTCGTACTGTTTTTTGCCTTTCACTACCGCCAATTCCAATTTCACTAAACCCCTGGTAGTATATAGTCGCAATGGTACGATTGTCAATCCTTTATTGGTTAGTTGTCCGCGGATAAGATTGATTTCTTTTTTAGTTATAAGTAGTTTTCTTTGTCTTTTTGGCTCATAGTTTTTTTGTACACCACCGGCTGGTTGATAAGGAGCAACATGCAAACCCACGAGCCAAGCTTGATTGTCTTTAATAGTCACATAACTGCCTTTAAAATCTACCCGTTTCATTTTGATTGATTTTACTTCTGGTCCAGTCAAAATCAACCCCGCCTCTATTTTTTGTAGAGGGAAATAGTTGTATAAAGCTGATTTATTGGTCAGTATTTCCATATTTTTATTGTATCGCAAAGATCGTGTACTCACAACTTTTACCTTGCTTGATTGGCCCAAAATTATTACTATAAAGTTAAGATGATTGATTTTTATCACCAAATTAAACAGACTCTTACTGACCTTTCTGGTGGAGTGGATTTTGATTTATCAATCCCTTCTCAGGCAGCTTGGGGTGATTTGAGTACAAATTTAGCGTTGATATTAGCTAGTCAGGAAAATAAATCACCTCATTTGGTAGCTGATGAATTAAGCAAAAAACTTAGAAATCACCAGTGGTTACAAGCAAACCAGATCAAAGTGGAAACAGCTGGGCAAGGGTTTATAAATTTTTTCTTGCCCTTAGCTGAATTGCACCGTCAGGTTTGCCAGGCAGCTGGTGATAAAAATTATGGAAAGCAAAATTTTGGTGAGGGACAAGTGGTAGTAGTTGAATACTCTTCACCCAACACCAATAAACCTTTGCACTTGGGACATTTGCGCAATGATGCAATTGGCATGAGTTTGGCAAAAATTTATGAATTTTTTGGTTTTCGAGTTATTAAAACCGAGGTGATCAATGACCGTGGCATACATATTATGAAAAGTTTATTGGCTTACCAAAAATGGGGATCTGGCCTCACGCCAGAAAAAGCCAAAGTCAAAGGCGATAAATTGGTGGGTAATTTTTATGTTAAATATAATGAAGCAGTTAATGACCATCCAGCTTTGGCTGACGAGGCTAGTCATTTATTGTCAGTGTGGGAAAAAAAGGACAAAGCAGTATTGGCTTTGTGGTCAAAACTTAATAACTGGGTTTATCAGGGTTGGCAGGAAACCTACCAAACATATGGTTCAGAGTTTGACGTAGTTTATTATGAAAGTGAATTGTATGATCAGGGCAGGGAAATTATTCAGGATGCAGTCACCCAAGGCTTAGCGCAAAAAAAAATCGATGGCACAGTGGTGATTGATTTGAGCACTTATGGACTCGGGGGTAGAGATAGTGGTGAAAAAGTATTACTTAGGCCCGATGGCACCACGGTCTATATCACTCAGGATATTTATTTAGCACTGAAGCGGTGGCGAGATTTTCATTTTGATAAAATGATTTATGTGGTGGGCGATGAGCAACTTTATCATTTTAAAGTTTTATTTAAAATTTTGTCTTTATTGGGTTTTAGTTGGGTGGAAAAATGTTTGCATTTTGCCTATGGGCAAGTACTTTTGCCTGATGGTAAGATGAAATCCCGAGAAGGTAAAGTAGTTGATGCCGATGATTTGATCAACGACTTAACTACGGTTGCTTGCCAAGAAGTAGCAAAAAGGCAAACTGATCTGTCACAACCTGAACAGTTAGAACTTGCAAAAAGTATTGCTGTGGCCGCTATTAAATATTGGTTTTTGAAAAGTTCACACCGTTCCAATATTATTTTTGATCCCCAGGCTTCGCTAAGTTTGGAAGGCAACACTGGTCCTTATTTACTTTATAGTTTAGTTAGATTGCAACGAATTTTACAAAAGTCCGGTAGTTTTAGTTTATTAAATCAGATTGATCTTGGTGAAAGCGAAGCGGGTTTAGCCAGAAAAATTTCCCAGTGGCCGATTGTTGTCAATCTGACCTATGAAAAAATGCAAATTAATTATTTGACTGAATATTTGTATGAGCTGTCAGGACTTGCTAATAATTATTATCAATCAGTACCAGTTTTGAAAGCTGACCAGGAGACTAAATTGATGCGTTTGCATTTAGTCCAAGCCACTGCCAATATTTTAGCTACTGGTTTGCATTTACTAAATATCAAAACGGTAAATAAAATGTAATATATGACCAAAGACAAATGGATTGCTTTTTTAGAACAAATAAAAAATAAATTTACTGTCCAGGATCAAGGACAGTATGATACTGATATTCCGGGTGAAAATATAGAATATATAGAGTGGGTATTGGGTGAAAAAGAAATGAGAGCAGAATTTCACACCAAACCAAAAGTTGTGGGTAAAAAAACTTTTTACAGCAATCGTATTGGCAGTACTGTAAAAGAACAATGGCAGTATGACCAGGAGGAAAAAGTATCCTTTGCCAAATTTTATGAAAAAAGACCCAACAATGATGAGTGGCAGGAAATTGAATTAAATCAGTAAACAGGTGGAAAAAGCCCTTGTCTAGGTATTATTTTTGGTGTTATAATAATTTAAGTTTAATAATTAAGTATTGAAAGGACATAAGATATGGAAACTAATAATCCAGTAAATACAGCAGATAGCGCGGCTTTTCAAAAGCCCAACAAATCAGGGGGGAGTTTTGCCAAATGGGTAGTAGTGATAATTGTTATTGCTTTGGTAGTTGTTTTGGGGTTGTACGTGGTCTCTAAATACAGCCGTTTTAACGTGCTTGGTCTTTCTAGCACCAATGAGAATTGGCAAGCTGTATTTTTGACCAATGGTCAAGTGTATTTTGGTAAGGTCGTCAAAGAAACAAAAAGCGGTGTGTTGTTGCGAGAGATTTATTATTTACAAGTGACTCAACCATTGCAACGCAGTGGCGATCAAGCTCAAGCTGAACAACAGAGCGAACTGTCTTTGGTCAAACTGGGCAATGAATTGCACGGACCAAAAGATGAGATGCGTATCAATCCTTATCATGTTTTGTTTATTGAAGATTTGAAGGCCGACAGTCGGGTGGTGGAAGCCATCACTAATTACAAGCAATCACAGCAGTAGGAGAGAATAGAATCCAAAATATAGATTTTTGAATTTAGATATAAAGTCCGCACTAAGTGTGCGGACTTTTGTTTAATCAAAAAATATTGTTGAGGTTTAAAATTGACTTTTATCGATTTTTTCAGTACAATTTAAACATTCTGATTAAATTTGTTGGTTTATGACTCAAATAAATTTTCCTGAATTAGAAAAAGAAGTTTTAGAATTTTGGGAAAAAGAAAATATATTCAAAAAGTCCCTGGAGAAAGATTCACCCCAGGGTGAGTTTGTGTTTTATGAAGGCCCGCCAACGGCCAATGGCAAACCAGGTATTCATCATGTACTGGCTAGGGCTTTCAAGGATTTAATCCCGCGTTATAAAACCATGCAAGGTTATCACGTAACTAGAAAAGCTGGTTGGGATACTCACGGTCTGCCAGTAGAGTTGCAGGTGGAAAAAGAACTGGGAATTTCCGGTAAACCTCAGATTGAATCTTTACGGGACAATGTTGCTGATTCAATTAAATATTTCAATAGTAAATGTAGGCAATCAGTTTGGCAGTATAAAGAAGAATGGGAAAAACTTACGTGGCGGATGGGTTTTTGGTTAGATATGGACAATCCTTATGTGACCTATGAAAATGATTATATAGAAACACTGTGGTGGATTATTAGACAAGTTTATGATAAAGGATTGCTTTATCAGGGGCATAAAGTTGTGCCCCATTGTCCGCGCTGTGGTACTGCACTTTCTAGTCACGAAGTCGCCCAAGGCTATCGGGAGGTGAAAGATGAATCAGTTTATATTAAGTTTAGAATTAAGAATAACGAATTAAGAATTAAGGGGTCAGCTAATAGTGATGTTCCGCTATATATTCTTTCATGGACCACAACGCCTTGGACGCTGCCTGGGAATGTGGCTTTGGCAGTGGGGAGCGATTTTGATTATGTCAAAGTTAGAATTAAGAATGACGAATTGAAAATTAAGGAGGATCTAATAATTGCCAAAGCCAGGTTAGGTATATTGGATCAGGTTGAATACGAAGTTTTAATTGAGTTTAAAGGTAGTGAATTAGTTGGAGTAGAGTATGAATCATTATTTCCTGGTGCGATTCCTGATGTAGTAGAAAATTATCAAAACGCATATAAAGTTTATGTTGCTGATTTTGTAACTACCGATGATGGCACGGGAGTAGTTCATACCGCGGTGATGTATGGTGAGGATGATTACAATTTAGGTGAACAAGTGCGTTTGCCAAAACATCATACGGTAAATGAAAATGGAAATTTTTTCTTCCAGATTCCAAATTCCAGATTCCAGATTCTTGAGTCTTTACAAAATAAATTTGTCAAAGATGAGGAAACGGAAAAAGTCATTATTAATTATTTACAAGAGCAAAAATTATTGTTTAAACAAGAATCATATAAACACGATTATCCTTTTTGTTGGCGTTGTGATACACCGCTACTTTATTATGCTAAGGATTCCTGGTTTATTAAGATGTCAGCTTTGCGAGAGCAATTGAAAAGCAACAATCAAAACATAAATTGGGTGCCTAACCATATTAAAACTGGTCGTTTCGGTGAATGGTTGGATGGGGTGAAAGACTGGGCAATTTCTCGAGAGCGGTATTGGGGAACACCATTGCCAATTTGGCAATGCCAAATTGGCAAGAATCATGAAGGTTGCAGAAATATCAAAGTGATTGGTTCGTTTGCGGAGTTAGAAAAATTAAGCGGACAAAAATTAATTGACGCCCACCGGCCTTTGGTTGATGAAATTAAAATCAAGTGTGAACAGTGTGGCGGCGAGATGGCGCGAGATACAGCTGTACTTGATTGTTGGTTTGATTCTGGAGCAATGCCCTTTGCCCAAATTCATTATCCTTTTCAAAATAAAGAATTAATTGCTGAAAAAAAATGGTTTCCGGCCGATTTTATTTGTGAAGCTATTGATCAAACGCGCGGTTGGTTTTATACCTTACTGGCAGTTGCCACTTTGCTTGATCAGGGAAGCCCTTATCAAAATGTGATTTGTTTGGGGCATATCAACGATAAATACGGTAAAAAAATGTCCAAAAGTAAAGGCAATATTGTTGATCCGTGGGAAATTATGAATAAATTTGGCGCTGATGCCTTGCGTTGGCATTTTTATACCATCAACCAGCCGGGTGAACCAAAGAATTTTGATGCCAAAAATGTGGATGAGGTTTTAAAAAAGAATTGGCTGATTTTATGGAATGTATTTTCTTTTTATCAACTTTATGTGCCAGCAGTAAAAACTGTACCCCAACAGCCGTCAGCTGATCTATTGGATCAATGGATAATGTCTTATCTTATTGAAACAGTTCAGTTAGTTAGCAAATTTTTGGATGAATATGATATAACTGCTGCAGCTAGACGTTTGTCGTTGTTCATTGATGATTTATCAACTTGGTATGTGAGACGTAGTCGCGATCGTTTTAAAGCCGGCGGCGAATCTCAAGCACAGGCAGTGAAAACTTTAGGATTTGTGTTATTGGAACTGTCTAAATTACTCGCACCTTTTGCTCCGTTTATGGCAGAAAAGTTGTATCAGGAGTTGATTGATAGTTGTCCAAGTAAACAAGAAGATTTTGCGCTTTCGGTTCATCTGTCAGTTTGGCCACAAAGCAGGGAATTAATGCCAGAGGAAATAAATAATTTGCATTTGATGCAGCAAGTGAGATTGATTGTCACCCAAGCCCTAGCTTTACGGGCACAGGCTAAAATAAAAGTTAGACAACCGTTGGCAGAGATTTTTATCACGCAAAAAGATTTACCGGTTCAGTATCTTGATATTTTGCGTCAAGAAATAAATGTCAACGAAGTAAGATTGGGTGCAAGTGAAATTAGATTGAATACAGAAATTGATGAACAGTTGGCTCTAGCTGGTTTGGTACGCGAACTGATTCGGAGCGTCAATAATTCACGCAAACAATCAGGACTCACCATCAGTGATCAGATAATTTTATATTTAGTTATCTCGGAAAATTTGCAACAAAAATTTGAATCGTTTTTAGAAATGATCAAAACTAGTGTTTTAGCCAAAGAAGTGGTTTTTGCTCGTCCACATGATTTGGCAGGTCAAGAATTTGAAATATCTGGAGAAAAAATTTGGCTAAGTATAAAAAAGTCATGACTACTATTTTGTCAGCTGTTATTTTAAAACATCAACCGCGGGGGGAAAATGATTTAGTTATCACTGCTTTTAGCAAAGAAAAAGGTAAATTTTTTGCTCTGGCTAAGGGAGCACGTAAGTTAGATGCAAAATTGCGAGGCATTTTGGAAGTTGGTAATGAAGTAAAATTGATGTTAGCACCGGGTAGAAAGCAAAATCATATAGCCGGTGGAGAAATTATCAATAGTTGGAAAGCTTTACGTGGTCAGGCTGAAACTTTGCTTCTGTGGCAATCTTTATTGGAAGCAGTAAATTATATCACAGTACCGGAGGCAGTGGAAAATGAAGTTTATGAGTTGTTGGTTAATTGGGCTGAATTTTTACAACTCCACTACGTTCAAGATTCAAGTCGTAATGCCCTAATTTCTTATTTGGTTATCTGGCAATTTATTTCTTTGGTTGGATATCGAGCTGAAGTTTCCATCTGTGTGCGTAGCAATCAAAATTTAGATGCGGTTGATAATTACTTTTCTTTAGTTGACGGTGGGGTGGTTAAAAAAGAATTCACTCAAGTCGGAGATATACCGTTGGCTTTAGCAAATTTAAAAATATTGCGTTATATTTTTCATGAGGATTTTTGGAAACGTTTGGTTGATTTGTATAGATTTAAATTGGCTTCAGTAGAATTTGAACAGTTGATAGTTTTGGCACGTGCTTATATTCGTTTTATAATGGAAAGAGAGATAAATAGTATAATTTATTGGCAAAATTTGTATCTTTATGGAAATAAAATCATGGCGCGAATTAAGTAAAACTAAGAAACGCGCTCGTAAAAAAAAATTCATTCCTTCAGGTCAAACAGCCGATTCATCATTGGATATTGAAGAGGCTATCACTCAGTTTTATACTGAATCAGTAAAAGCTGAAACAATTAGTGAAGAAAATATTGTCACCACTATGCCTGCAAAAAATAAGTACACCAGTACAAAATTATCATCATCACGCCAGCAGCGAAAAGGTAAAGAGAATCACCATTGGTTTTTTTGGTTGGTAGTTGGGGGATTATTGTTGGCTTCAGCGGTGTTGTTATTTTCAGCTTTGCGTTTTGCTGGTTCTCCCACCGGTCGCAATGATATGGAACTGGTTGTAATTGGACCAGAAACCGTAGCCATCGGACAAGAAGCCACTTGGGTGATCAATTATAAGAATACTGGACGAGTTGATTTGAAAAAAATAAATATTTCTGTTCGTTATCCAGAAGGTTTAAAATTAAAATTAACCGAACCAACAGCTGATAACTTATTGAATACCAATTGGGAGATAACGGATTTATCCAAAGGCCAGTCAGGGGAAATAAAAATTACTGCCCAAATTTATGGATCTGAGAGTGAAATAAAAGATTTTTTGGTGGAGGCGGTTTACCAACCGGCTAATTTTAGTTCTGATTTTGTGCAATCAATCACTTATAGTGTTCGTTTGAGTAATTCTCAATTGGCTATTGATTGGGGTTTACCCGAATCAATTTTACCAGAAGTAGAACAGGAAATGTCGGTGCGGGTAAAAAATACTAGTGGACAAGAATTATCTGATCTGATCGTCAAATTAATAACTAGTCGTAATTTTGCCATGACCAATCCCCAGCCAGAGATATCTGGTATTGAAGATACTGCGGTTGGTAAAGCTTATACGTGGCCGATGAGAGATTTTTTAAATAACCAAGAAATAAATTTTAATTTTAAAGGAAAATTTTCTTCGACTGCTAGAGGATTAGAAAATATTAAACTAGAAATCAGTCAGGGTAAGGAGAAGAATAAAATTTTACAAGAGACCGAATATGATGTTGTTATTTTAGGTGAGGAAATGGTTTTGCAAATGCAAATTAATGGACAAAACGAGATCAGTGAAATAAGTCCCGGACAGCAATTAACTTATGCAATAGTTATGCAAAATACTGCCGGAGTTGATTTGTATGATTTGCAATTAGAGTTACAACTTAGTCAAGAAATGGTAGATTGGTCGTCCCTACAAACTGTGGCTGAACCACAAATAACTGATGAAGGTTTAGTTATTTTGACTGGCGCTGTTTATGAGCCTTTGCAACAGTTGGCAAGGGGTGAAGAATTAAAAATAAATCTAACCATAAATATCAAAGAAGTTATTCCTGACTTTTCCGAGCGCTACCGGAGCTTTGTTCGTGTTAGTGTCGGAAGGGTAGGTGAAGAAAAAAAAGATGATTTAAGTTTTTCTACCAATGTTGTATCAGCTCAAGTGATAGCCCCGCTTAAGGTATTGAATTATGCTTATTTTCGCGATGATGAAGGTGTGCCCGAAGGCAGCGGACCTTGGCCGCCACAGGTAGGGGAAAAAACAGTTTTACCAATTGAACTTACCCTGCAAGCCAGGCAATCTTTTGATCAAATCACCCTGACGGCCTTTTTGCCAAATGATGTTAATTGGGAAAATAATCAGTTGGTAAATAAAGGAGTTTTAAGTTTCAACGAGGTTAGTCGTCTTTTGTCCTGGCAGGTTGGTCCAGTGGATAAATCAGACGGAGTAGTTGAAGCGCGTTTTGATGTTAGTATTGTTCCCACGATTGCTGATTTAGGAAAAGTTAAAATATTATTAAACAGTCAAACGATCAAAACCCAAAGTGAAGGTAAATCTAGTCAATTTGTTTGGCCAGCGCTGGATACCAATTTGACTGGCGCGATGTATGACGTGGGACAAGGGGTAGTGGTGGAATAAAAAAGCAGTCATATTCAGATGACTGCTGTTTGACGTTTTTTATGATTTAAAAGTGACCAACCGGCCATTAGGGTAGCCGGAAGAATCAGAAATATTTCTACCAGTGACGAATAATTATAAGGAAGTAAAAGAATAGCGGTAAAAATAATAATGAATTTTACTTTACCAATGGCATTACTGGGAGTTAGGGGTAGGTCGTATAAAGCTGCATAAAGAGTCATAATCAAGGCGGTAGTCTCGATAACAATATAAAAAATTGAAATTATGCTTAGCCAGTTAGAAAAGTCTAAAAATAAGACAATAATTGGTATAGTAAAAACCTTATCGATTGATCTGTCCATTATTTTTCCCAAATCAGTGACTTGATTCTTTACCCGAGCGAGTAGTCCATCAAGATAGTCGGTAATTCCAGCCATTAGAGTAGTGACTGTCACTAAGAGTTTACTTTCCAAAGTTAGATAAAAATAGATGATTAGACCGAGGAGAAAAATGCGGGAACTACTGACGATATTTGGTGTCAGCCAATTGGGAAATTTTTTTAAGGTGGGCCCCAGCAATTTTTGGGAAAATTTATCAAACGTCAATAAGAATTTTTCCAAGAAGATAAATACTTTTTTCATTTTATTCCTTTTTTAAGTTACAAGATGTTTAAACTTAATAAAAAATCCAAAAAAAGTCAAGCTCGAGCAGGAGTAATTATCACCCGACGGGGGTTTTTAAAAACACCATTTTTTATGCCAGTGGCAACACAAGGAGCAATCAAAACTTTGGACCCTTTAGATTTGGGGCAGCTACCAACAGATATAATTTTAGCTAATACTTATCATTTGTTTTTACGCCCTGGACTTAAGATTTTAAAAAAAATAGCAGGTTTACATAATTTTATGGGTTGGCAAAAAGCTTTGTTGACTGACTCCGGTGGGTTTCAAATTTTTTCGCTAGCCGGTACTAAAACAAGAAAAAATAATTTGGTTAGATTGGAAAAAAATAAAGTCATTTTTTCTTCCCATCTAGATGGAAAGAAAATTACTTTAACCCCCATTCGCGCCCTACAGATACAAAAAATAATCAGTAGTGATATTCAGATGGTATTGGATGTGTGCTCTCCTGGGACAGCTTCTTATGAACGCGCCAAAAAAGATTTACTCGCCACTTTGCGCTGGGCACAATTATCAAAAGAATGGTGGCAAAAAAATTATCGTCAAAAACAAAAACCTTTGTTGTTTGGTATTGTTCAGGGAGGGGTTTGGCGTGATTTACGAGAATTTTCTGCTCGAGAACTGGTTAAAATTGGTTTTGATGGCTATGCCGTTGGAGGATTGGCTGTAGGGGAAAGTACTAGGGAAATGTATAAAGTGTTGTCATATATGAATAAATTATTACCCGCTACTAGTCCGCGTTATCTCATGGGTGTGGGTCGACCAGAAAATATTGTCAGAGCAGTAAAGTCTGGCATGGATATGTTTGATTGTGTGATTCCAACCCGAGAAGCCAGACACGGTCGCCTTTATCTGTGGCAGCATAAAAATTTAGCAAGAAAAAATTTTTATCAAACTATCAATATTACCAACCGTAAATATTCCCGTGATTTTACCCTCTTATTACCAAACAAAAAAACAGATGAAAATAAAATTAGTCTGGCTTATTTGCATCACTTATTCAAAACCGGTGAACCAGCAGCTTTACGGCTAGCCACTTTGCACAATTTGAATTTTTATCTATCAATGATGCAATTAATCCGCCAACAAATATTAGCCGGGGAGATTTAATTTTTTAAAACTAATTAAAAATGTTATAATAAAGCTGTATGTGGCAGCTTTTTTTTCACACTTTTAAACTATTTACTTGGGACCTAGCTTACAATTTGGGCTATTGGCCAATTTGGTGGTATAGCCGTGGGTTGGTTGAATTTTGGCAATTTATTAGTCGACGAATCATTGGTATTTGGCATAATTGGGCACTTGATATTTTAGTTAAAAATTGGCTCAAACCAATGTATGCCCAATCTGATTGGCAAGGAAGAATTTTGTCATTTTTTTTCCGTACCTTGATTATTGTTTGGCGGTTGATGTTTTTTCTTATTTTTTCATTGGTGCTGTTATTTTTGTTTTTACTTTGGATTGTAATTCTGCCATGGTCTTGGTTTATGTTGATTTATATTTTTTTTATAGTTAATAGATAGAATGATTTTTTCACCTCCAGAAAAAATAGAAATAGTTTATTCCAATAAAAACCGCCCGCAAACTGATTGGCAAGGCAGAGTTTTATATTGGTCAAAAAAAATTGACGCTACTGGTGTTTGGCAAACTAAAATCAATAATTATTTTGCCAGTTTTTTATATGTGTTGTTGGGTTTGGTTGTCTTGCACGGTTGGGCACGTTTTTTACTTGCTTGGTGGGAAAATGGTTGGCAGCTGTCGCTTGATTTTATCTTGCAGTCGAGCTTGTTTGTTTTTTGGGTTAGTTGGTTGGCACTGTCATGTCTAATTTTTTTATTTCGTTCGCAAACCGGTCGGCAACCAGTTGTAAATTTTTATCAAGCAAATGTCTTAAACAAATTACCCCGTCAACGGGAAGAAAAAATGATAGATGTGTCGCGGAGTTTTAATTCTGAAACAATTGCTTTGATCGAGAGAGCTTGGCGGATTGCCAAAGACTATAAACAACCAGAAGTAAATGCACGAAGCTTATTGTTTTCAATTTTAGAAAGTCGTCGGTTATTAGGAGTATTAGCTAGATTAGGTGTGAGCCGGGAAGATATTTTGACGCGGTTGAAAAGTGTTATTCTAAATACCAATCCCACAGTTGGTGAACCGCGTGTTAGCCAAACTTTTTATTCCATAATTTTTTATAGTTATATTTCCGCATCGCAACGACGTTTAAATTGGGTGGGGGTTGCACAGATTTTGGAGGGCATCATCAGTCTAGATGAAGAAGTACAGGATTTATTTAATGATTTATCAATTAACCCCGAACAGTTGCGTCAGGTAATCAATTGGCTGATGATCAATGATCAACTTTATGAAACTTATAGTCGACAAAGGCGACTGTCTCGTTACAAACCCAAAAATTCAATGAATAAATCGATGACAGCAGTCGCTACACCTTATCTTGATCGTTTTGGCTATGATTTAACTTTGGCTGCCAGATACGGCAATCTAGAACTTTGTGTGGGTAGACAGCCAGAGATTGAAGAAATTTTTAGAGTAATTGAAGCTGGTACCAATAGTGTAGTTTTAGTAGGTTTGCCAGGGGTGGGTAAAACGACAATTATCGAAGGGATTGCCCAGTTGATGGTGACTGAAGACGTACCTGCAGTTTTGCATGACAAACGAATGGTGTCTTTATCTTTACCGCGTTTAGTAGCAGGGGCCAAGACCCCTGGGGTTTTAGAAGAGAGACTATTGCGAATTCATCAAGAAATGTTAAGAGCCGGCAATGTCATTTTAGTGATTGAGAATATTCACGATATTTATGGGATCAATACTCAAGGGGGAGAAGGTCTTGATTTGTCGGAAGTGGTAGCTGATTTGATTGCTGATGAAAGATTTTTAGTTGTTACTACCTCAAATCCTTATGAATATCGTCATAGTATTGCCGGCAAAGCTTTGGGGGCAAAATTGCAAAAAATTGAAATTAACGAAACAGACAAACAACAAACCATGGCGGTATTGATTGCCAAGGTAAATTATTATGAATATAAATATAAAGTATTTTTTTCACTGGGTGCTTTGAATAAAGCAATTGATTTAGCCAATCGTTTTATGCACGATTTTCATTTACCGGAAAAAGCTATAAAAATTTTGGAGGAAGTGGCTGTATATGTTTTGAAATATAAAGGTGAAAAAAGTCTAATTACTAGCGAAGATGTAGCCCAATTGGTTTCAACCAAAGTCAACATTCCCTTAACCAAAATTAGTCAGGATGAATCAACCAAACTTTTAAACTTAGAAGAAGAAATTCACCAATATATTATCAATCAAGCCGAGGCGGTTCGAGCGGTAGCCTCAGCCCTTAGGCGAGCTCGGACTGAGTTGAGGGATGAGAAAAGACCCATTGTCAATTTGCTTTTTTTGGGTCCAACTGGAGTTGGTAAAACTGAATTGGCCAAAACCGTTGCCTTGACTTATTTTGGTAGTAGCGACAGTATGATCCGATTGGATATGTCCGAATACCAAAGCAAAGAGTCAATCGGACGCTTATTGGGTACAGAGCAAAATCCCAAGGGCGGCTTGTTAACTGAAGGTGTTAAGCAAAATCCCTTCGCGGTTTTATTACTTGATGAAATAGAAAAAGCACACAGTGATATTTTGAATATTTTTTTGCAAGTTATGGATGATGGGCGTTTGACTGATTGGTCTGGACAAGTGATTGATTTTACCAATACAATTATTATCGCTACCTCCAATGCTGGTTCACAGTTTATTCAAGATCAACTGCGCGCCGGTACCAATGTAGCAGTTATTAAAGAAATGTTGTTGGTGGAAAAATTGAAAGAGGTTTTTCGGCCTGAATTTTTAAACCGTTTTGACAATATTGTTGTTTTTACCCCACTAAGTCAGGAACATATTAGTCAGATTGCCAAACTTATGATTATTAAATCTCAAAAACGTTTACAACAAAAAGGTATTCATTTGGAGGTGACAGACGGAGCTGTTAGTGAGTTAGCCAAGGCCGGATTTGATCCTTTATTTGGTGCTAGACCAATGCGTCGGGTGATTCAAGAACAAATTGATGATGCTTTGGCTAAATATTTGTTAACCGGTCAGATTAATCGGCGTGATGTAGTTATTTTTGATATTGGTGGAAAAATTACTATCAGAAAAGCCAAACAGTATATATGATAGAATTATTTTACTGTTGTTATTAATTTTGGTTTTTAGTTTTTTATGTGTTTTCAATTATCTAAACAGATTGTTGCTATCACTGGCAAGTGCGCGAAGTTGTCTGATGGAAGTGTGGTTGATTTAAGTATGATGACTGAGGAGTGTTTAGTAGGTGATTGGGTATTTATCGCCGATAAATTTGTAGTTGAGAAAGTACCAAAAAAAATTATTGAAATTAATAAATAAAAAATAATTGAATTATGCAAATTTATAAACGTGGTTTGTTGTTTGTAACAGCTACTGCAATTATCAGTGGTTTTTCCATATTTTTAAATAAGTATGGAGTTAGTAGTATTGAGGCAACTTTGTTTGCCGGTTTAAAAAATATTATTGTTGGGGGACTATTTATTTTTATTTTATTTTTTACCAAAGAATGGCGTTTAGTCCGCTACTTTTCTATATCCCAGTGGTGGCGTCTGATTTTGGTTGGATTAATTGGCGGTAGTATTCCTTTTATACTTTTTTTTAAAGGTTTACAAATTACCAATAGTTTAAATGCTGGTTTTATCCATAAAACTTTGTTTATTTATGTGTCGGTTTTAGCTTTTATATTTTTGAAAGAAAAAATAAACAAACAATCATTACTGGGGGTCATATTTATGCTTTTCGGTTTGATTTTATTTACCCAAGTTAAACCGTTTGTTTTCAATCAAGGCGATTGGTTGGTACTACTAGCAACTTTGTTTTGGTCAGCGGAGATCATTTTAGTTAAAAGATTGTTGGGAGATTTGCCGGCCAATTTGGTAATTTTTGCCAGGATGTTTTTGGGCGGATCCTTGATTTGGTTTTACTTGTGGTGGCAAGGTGAGTATCAACAAGTTTTAACCCTTGATCTAGATGCCTGGCGGTGGGTTGTAGTTACATCATTATTATTGTTTGGTTATGTATTTACTTTTTATCACGGTTTAAAGAAAATTCCGGCTCATGTTGCCACTGGGGTTTTGACTATTGGTGCACCGATTACTGCCTTGTTAAATTTTGGTTTTTTTCAAAAACCGTTAATTAGTGGACAAATTTTGGGAATTTTAGTTATTGCTCTGAGTTTTTTCTTATTAAGTAGAAAAAAGCAGTTTTGGTTTTTATATGAAAGACACTAACATAGCTAAGTTGCAGCGAATTAGGCAGATAACTTTTCCCGATTATCAAAAGATTACTTTGGATAGGTTGGCATTGAGAGTAGTGAGTCATTTATTTTTAAATCCTGATTGTCGTGCCGACATTGATTTATTTAGTTTACCTGGAAAAAAGATAAGACTAGCAGATTTAGGACAACATATTATTACTGCCGCACCGTCAACTTTGGCTAAATATGCCCAACATCATCATTTAATCCAATTGGGGGAGAGTGACATTTTGCGTTGTTTTGCATTGGATCACGCTGACGATATCAAAAACAATCAAATTGATAGGCAGAACGGCCCAGCCTATGCGCTGGCTCATTTATTGAATATTTCTCGATTAACAAAAATTGATTATGTTTCTAAAAAAAGGTTGGTCACTTTGCATACAAAAACAACATTGGGAAATATAATTTTCAAAAAAGTTTTGTTACCCACAGAATTAAAAGCAGAAGTTGGCAATTTGGTTTATCACCATTTTGGAGTAGTTGTGGCGGTAGGAAATAAAGATGAAATACTTGATAACATTTACCAGTTGCAGTTAAATAATATTTATTTTAATATTTGGCAACAGGCAATCATAAGAAAAAATATAATTATTGATTTTTCTGATGCTAAAATTTTCTCACAGAATGTCGTTGATAATATTTTACATCCCCAAAAGATTAAATCGCTCAAACAACCTCAAGACATAAAAAAAGGAAAAATTAAATTTCAAAAATGAGAATATCCGTTTTTGGCAACCCTAATTTACCAGAAGATTCCCTGGCGCTAAAACTGGTGCCTTATTTAAAAAAAATGATGCCTGCAGCGGAATTTATTCATCAAGATCCGCAAGAGCAAATCATTCCTCCCGCCGAATCTATTTGGTGGATTATTGATGTAGTCAAAAATTTAGATCAAGTATGTTTAATTACTGATCTCGATAAAATAAAAGACCAGCGTCGGTTTAGTTTACATGATTATGATCTAGCTACTGAACTTAAACTTATAAAAAAAATAAATCCCGAACTCTCCTTAAGGATTATTGGTATCCCATCGCAAGGGGATATTAAATTATTAGCTAAAAAGGTAGTGGCTATTCTAACCAATTAACTTCCAAAAAATGAGAAGCGCAGCTCATACAGGGGTCATAAGCACGGATAATTTTTTCACAAGCTAAAGCCAGCTCTTTTTTTGGTTGGTCAAGATTTTTTTGGATGTATTCAGCAATATCAAGTTCAATAGTAATTTGATTTTGGCCAGTTGGTACTATTACTTCACCTTTAGTAACTATTCCTTTTTCATCAATTTCAAGTTTATGATAAAGTGTTCCCCTAGGAGCTTCTACTACACCTACGCCAGTGGCTTGTCTGATATCGAGTTTATTTGGTTTTTCCGGTTGAAAATTATTTGATTTCAAAAGGTCAATAGTGTCGTCAATAGAGTGTAAGATTTCAATAGCTTGGGCTAAGTTGTTGTGGTAAGCATTATGAGAAGGAAAGACTTGTAGAGCCTGACTACAATCTCTTTTGGTTCGGTGGTTTAGGGCTTGTTGGTTCAGATTTATTCTAGCCAGCGCTCCCACGCGGTAGGGTTGACCAGCAAAGGTATAAGCAGAAGCTTGGGAATAAGGTAGTACTACATGTTCCAGGTGATTGCGAAATTCTGCTTCTTCGGCGATAACGCCATTGAGATCGCTAAGCTTACCTTCAAGGTATGAATAATTATCACTGGTTAATGCTGCGTAGTTGGTTGGGCGAATCAGAGTGTCAGTAGAATTTAAAAATAGCTCGATTAACCTCAAAACTGCTGGTCTAACTTTTTCCATTTCTTCAAGCAAAGCAGTTTTACCTTGATTGTCAGGAATTTTTAAAAATCCTCCGGGTACTGGGAATGGCGCATGGACACTACGCCCGGCGGTATATTTAGCTAAGTTGTTGCCAACACTTTTGACAGCAAAAGTATCATGGAGAAGCTGGTGTTGTAATTTGTCGGTTTCATCAAATTCAAGTAAAGAATCTTTATTAAATAAATCTGGCAGAACAAAAACATAAAGATGAAGAGCGTGGTCTCTAATAATCAATCCGTGATAGGTAAGATCGCGAAGAATTTTTGTTTGCGGAGTGGGCTGATAACCTAAAGTTTTTTCTACGGCTTCAATACTGGCAATTAGATGGGCGATACTACAGGTGCCACAAATTCTGGATAAGAGTTGAGGGACAGCAGCAATTGGCTTTCCTTGGATAGCTTGAGTATAAAATCTTTTATAGTCTTGAACTTTAAATTTTACATACTCGACTTTACCACCAGTAACTTTGACATCAAGTCCCGCTGATCCTTCTACTTTGGTGATTTCATTGATATTTAAATCAAAGTCAATAAGGTGCATTTATTTTATATTAAATTGTTTAAACATTTCTTCCATAAGTTCAACAAACTTTTGTTCGTTCATAGGACAACCGGGAACTTTGGCATCAACTTTTACTAGTTCCTCAAGTTTTTTTACTTGATCACCATAATTGAATTTGGTGAGTAAAAAATCAATTTCCTGTCTAACCTCTTCAGGAAATTCGTTGCGTTGAGCAGATGGCATGCCGGTAACTGCACAGGCGCCGATTGCTACTAAGACTTTGGTTTTGGCTCTAATTTTTTTTAACTCTTTTTCTTTTTCTTGAGATGCAATCGCACCTTCAACAAAGGCCACATCCATATCGGTTAGGACATTGCGTGATTGTAATACTTTGGCGTGTTTAAAATCTAAATAAGGCAACCAGTCTTGCCAATGATCATTCAGAAGTTCAGTAAAGAGCACAGTGCTGTCTTCGCAGCAACTAAAAGTGAACCAACCGACTCGCAATTTATTTGTTGGTTTTGAATTTTTTTTCATTGTTTTTATTATAACATTTTTTTTAAATTTTTAATATGAGTTAAAATGATATTGATCAGTGAGTCTGGATTAAAAGTGAAATTAACTCAAAATTATTGAGCTTTTTTTATTTGGATTAGATGTGTACAATATAAATATGCAACCATTGGCAGATAAAATCAGACCAAAAGATTTAGACGAATTTTGTGGTCAGGAACATTTAGTGGGTGTCAATAAGCCTTTGCGCGTGGCGATTGCCAAAAAACATTTATTTTCATTTGTTTTATGGGGTCCGCCGGGTGTGGGAAAAACCACTTTGGCACGAATTTACGTTAAGGCCCTACAAGCTCAACTTTTTGAATTGTCGGCTGTATCGGCCGGTAAAGACGATATTAGAAAGATTATCGCTACTAAGGCTGATAAACCCAAAGTTTTATTTTTGGATGAAATTCATCGTTTCAATAAATCGCAACAGGATTTTTTATTGCCGTTTGTAGAGAGTGGCCAATTAACATTAATTGGTGCAACAACAGAAAACCCAAGTTTTGAAATAATTGCCCCTTTACTTTCCCGTTGTCGGGTCTTTGTACTGCAAGAATTGACCGATAAAGATATGATTAAAATAATCAATCGTACTGGTCATAAATTAAAAAAAGAAGAACTGACTTGGTTATTAAATATGGCCAATGGTGATGCTAGACAAGCTATTTCTATGATTGAAAATACCGCCAATCTTTATCAAACAATTAATTTAGATAATTTAAAAAATACTTTGCAAGCTAAATTTTTACGCTATGATAAACAAGGTGAAGAGCATTACAATACAATTAGTGCTTTTATAAAAAGTATGAGAGCCGGTCAACCCAATGCCGCACTGTACTATTTGGCACGAATGATAGATGCTGGGGAAGATCCAAAATTTATTGCCCGTCGGATGGTTATTTTTGCTAGCGAAGATATAGGCATGTCTCAACCCACCGCTTTGGTAGTAGCCAATGAAGTTTTTCGAGCAGTTGAAACTGTTGGCTTGCCAGAAGGTGCTATCAATTTAGCTCACGGCACGGTATATTTAGCTACTTGTAAAAAAGACCGAAGTGCTTATGATGGTTGGCAAACTGCTTGTGAAGATGTAAAAAAATATGGCAACTTACCCATACCCTTAAAAATTAGAAACGCGCCAACAAGATTTTTAAAAGATTTGAAGTATGGTCAAGGTTATGATAAATATGATCAAGATGATTATTTACCCACTGAATTAAAAGGTAAAAAATATTGGCAATAAAAAACGGTACAATTTGTACCGTTTTTAGTTGGTGTATTGAAAATAAATAGGAGTGTTGTTGGGACCATTACTGTTAGCTCGTAAAACTCCTTGTCCGCCACCGGGGGTGGGTAGGTTTAAATTTGGTAAAGTTATAGTTTCATTCTCATTTTCTAAATTGGCATAAAGGGCACATTTTTTATCCACGCTTGAGTAAAGATAATAATAATAAGTTTGCATATCAGTGCCGATTTTTGGATCGCGCGGTGTGTGGGAAAGAAAACTACTGATTTGAGGGAATTTTATTTTTATTTCGTCGATTAATTCCGCCAAATCATAATTACCATCTCCGGCATTTGGTTCATAACAAGCTAGTGCTAAAAATCGACCAATTTGGGCAATATCACTTTTTCTTTTAGTATCCCTCGATCTCTCTCTAACTCCGCTCAGAGATATAAAAACAATACTACTGATTAAGCCGATGATAGCGATAGTAATTAATATTTCAATTAAACTAAAACCACGTTTAGTCATAAATACATTATAGCAGATATTTGACTTTTATTTTTATTTTTATTAAAATTTTGTGAAATACATTAACATAAAAAAAGGAGATAAAAAATGGCAAAGAATTTTTTGCGAGCAGTCAATCAGGCGTGTCAGAAAGTAATTAATGATTTTTCATTTTTACCAGTCGTTACTCGTGGGAAAAAATATTTCCCAAAATATGAAATATTATTTTCGGATAAAAATAATAAACAAGCCTTGATCTGTATTATCCAGCCTAAAAAATTAAAAATCGCTCAAGGCGCCAGAGCAAAATTGGCACAAATTTTCAATTTTTATTGTTTTCAAGACAATCAGTTAAAACCCATGGGCATGGAAGCAAGTTTTGGTAAAGATCAAACATTGAGATTTACTACTGACAAAACAAATGACCAGGTTTTACTGAAGTATGTTTTAAACGGTCGGGAAAAAGTAATGAATTTTAACACAAAAGTAAAAGGACAAGAATTTTTTTGTCCAACCGAAATTGCATTAAAACCCGATCCCGCCTTTTGGCCGCAGTTGGTGGCTGATGAACAATCATTTTTACCCATGAAACATTTTTTGTTGGCAACTTTTTTAGAAAAGGTTATGACTCGACCTGCCTTATATGGTATCAGTGAAATAAAATTTTTGGTTGATACCGCCGATTTAAAACGTGGTTATTTGTTTTTCAAAAAAGTTCGCAGTTTTGCGACAGATATTATCATAAAAAAAATCCAACCGGCATTTCTACAAGGAGAAAAATTATATTTTATGGATCAAGTTAAACTGATCACATCCAATAATAATTACTCCGAATTAAAGGAGTTACAGCAAAGATTCATAAAATATTCAAAAAATTTTTCTAGCCACAAGCTAAAGATCAAAACCTCAGAGTTTTTATCTTTGTATAAATTTTTTTTACCCAATGAGATTAAAATTTTTTACTTTCCATCCAGCGGCTGATTAGCCGCTTTTTAATTTGCCAAAATGGCCATTATTCATTATAATTATTAGGTATTATGAACTAAAATATATTTAAATGGAAAAAAATTCAACGGCTAGCGAAAACAAAATGGATAAGTTAGTGTCGCTACTTAAGCGGCGCGGTTTTATTTTTCCTTCCTCAGAAATATATGGTGGACTACAAGCCGCTTATGATTATGGTCCTTTGGGTGTGGAACTGAAAAACAATATAAAACGTGCTTGGTGGCAAAGGTTTATTTCCAGTCGTTTGGATATGGTTGGTTTGGATGCAGCGATTATTATGCATCCCAAAGTATGGGAAGCATCAGGACACGTACAGAATTTTACTGATCCGTTAATTGATTGTAAACAGTGTAAAAAAAGATTTCGAGCGGATCATATTTTACCCGCCAATACTATCGTGCCCGGTTATGACAAGGAAAAACCATTTTTTTTGGATGAATTTAAATGTCCTGATTGTAACGGTGATTTAACGCCGGTACGGCAGTTTAACTTAATGTTTAAAACTTTTATGGGACCGGTGGAAGAAGTAGCCGCACAAGTTTATCTACGACCAGAAACAGCGGGGGGAATTTTTGTAAATTTTAAAAACGTAGTAGATGCCATGCGTTTGCGTGTTCCTTTTGGCATCGGTCAAATTGGCAAGGCTTTCCGTAATGAAATTACAGTAGAAAATTTTATTTTTCGTACTAGAGAGTTTGAACAAATGGAAGTGGAATATTTTGTTCATCCCCAAGTTTGGGAAAAACATTTTACTGATTGGTTGGAAGTAATGAAAAATTGGTGCAAGTTTTTAGGTATTAAAAATGAGGATCTATTTTTACACGAAATTGATGAAAAGGAACGAGCTTTTTATTCGCGTCGGACAATTGATTTTGAATACAACTATCCGTTTGGTCGTAAAGAGTTGTATGGTTTGGCTTATCGGACTGATTATGATTTGGTTCAACATCAGAAATTCAGTGGTCAGAACTTGCAGTATACCGATCCAGTGAGTAAAGAAAAATACTTACCCCATATTATAGAGCCATCATTAGGCGTTGATCGTACATTTCTGGTAACTTTATTGGAAGCTTATACTGAAATTGATGGTGGTCGGACAACCACGACTACTGCGACTAAAGATGTCGAGGTAGTTTTGCGTTTACCCTATGAATTAGCACCAGTAAAAATTGCGGTTTTACCTTTGGTTAAAAAAGAACCATTGTTGGTTGAAGCACGAGAAATAGTTAGACAGTTAAATAAATTTTACAACGTTCAATATGATGAAACTGGATCTATCGGCCGTCGCTACCGAAGGCAGGATGAGATTGGTACGCCGTATTGTTTGACTGTTGATTTTGATAGTTCCACTGATAAATCAGTAACCGTTCGCGATCGTGATTCTATGCAGCAAGAACGTATTGCCATTGCAGAACTGGTTGATTATTTTAAAAATAAATTTAATTGATGTTTCAGCAGGTAAAATATAAAAATGGCTTAACTTCTGTTATTAGTCCTTTGGCGGGGACTAAGGCGGTGACAGTGTTGGTGGCAGTCAGAGTTGGCTCTCGTTATGAAACTGATAGAACCAATGGTTTAGCTCATTTTACGGAACATATGATGTTCAAAGGGACAACTAGACGGCCATCAACTTTGAAAATTTCTCGTGAACTTGATTCAATCGGTGCTGATTATAACGCTTTTACCGGTAAGGAATATACTTGCTATTATATAAAAACTGACGCCCAGTACTTAGTATTGGCTTTGGATATATTGGCTGATATGTTACAGTATTCTTTATTTGCTAAGAAAGAAATTGAACGGGAAAAGGGAGTGATAATCGAAGAGATAAATATGTATGAAGACGCGCCAATGATGATATTGGAAGATGTTTTTGATGAATCAGCTTTTCCTCAGAGTCAACTGGGTAAAAATATTGCTGGTAGCAAAGATACAGTTTCAGCTTTTAAAAAAAAGGATTTTATAAAGTTTTTTCATCGTTATTATACTGCCAAAAATATGCTGGTAGTGGTAGCTGGGCATATTGATCAACCGAGTGTAACTAGACAAGTTGAAAAATTTTTTGGTCAAATAAAACCTGGAAAAAAAGGCAACTTCAAGAAAAATATTATTAGGCAAAATAAAGCCAAAGTTTTTTTGAAAGAAAAACCCACTGAACAAATTCATATGGCTTTGGGTTTTGTGGGTGATATAAAACACAACTCCATCCATACTTTACCTTTAAAAATCGCCAATGTGGCTTTTGGAGGCAATATGAGTTCACGTCTGTTCATAAATATCAGGGAACGCGAAGGTCTAGGTTATTATATTCGTTCGCAAGTAAATTCATTCGCTGACAACGGCACTTGGGCAGTTTATGCTGGTCTGGATAAAGATCGTTTGCTGCAGGCTGTGAGTTTGATAACCAAGGAGTTTGTTAGTTTGAAAAAACGCGGATTATCGTCAGTAGAATTTGATAAAGCCAAAAATTATATTCACGGCAAATCAATTTTGGCTTTTGAAGACAGTTCGCGTATTGCTCAATGGTATGCTGATCGTTGGTTAGATAATTTGCCTTTAGAAACGCCGCTACAGTATCTGGCTAAAGTTAAGGAGGTAAAATTATCATCAGCCAGGTCTGCTTGGCAGAGAATTATTGATTCGCACCGATTAAATCTGGCTGTAGTGGGTGGTGGTTTAAGTAAAGAAAATTTGTTTAAACTGATTAATTTTTAATTTTAAACATATGAACGGTGACAACAAACAACCTGTGATGGTAACAGTATCCACTCTAACTTTCTTTAAGGTTATTGCAGTCTTATTGATTATAGGTTTTGTTTGGTTAGTGCGTGATATTTTGTTTTTGTTGCTTATTGCTATTGTATTATCGTCCGCTTTTGATCCTTGGGTTGATTGGATGCAAAAGAAAAAAATTCCTAGGGGTTTTAGTATTTTGGGAATTTATATTATTGTTTTAGGATTCTTTTCTTTGGCCGTTGGTTTGATGGTACCAGTCGTAATAGAACAGGCCAATGAGTTAATAAAAAATTTACCTCGTTTTATTGATCAGTTTACTTCCTGGTTGACAAATATCAGAACAACTGCCGTGGGTCAAGAGGTGATTGGAAATTTAAGAACACTCTTAAGCGGTTGGCAAGCTAATGTTGGACAAACTTCCGGTAATGTACTTACTTTTGTTGGAGGAGTATTTGGTGGTGTTATTTCTTTATTTTCCGTTTTGGTCATGACTTTTTATATGATAATTGAAGAAGATAATACGAAAAAATTTATCACTTCTATTAGCCCCAAAAAATATCAGTCATATTTAATAGAATTAATGGATCGCATTTCTTTACGTATGGGTCAATGGTTGCGAGGGCAAATGATTTTGAGTTTGGCGGTTGGTACTTTAGTATATATTGGTTTAAAAATATTGGGTATCAAATATGCTTTTGTCCTGGCTTTAATCGCTGCAATTACTGAAATAATACCTTATGTGGGGCCTTTTTTAGGAGCGTTGCCTGGTGTGCTAATTGGCTTTACACTTTCTCCTTGGATGGGTGTATTTACTATATTACTTTATTTTTTTATTCAACAAATCGAAAATAGTTTTCTCACTCCAAAGATAATGTCTAAGGCCGTGGGGCTTAATCCGGTGATTGTGATTTTATCAATTTTAATTGGTGCTAAAATTGGCGGCCCAGTGGGGGCAATTATTTCAATTCCGGTGGCTATTATTTTGAGTATTTTTTTGAAAGATTTTATGGATTATCCTTGGCAGTATAAGGGGAGTGGTCGAGTGGATAATGGCTAAATCATGCGACTTTATTTGTTAGCTACACCGATAGGAAATTTGGAGGATATTACTATCCGCGCCTTATCAGTATTACGGCAAGTTGATTTGATAGTGTGTGAAGATACTAGAGTAACACAGCGGTTATTGACTAGATATAAAATTACTAAACCTTTATTGTCATTTCATCAACATTCCAAGGATAACTCTTTGCTGAAAATAACAAGTTGTTTGCAGACAAATCAGCAGGTTGCTTACGTGACAGATGCTGGTACTCCCGGTATTTCTGATCCGGGTGGTTTATTGGTAGAAAAGTTATATAAAAAATTTGGAGATGATTTGGAAATTGTTCCCTTACCGGGACCAGCGGCAGTGGTTGCAGCTTTATCGGTTAGCGGTTTTCCTGTCGATCGATTTATTTTTATGGGATTTGTGCCCCATAAAAAAGGTAGACAAACTTTTTTGCGACAGATTGATCAAACTGAGATAGCCGTAGTTTGTTATGAATCTGTGCACCGTATCAATAAATTTTTACAAGAACTAATAATTTATATCCCCCAAAGAAAGATAATGTTGGCACGTGAGTTGACTAAAAAATTTGAAAGAATTTATCGAGGTTACCCTAACCAAGTTGCTGAAAAATTAAAAAATGATAAGGTAAAGGGAGAGTTTGTTCTAGTAATCGCCCCCAAATTTTTTGAATAAATGAATAAAAATAGTTCAATTTATATAACTACGGCCATTGATTATGTCAATGCTCAACCACATCTTGGGCATGCCTTGGAAAAAGTGCAAGCCGATGTGTTGGCTAGATATTGGCGTGCTCAAGGCAAGCAAGTGTTTTTTTTAACTGGGACTGACGAACACGGTACAAAAAATTTTACTAGCGCAAAGAAGTTAGGGATGGAACCACAAGATTTTGTTGATCAAAATGCCGCTAAATTCCAAGAATTGGTAAAAGTTTATAATATTTCCAATGACGCATTTATTAGGACTTCAGATCAAAATAATCATTGGCCAGCTGTTTTTAAGATGTGGAATAAGTTAGCTGATAATGGTGATTTGTACAAAGATAAATATGAGGGATTGTATTGTGTGGGTTGTGAAGAATTTAAATTGGATAAAGATTTAGTTGATGGTAAATGCCCAGATCATAATACTGAACCAGAAGTGTTACATGAAGAAAATTATTTTTTCAATTTAGGCAAGTATTCCCAAATAATTATCGATAGCATTACAAGTGGTAAATTGGCCATCGTTCCTAAAAGTCGGGAAAATGAAATCATTAATATTTTAAAAGAGGGTTTTAGTCGGGTTAGTTTTTCTCGACCTAGAGAAAAACTAAATTGGGGTGTACCAGTACCTGGCGATGACAGTCAAGTGATGTATGTCTGGTGTGATGCTTTAACCAATTATATATCAGCCTTGGGGTATGCTGATGATGATAAAAATTTTAATAATTTTTGGCAGCAAGGGTTTATCACCCATGTGATTGGTAAGGGTATTTTGCGTTTTCACGCAGCTATTTGGCCAGCAATGTTACTCGCCGCTGGTTTAAAATTACCCGATCGATTATTTGTCCATGGTTATATAACGATTGAGGGCAAGAAAATGTCCAAATCATTGGGCAACGTAATTGATCCTCTGGCTTTGGTAAAAAATTTTAGTGTTGATCCCGTGCGTTATTATTTACTAAAAGAAATACCTACCAGGGGTGATGGTGATTTTTCAGAAAAAAGGTTTCGTGAATTATACACAGCTGATTTGACTAATGGTTTGGGTAATCTTATTTCCCGAACAACCAATATGATTGCAAATTATTTGGACGGGCAAGTTGATTTTTCTATTACTAGTAATTTTAATTGGCCACAGATTGCTGAATATACAGAAAATTTACACTTTGATAAAGCGTTGGACGAAGTCAAAAAAAATATTGATGAATTAAACAAGTTGATTGATGTTACCAAACCTTGGCAACTAGCAAAATCTGGTAATAGTGGTGATATAGAAAAAATAAAAAATACTTTGTCTATTATAGCTGTAGCTATTTTGGAGTTGAGTAAACAGTTAAAACCCTATTTACCAGATACGGCAGCTAAAATAGAAACAATAATGACAGCTGAAAAAATAGCCAAAGCCGAACCGCTTTTTCCTCGTTTAGTAAATTAAATAAAAATATATGTCATTTTTGGAGATAGTAATTATTGTAGTAATTCTTTATTATACCTGGGCGGGATTTAAATCCGGTTTTATCCGTACCTTGGGAGGTTTAGTAGGGTTTTTGGTGGGAGTATTTTTTGCTGCCCGATATTTTGCACCAATTGCCAGTTCTTGGCAGTGGTTGTTTTTTGGCAGTGAAATTTTTGCCAAGTTTTTTGTATTTATTTTTTTGTTAGTAGCCGTGGGTAAGTTGTTTAAACTTTTTACTTATATTTTAGATCGAGCTTTCAATTTGTTGCGTTTTATACCTTTTACCAAATCTTTGAATAAATTGGCCGGGGCAGTTTTTGGTTGCTTGGAGGGTAGTTTGATTGTGGGAATAGCATTTTATTTTTTAGTACGTTTTCCGTTTAGTGGTACTATATTAAACAAAATTGAGGGTTCACAAATTGCTAGACAGTTACTTAAGTTTGCAGAAATTTTAACCCCTTTAATTCCGGAAACGATTGATAAAATGAAAGTATTAATAAATTTTTGACATGTTGATAGATACACATTGCCATGTTAATTTTTCTGCTTATAAAGATGATGCTACCGAAGTGATTGAGAGAAGTTTATCCAGTGATATTTGGTTGATTAATATTGGCAGTCAACTGTCAACTTCACTTCGAGCCATAGAGATAGCCAATAAATATAATCAAGGTGTTTATGCCGTCGTTGGTCTACATCCGATTCATTTGTACGAAATGGAGATTGATGAATTTGAACAGAATTTAAATTTTAGATCTCGGGCGGAAAAATTTGATTATGAAAAATATGCTGAACTGTTGGAAAACCCCAAAGTGGTTGGTGTTGGTGAAATGGGGATTGACTATTTTCATTTACCTGACGATCAAGATCCAGTTGAAATAAAAGAATTACAACAGCAAGTTTTTTTAGCAGGAATGAAGTTAGCTAAGTCCGTCAATAAACCCATAGTTATTCATACCCGTCCTAGTAAGGGAACGGTAGATGCATATGATGATGTTTTGGCGGTTTTAGATAAGACTGGCTACTATAAAGGGGTGGTACATTGTTTTAGTGGAAATTTGGAACAGGCAAAAAAATTTATTGAACGGGGTTTACTAGTTAGTTTTACCGGTATTATTACTTTTAAAAACGCCCATATTTTACAAAGTTTAGCCAAAGAGTTGCCTTTGGAAAAAATAATGATAGAGACTGATGCACCCTATTTATCACCCGAACCTAATCGTGGCAAAAGGAACGAACCAAGCCATGTGCGTTTGGTGGCAGAAAAAATTGCAGAATTAAAAAACATAAGTTATGATAGGGTAGCTGAGGTTACTACACAAACAGCTAGAAATTTTTTCAATATTTAATATGTCGATAGAATTTATTTTAATTTTTATAATAATTGTTGGTTTTGCGGTGATGTTTTGGTTGCTCACAAAACAAAAAAAAGATTCTTCCCAAGATCAAGCCCTACTCATGTTGCAAAATCAAATAAATGAAGTAAATAAGACCCTTGATAACAAGTTGGGTGAATCGGCAAAAATGTTTCAAAACCAGTTTTCGGAATCAACCAAAATCATCCAGCATGTTACTGAAAAGTTGACAAAACTTGACGATACCAACCGGCAAGTTGTAAATTTTGCTGATCAATTGAAAAATTTACAAGATATTTTAAAAAATCCAAAACAAAGAGGAGTTCTGGGAGAATTCTATTTAGAAACTGTTTTAAAAAATGTTTTACCACCTAAAAGTTATCAAATGCAATACGGATTTACCGATGGCTCGATAGTTGATGCGGTGGTGTTTGTTAAAGAAAAGATTATACCCATTGATAGTAAATTTTCCTTAGAAAATTATGAAAGAATTTTAGGAACTATTGATGAAGGAGAAAAAGAAAAATTGGAAAAAGCTTTTAAACAGGATCTAAAAAATCGAATTGATGAAACTTCAAAATATATCAAACCCAGTGAGGGTACAATGGATTTTGCTTTTATGTTTATTCCTTCTGAGGCAATTTACTATGATTTACTTATCAATAAAGTTGGTGCCGTCCAAGTTTCCACCCAGGATTTGATAGAATACGCCTTCAAAGATAAGCACGTAATTATCGTTTCCCCCACATCATTCTTGGCTTATTTACAGACTGTACTGCAAGGACTGCGCGCTTTGCAAATAGAAGAATCAGCTAAAGACATTAGAAAAAATGTTGAAGCTTTACAAAAACACTTGGTCAACTACGATGAATATATGAAAAAAATAGGTACACAGCTGGGAACAGTGGTAAATACTTACAATATTGGCTATAAAGAATTTAAAAAAGTTGATAAAGACGTCACAAGAATTACCGGTCAGGATGCAAATATTGAAGTTTTGGAACTAGAAAAACCAAAAATAGAAGAATAATAAATATTTTTTTATCAATTCAATCCCTAGAAATTTAGGGATTTTTGTATTGACAATTTCAATAGTTGATTTAAAATTATTTTATCCTAGTTAATTAACAATAAACAAAAACAAAAAAGAGGAAAAAAATGGAAAAACTTTCTTATTCATTGGCTTCTTGGGCTGGATTAAACCTGAGACAATTATTTATTTTTGTACTGGTTACTTTAATTTATATTGTGCTTGAGTTTAGTGACATTCACTTATTTGCTTTTAAAGCAAAGCAAAATTTATTGATTGTTACTGGTGTAACTTTGGGTTTTGTCCTGTTTTCCAAGTATAAATGGTTTGATAGACTACCTTATCTGATTACTGTTACCGGGTTGATGTTTGCTATTATTACCCGTCACCATATGTCTAGTCATGATCTGGCTGCTTTATTTGGTTTAGCAATGGTAGCTGCTTTGGTACTTGGTGTTAGTAGTATTTTATATATTGAAAAACATCAAGAAAGTATAAATAACTGGAAAATGTGGTTTACCATTGTGGGTTATTTATTGTCTGTATGGGCAGTATATTCGTTTGTCTTACCGGCAATTTGTTAAAAGTAAGTGTCCTTCGCTTTGGTAGCGAAGGCTTTTTTATTTTGGCTTGTTTAGAAAGGCAATTTAATAAATCCTAAGGTTAGAAGACTCACTACAATACCAGCAATCAACACGCCAATAAAAATTGACCATAATGATTTATTGAAAGGAAGTCCAAAAATCCACGCAGCCAATGCTCCAGTCCAGGCGCCTGTATTTGGTAGGGGGATAGCGACAAAAATTATCAAAGCCAACACACCATATTGATTGATTTTTTTTTCAGTTTTGTTTCTGGTACGGGTAATTAGCCAGTTAAAAAATTTTTGATACAGTTTGCTGCGTTGGTTTAGCCAAGTAGAAATTTTGGGAAATAACCATAAAATCAAAATTGGTGGTATCATATTTCCCACCACTGATACCAGATAAACTTGCCACCAAGGCAGTCTAAAAGTGCCAAGTCCCAAAGGAATTGATAATCTTAGTTCCCCAATTGGTGTCAGGGCACTTAAAAAAACTTTAATAAATTCTTCCATATTAGTTTAATTGTATCATATCTAATTTGTTTGTTGAATTGGTTATTTTGATTTTTTTGGCTAATATAAAATAAAAAAATAATAAACCCTTGAATAATTATTTACTTTTTATTATAATTGTCTCTCAGTAGGTTAAAAAAATTATTAACCTATAGTATTTTTATGTAATTTTATTGGTTTTTCTTTTTCTTTATCAAAATCAAAATTTTTTATGAATAAATCAAATAAAACTGAACCGTGGTGGGGGCCGGGGTTAACAGTTTTTGCTGAGGTGACAGGTTGGATAGTCGGACCAATCATAGTGGCCTTGTATGCCGGACGTTATTTTGATAATAAGTATAATTCCGAACCATGGTTTTTTTTAAGTCTAACCGCTATTGCTTTCTTTGTGTCAGCTTATGGCATTATAACCATTGCTACTCGCTTTATTAAAGCCGCAGAACAAGAAGTAAAAAAACAACAAGATAAAAAAGAAAATGAAAATAAATCTAAATAAATGATTCAAAATTCTGATAATAATAAAGCAAATAATGAAAATGTTGATGCTACAGTAATAGTTGGGGAAAACGAGGCTCAAAAATCAAGTAATGAATTAGTTGAAGTTGATAAACATGTTAGTCATGAAATCACATTGTATGCCGAACCAATTTTTCATATTGGAAATTTTTCAGTAACCAATTCTTTAATTTCTTCATGGTCAGTAGTAGTTGTCTTGGTTATTTTGGCTGTTGTTTTAGGCCGAAGTATTAAAAAAATTCCCCAAGGTATACAAAATATATTTGAAATTATGGTGGAGAAAGCCGTGGAAATGATGGATTCAGTCACACATGATAGCGTAAAATCCAAAAAAATTTTTCCTTTTGTTTTTACAATTTTTATTTTTTTACTACTCAATAATTGGTTGGGTTTGTTGCCAGGGGTAGGTTCAATTGGTTTTATTGAAACTAGCCATGGTCATAGCGCTTTTATTCCTTGGTTTCGAGGTGCAACTGCTGATTTAAATACTACTTTGGCTTTAGCGATATTTTCAGTGCTGGCTGCAAATTTTTTTGGCGTTTTAACAGTTGGCGGATGGAATTTTTTAAATAAGTTTGTCAATTTAAAAGCCCTGGCAGAAATCCCTGGTCGGATAGTGAAAGAACCGGCAATAGTAATTGTCAATCCGATAAAGTTTTTTGTCGGTTTGATTGAAATAATTGGTGAGGTAGCTAAAGTAGCATCTTTATCATTTAGGTTGTTCGGTAATGTTTTTGCTGGTGAGGTTTTACTTGCCTCTATGGCAGCAATTTTTGCGTTTGCTGTACCCATCCCGTTTATTTTTTTGGAGATAATAGTAGGTATAATTCAGGCCTTGATTTTTGCTATGTTGACGTTGGTGTATTTTACAATTGCCTCCACTGCCGAGGAACATTGATTGGTTAACTAATTAATTATTAAATTATTTATTTTCACCGACTATAAAATAAAAAACAAATAAGTCGAGTAGAAAATAAATAGAAAGGTCAAAATATGGATTTAACACTTATTGCCAAAGCTTTAGCAATTGCTATTGGTGGCATTGGACCGGCTATTGCTATTGGTAAAATAGGATCTATGGCCATGGAATCAATTGGTCGTAATCCAGAATCAGCTGGTAAAATTTTAGTACCAATGTTACTAGCGGCTGCTTTTGCTGAAGCTATTGCTATTTATGCTTTGGTGATCGCCTTTAGTATCAAATAGTTTTTTTATGAACGAAAGATTGATTATTTCAGTCTTTCGTGATAAAAATATTATTTAATTTTAATTTTCATTTTATGGACGAACTAGTAAAAACATTTTATATTGATTGGAAATTATTACTTGCTCAACTTGTCAATTTTTTTATAGTGCTCGGGGTTTTGTGGAAGTTTGCTTTTAAGCCATTACGAAAAACAATGGATAATCGTAGTGCCGAGATAGCAAAAAGTTTAGAACAAGCCAAGATAATAGAAGAAAAGTTGGCTAAAACCGAAAGTGATTATGAAGCTAAGATTATTCAAGCAAAAAAAGAATCACAAGCTATTATCACTGAGGCAACTGCGGCGGCGGAAAGTCAGCGACAAACTTTACTCGCGAAGACTAAAGTTGATGCCCAAAATATCGTTGAGCAAGCTAAACAACAAATTGTTGATGAAAAAAAACTATTACAAGCAGATTTAAAACAAGAAACAGCGGCATTGGTTGTTATGTTAACCAAGAAAATATTGGAACATTTTATTAGTGAAAAAATTGATGAAATGGCTATCAAAAAAGTAATTAACGAAATTGATAAACAATAAATCATGAAGATCAAACCAAAAAATTATGCTCGTAGTTTAGTTCGGTTGGTTGAGGGAAAAAATAAAACTGAAATTAACAAAATAGTTGCTGATTTTGTCCAGTATTTACATGATCACCAAGCCTTACATTTTGGTAAGCAAATTTTGTCAGAATTTTCTAAGGTATACAATCAGCACCATAATATTAAAACTATTAAAGTTGATTCGGCTAAGGTCTTAACTAACCTAGAAAAAAAATTGATTGAGCAAACTATGGCTAAACGACTGAACGCTAAAATTGAATTACAGAATAATGTTGAGTCAGATTTATTGGCCGGGTTACAAATATCATGGGATGATAATTTATGGGATGATACAATGTCCGGCAAGCTTAAATTGATGAAAAAAAATTTATCTTAATTAATATAATGTCTAATTTATATGTCAATTGAAACAAAACAATACATAATTGATGAGTTGAAAAAACAAATTACCAAAACCGAATTACAAACCCGAGAAGAAAAATTTGGTACGATTATTGAGGTTGGTGATGGTATTGCCAGAGTGGCTGGTTTGTATGATGCCATGCAAGCAGAAATGATTGAATTTCTTCCTAGTAGCGAAAATGGAGAAAAAGTGTATGGAGTTGCTTTGAATTTGGAAGAAGAAATTTTGGGGGTGATGATTTTAGGTGAAGCCAATAAATTGAAAGAAGGCGATCGAGCCATTGGTACTGGTAAAATTTTGTCTGTACCTGTGGGAGAAAAATTAATCGGACGGGTAGTCAATCCCTTAGGACTGGCTTTGGATAATAAAGGTGCAATTGATACAGGAAAGATGTATCCAGTGGAAAAAATAGCTCCGCGGGTAATTACTAGAAAGAAAGTTGATACACCTGTTCAGACCGGTATCGTCGCGATCGATAGTATGATTCCGATTGGTCGGGGACAAAGAGAGCTGATAATTGGTGACCGGCAAACTGGTAAGACGGCGATTGCGATTGATACCATCATCAATCAGAAAGGCAAGGATATCATTTGTATTTATGTGGCGATCGGGCAAAAAGAATCGAAAATTGCCAAAATTGTTGCCAAATTGACAGAGTCTGGGGCAATGGATCATACGATTGTAGTTTTAGCTTCCGCTTCTGACCCCGCGGCCTTATCTTATATTGCACCTTATGCTGGTTGTGCCATGGGGGAATATTTTATGGATCAAGGTAAAGATGTTTTAGTAGTTTATGATGATTTGTCTAAACACGCTTGGGCCTATCGGCAAATATCTTTACTTTTGAAACGCCCACCGGGCCGAGAAGCTTATCCAGGTGATGTGTTTTATTTGCATTCCCGTTTACTGGAACGAGCTGCTAAACTGTCGGAAAAATATGGTGGAGGGTCATTGACAGCTTTGCCAATTATTGAAACTCAGGCAGGTGACGTGTCGGCTTATATTCCCACCAATGTAATTTCTATCACTGATGGGCAAATATATTTGGAATCCGATTTGTTTTATCAAGGAATCCGTCCAGCTATCAATGCGGGACTTTCAGTCTCGCGTGTTGGTAGCGCAGCGCAAATTAAAGCTATGAAAAAAGTGGCTGGAAAATTGCGTTTAGACATGGCCCAGTATCGGGAGCTGGCAGCTTTTGCCCAGTTTAGTTCTGATTTGGATGAAGCTACCAAAAAACAGATTGAACTTGGTAAAAGAGCTACTGAAATTTTAAAGCAGGCACAATATGTTTTAATTGACGTAGTTGATCAGGTGGCAGTATTGTATGCTTTGACTAATGGTTATCTTGATAATATTTCAGTTGATAATATAAAAAATTGGCAAGACAAATTTATTGACTATTTAAAAACTTCAGGTGATAAATTACGTCAACAATTAAGCCAGGAAAAACAGTTAACAGAAGAAATTGAAAATAAATTAAAACAAGTGATTGAAGATTTCAATAAGACTTTATAATTAGCTATAAATTTTCAAAAATTAGTTTATGCCTGCCGGTTCAAAAGATTTAAAAAGAAGGATTCGTTCCATCCAAAATACCAAAAAAATCACCAAAGCGATGGAGTTGGTAGCGGCTGCCAAAATGCGCAAAGCCGTGGAGCGGGTATTGATGAGCCGCGATTATGCCCGAGTTGCTTGGCAGATGTTGGTTGATTTGTCAGAAAAAGTAGAAACTAAACATCACCGACTATTGCAGAAAAATGAATCGGGTGATGTGGGAATATTGCTTATCACTTCCAATCGTGGTTTATGTGGTGCTTTTAACCAGAATGTTATTCGTACGGTTTTAGATTATTTAGCTACTCAACCAGATTCAACTGCCAAGAAGGAAATAATTTTGTTAGGCAAAAAGGGTCGCGGTATTGTTCGTACGGGCAATCCGGTTGTTGCAGAGTTTGATAAATCAGACCTTACCAATGCAGTCAAAGATATTCTACCTTTAGCTAAGCTTTTACTGGCTGATTATATGAGCGGTCGTTATCAGAAAATATTTTTGGCTTACACTGATTATGTTTCTTCCTTAAAGCAAGTACCGAGACTCAGACAACTTTTACCAATTGTCAAAGCAGATAAATATTTAGGTACAGTATCTAGTCAGTCAGATCAAACAACTTTGGAACTGGAATTTATTTATGAGCCCTCACCAGCTGAAGTCTTGGATTATTTATTGCCGAAATTGATGGAGATGCAGATTTATCAGGCAGTATTAGAATCAGAAGCTTCTGAACATAGTGCGCGTATGATGTCGATGCGCAATGCTACTGAAGCCGCAGCTGATATGATAGACAATTTGACTTTAATATTCAATCAAGCGCGTCAAGGGGCAATTACTGCTGAACTGGCTGATATTTCTGGTGGTAGGTTAGCTTTGGAAAAATAATTTTATATATTAATAATTTTTTAAATTTTATGAATAAAGGTAAAGTCATACAAGTTATAGGCCCGGTAGTCGATGTCAGATTTGCTGATAAATTGCCGGCCATTCATGATGCTTTGCAAATAAAAATGCCAAGCAATAATTTAATATTGGAAGTCCAACAACACTTAGGTGATAGTATAGTGCGTTGTGTGGCGATGGATTCAACTGATGGCTTAGCTCGCAATGTAGAAGTTGAAGATTTAGGCAGACCAATTAGCGTGCCGGTTGGAAAAAATACTTTGGGTAGGATGTTCAATGTATTAGGTGAGCCTTTGGATGAAAAAGAACCAGTCAAAACCGAAAAATTATATCCAATCCATCGTCCGGCACCAGAATTTTCTGAACAATCTACTAAAACTGAAGTATTCGAAACCGGCATCAAAGTGATTGATTTAATCTGTCCATTTGTAAAAGGTGGTAAAGTAGGTTTATTTGGCGGTGCGGGTGTGGGTAAAACCGTAGTAATTCAAGAGCTGATTCGCAATATCGCCGCTGAGCACGGTGGCTATTCTGTATTTGCTGGTGTTGGTGAAAGAACTAGAGAGGGCAATGACCTTTATCATGAAATGAAAGATTCAGGAGTTTTAGATAAAACTACTTTAGTATTTGGACAAATGAATGAACCACCCGGAGCCAGAGCCAGAGTTGGTTTAACTGGACTAGCGATGGCTGAATATTTTCGTGATGAAGAACAACGTGATGTTTTACTGTTTATTGATAATATTTTTAGATTCACTCAAGCTGGTAGCGAAGTATCTGCTTTACTTGGTCGCATCCCTTCAGCCGTAGGTTATCAACCCACGTTAGCTGAGGAAATGGGGGAATTGCAAGAACGTATTACTTCAACCGCCAAAGGTTCAATAACCTCGGTACAGGCAGTCTATGTACCAGCTGATGACTTGACAGATCCAGCTCCAGCCACTACTTTTGCTCATCTTGACTCTACCGTGGTATTGTCTCGGGCTTTATCTGAACTTGGTATTTATCCCGCGGTTGATCCTCTGGATTCATCTTCGACAATACTTGACCCTAATATCGTGGGTGAAGACCATTATCGTACTGCTCGTGAAGTTCAGCGGGTTTTGCAACGTTATAAAGATTTACAGGATATTATTGCCATTTTGGGTATGGAGGAATTGTCAGATGAAGATAAAAAAATTGTCACCCGGGCGCGTAAGATTCAAAGATTTTTATCTCAACCATTTTTTGTGGCTGAAACCTTTACCAATGCCCCAGGTAAATATGTCCCGTTAAAAGAAACCGTAAAAAGTTTTCAAGATATTTTAGATGGTAAATATGATGATTATCCCGAACAAGCTTTTTATATGAAAGGTAGTATTAGTGAAGTAACTAAATAGAATTAGAATCTAGAATTAAAAATTAAGATTATTAATCAATAATATATCCTAGGATTAACATGGTAGCTATTTATGAATAAAATTCATTTAAAAATTACCACCCCAGAACGAAAGGTTTTCGACCAGCAAGTTGATAGCGTCTCAATCCCTACTCGGCAAGGGGAGATTACCGTATTACCAGAACACATTCCTTTGATTTCGTTGCTAGCACCGGGGGAATTACATATCAAAGTTGATAATAACGAAGAATTTATGGCCGTTTCTGGTGGGTTTATTGAAGTGGGGAAAAATAGTGTCACTATTTTAGCTGATTCTGCTGATTTAGCGACTGAGATTGATTTAGAAAAGGTAGAAGAGGCGAGAGCGCGAGCGGAAAAATTATTAACAGAAAAAATTGATGATCAAGAAGAATACGCCGCCGTAGTTGCTAACTTGGAAAGAGAAATGGCCAGACTCAAAGTTGGCAAAAAGTATCGTCAGTTGAAAGGTATTAGAACCAGCCGAGAAGGTATTGACAAATTATAGTAATTTTTATAATATATTTTATTCATACATTAAAAATAAAGGAGTAAATTATGTCCAAACCAGTTAAGTATCTTCATTTGATCTGTACTGAACCACGAATTAAAAAAATTTACCATGATTTTTTGGTGAACAATAATTTATTTGGTAACTTTGACACCATTCAGTTTGCCAATCCCATCTTAGCCTTGTCTCTGCCTGACTCCCGCTTGTTGGTATTGAAGATGATTGAAGATATTATCAATATGCATAGCAATAGTGAAATTGTATTGTTTGATCATTTGGATTGTGGGGCTTATAAGTCTCATTTTAAAAAATTTGCAGATATAGAGGACGAACTAAAGAAACACAAACAAATCAATGAAGAAGTCATTGAATTATTGCGTTTGAAATTTCCCAACGTTAAAATTGATTTTAAAATGATCAAAATTTTTCAAGATAATTCTTGCGACTGGATTGTGTAAATTGATTAAAAAAATTAAAGACCCCAATGAGGGTCTTTTTAATTAAAAAGCCTACCTGCAAAGGTAGGCAAATATTATTTTTGTCCGCGGATAAATGTACCGCGAAAGTTTCTTTTCTTTTTATTTTTTTCATGTATCGCTTTGTAAGCGATAAATAAAAAGGAAAACCCGGCTGCAATATATATAAGTGCAGGATTTTGTTTATTAAATATAAGAAAAGAATTTAAATCTCCCATAAAGAGAGAACTTGTTGTGCCCAGGAGAGCCCAGGCAATGATTAAGAAAATTACAAAAATAATTGACATCAGATAGACTATACTAAATAGTCCAAAAATGATTATTATAGAAAGAATGAAATCTTTCATTTTTTGTCCTTTTTTTGTTGATTTTAAATAACTACTAATTTAGAATGATAGCACATTTTTGGGATTTTGTCAATCATATTTTGAATTAAAAAATTATATTAAAACCTCGTTTTTCTAAAACGAGGTTTGTTTAAAGTTTTTTAATATATTAATTATCACCAAACAGGCGATAATTAAAGCAGTAGGAATAAAAGCAAAATAGCTTGATGTGATCTCTAGGAGAGCAGCGCCAAATACAATTGAAGGAAATAAAGCTAGCATAAGCATAGTAGAAATTATAGATAAGTATTCTTTTTGGTTTGATTTGTATTTTCTTTTTAGTATTAGATAATATCTGATAAAAAATATAAAACCGACTATGCTTAGAGGAAGGGAAAATATCCAGTAGTTTAGAATTAGTTCAATTATATTAATCGGGCTAGCAATAGTTGGGACGGTTGAATGACCGACTAAATAAAAATATATAAATGTGCAAACTAAACAAAGAAAAAAGCCAATACTCCAGATTTGGCTAGCTGGTTTACTTAAGTTGATTCTTTTCATGATTTATTCCTTTTATATTTTATTTTTTAATGTAATAATTTTATAAATTAGCACCAAATTGATTTTTTGTCAATCATACTTTAGGGTGATAAAATAGTATTATGGAAATAAATCTTAATAGTTTAAATCAAGCACAGAAAGAAGCTGTTACTCATGGTGAAGGGCCATTGTTGATTGTGGCTGGAGCTGGTACTGGCAAAACTACGGTTATTACTCAGCGGATAAACTGGTTGGTACAAGAAAAAAAATTAACTGCTGATCAAATTTTAGCTCTGACTTTTACAGACAAAGCCGCTGGGGAGATGGAAGAGCGGGTGGATAGAGCTTTGCCTTATGGTTATGTAGATTTGTGGATTTCCACTTTTCATGCTTTTTGTGAGAGAGTTTTACATCTACACGCTTTGGATATAGGTCTGTCAACCAATTTTAAACTATTAGATCAGACGCAAAGTTGGCTGTTGATAAGAAAAAATCTAGATAAGTTTTTGCTTGATTATTATGCGCCCTTGGGTAATCCTACCAAATTTATCCATGCATTATTACAGCATTTTTCTCGTTGTAAAGACGAGGAAATTTATCCGGTTGATTATTTAGCTTATGCTGAGGAACTGAAAATAAACCTTGATGATATGGAGGGGAGTAAGGGAAAGGCTAGAATTAAGAATAAAGAATTAAGAATTAAGGGTACAAATAATGAAGTTAATGAACAAGAAATAAGCAGGTTAAATGAAGTGGCCACTGCCTATCATATTTATCAGCAGATATTACTTGCCAATAATTCATTGGATTTTGGTGATTTAATCAACTATACTTTAAAGTTATTTAAAACCAGAACAAGAATTCTTCAATATTATCAACAACAATTTAAATATATTCTAGTCGATGAGTTTCAGGATACCAATTGGGCACAATACGAACTGATAAAATTGCTAGCACAACCAAAAAACAATATTACTGTGGTTGGTGATGATGACCAATCTATTTATAAATTTCGGGGCGCGTCAGTATCTAATATTTTAAATTTCAAAAAAGATTTTCCGCAGAGTCAGGAAGTTTTTTTACAAGCCAATTATCGTAGTAGTCAGAATATTTTGGATTTGGCATATAACTTTATTCAACTCAACAACCCAGATAGATTGGAAGTAAAATTAAATGACCATAAGAAAAATTTATCAAAAAAATTGACCGCTCAATCAAATAAACCCGGTGAGATTGTCTTTGATTTATATGATTCTTTAGAACAAGAGGTCGCGAGCGTGGTTGATAAGATTGCCAGTTTAAAGGAAAAAGATTCTGATTTGACTTGGAATGATTTGGCAATTTTAGTTCGGGCCAATGACAGCGCTAAAGAGTTTATTCAAGAGTTGGAAAGCCGGCAGATACCTTTTCAGTTTTTTGCTTCTCGTGGGCTTTATTTTAAGCCAATTATTTTGGATATTATCAATTATTTACGTTTGCTTGATAATTATCACGAATCGCCGGCGTTGTATCGAATGTTAAATTTACCGATTTTACATATAGAACAATCGCAAATTATTAATTTGAATTATTGGACCAATCGAAAAAATTGGTCATTGTTTGAAACTCTAAACAATATTTCTTTTTTAAAAAATGTATCTCCCCAAACTACAACCGAGGTTAGTAAGCTTTTGGGTTGGATTGATAAACATACTCAAATTGCTAAAAGTAAACCAATTACCAAAGTCATTTTATCTTTTTTAGAAGATACTGGTTATAGTCAGTATTTGACCAAGATAGATTCAGAGAAAGCCCAAGCTAATATCAATTATATAAACCAATTTTTGCAAAAAGCCAAAGAGTTTGAAAAAAGTTTTAGTGACAATCAAGTGAGGGATTTCTTGATAGAAATGGAAATGGAGTTGGATGCTGGAGAACAGGGTAAGATGATTTGGGATCCAAGTAGTGGACCAGAAACCGTTAGCATAATGACCATTCATGGTGCCAAAGGATTGGAGTTTAAATACGTGTTTATACCAAATTTAGTAGATAAAAGATTTCCAACCACAGAAAGAAAAGAACCAATTCTTTTGCCTGATAAACTAATCAAAGATATCTTACCCGAAGGAGATGCACATTTGCAGGAAGAAAGACGTTTATTGTATGTAGCAATTACTAGATCAAAATTGGGTTTATTTTTATCTGGTGCTAAAGATTATGGGGGAGTACGCGAGAAAAAACCCAGTCAGTTTTTATATGAATTGGGATTGGTAAGAGAGATAAAAGAAAAATCAGTTAAAGCAACTGATAATGTTAAAAAAATATTATCACCAGTTAAGACAATTAGGATAGACAAAAAATCATTGGCAAAAGCTTACAATTTTCCGACGCCAAAAGTTTTTTCCTATAGTCAAATTAGTTCTTATCAGGCTTGTCCTTTGCAGTATAAGTTTGCTTATATCTTGCGTATTCCGGTACGAGGGAAATTTACTTTCAGTTATGGCACTACTATGCATCAGACTATGCAAAAGTTTTTTGAACAAGTAAAATTGGCAACATCATTACGACAAGCAGACTTATTTGATAAATCAATTATAAAAAATAATTTGCCAACCCTTGATAATATGCTGAGAATTTATGATGAGTGTTGGTTAGATGACTGGTATGAAAGTAAAAAACAAAAAGAACAGTATTATCAAAAGGGCAAAGAGGCTTTGAAAAATTTTTATGACAACTGGGAAAAAGAAAAAGTAATCCCGGAAAGATTGGAAAGTAAATTTAATTTAAAAATAGATGACTGGCAACTAACCGGTCGGATTGATCGAGTAGATAGATTGGCAGATAATAGTTTAGAGATTATTGATTATAAGACCGGAAGTTCTAAAGAAAAACTGGATAAGGACAACAAAAAACAGCTACTGATTTATCAATTGGCAGCTCAACAAATCGGTGAAAAAAATGTCAAAAATCTGACTTATTATTATTTGGATGATGGTAAAAAATTAAGTTTTATTGGTACGGATAAAGAACTAGCTGAAATGAAGCAGGATATTTTAGCTACTATTGAACAGATTAAACAAAACAATTTCATTCCTAGCCCCAATCCGTTTATTTGCGCACATTGTGATTTTAATAAGATTTGCGAATTTTCGCAGGCGAAGTAATATGATATGAAAAAAAATAAAGTAGAAAAAGTAATAAGAAAATTAAAAGAACTCGGTTTACATCCTTCAATTCGTCGAGACCTCTCATTGTATACCATGAGTAGTTTATCTCAGGCTTATTTGGTAAGGCTGAAAAAAATATTTGGTTTTGGTTATAATGCGCTTGGTGCGTTTGGAAAAGGAGGAGATATTTATTCGCTTGTAAATGAAGATGATTTACGCCAAAAGCTTTCAAATTATTTAAAAAGTGATGCAAACAAAAAAGTTGATATTGTTTTAAAAAAAGCTTATATATTATATAAATCAAATAAATTACATTTATCTACCATTGAAAAATCTTTAAATAATAAAAAATATTTTAAAACTCTGGGGTTATTATATAAGTATTCCATCGATATTCATTTTGCTATTGCAATTTATAATTGTTTTTTTAGACTTTTCCAAAATAAAACCAATATCATATCGAGTAAAATGGTCGTAAGAATAGGTAATGAAAGAAACGAAGTAGCAAAACAATATGTTTTATTTGAAAAATTATTAAGTAGAGCTGCTCAAGGGTTGAGTATTAATAATAAATTTAATGGTGATGCTTTATGTTATCTAACTCGTAGAGAATTCTTACAATTTCTTAGAAAAAAGTTAAATATTAAACAGGTAATGAGTTTATACCAAGTAAGGAAAAAGAAATATTTTTTTTTGCACTATGGTAAAAAGGAACAAGTTTTATATAAGTCAGGTGATTTAAATAAAATACATAATTATTTATGGCCGAAGATCGATCGGGTGAATGAACTCGAAGGAATATCTATTTATAAAGGAAATGTTACAGCTAAGGCTTATTTAATCAGTAATATGGGTAAGTGTAATACACCAGCATATAAGTATATTGTAGTTGCTTCTATGACACACCCAGATTTAATGTCTTTGTTAAAAAGAAGTGCTGGTATTATTACTGATGAAGGAGGTATTTTATGTCACGCAGCTATTATTGCGCGTGAGCTTAAAAAGCCCTGTATAATTGGAACAAAATTTGCTACTAAAGTATTTAAAAATGGAGATATGCTAGAGCTTAATGCGGATAAAGGAATTATCAAAAAAATATAATGAAATTTAATCCATATAAAAATATATATAATTCAATCACGTTACCCAAAGAGCAATTTGAGTATTTTACTTCGCGAGTAGATTGTATTGCAAGAGTCGAAGTGTGGGTATCTTGGATTGTAGACAAGGGGGTAAAAAGTTTTATAGTTGTACCTGATGGTAAAGTATTTAGCTATTATTTTGAACCCCAATCAAATCAGAATACTTTGACTATTTTGGGAAAAGAAATGAGTAAAAATTGGTATACCTATTTGGAAAAGTATGTACCTAAGAAAAATGATTTAATAAAAAAAGCTAAAATTTTAGGTCAAGTATCGCAAAAGAAAAATAAAAAAGCCATTAGCAAAAGTTATGGTGAGTATTTGCAAAGTGCGTATGATTTTTGTGATTATATTTGGGGAGCGTGGTCAGCAATTTATATTTATGAACCAGAAATAATAAGCAAGTATCCAGATAAAGTGGATGTTATATTTTCTCTAAATAGGCCGATTGAATATATGAAAATGGAAAAAGATATATTTCGTTTATCTGACAAAGTATTAGTAAAAAAATATGGTTGGTTAAATGCCTATAATCCATTTGAAGAGTCCTATGATAAAAAATATTTTTTTACTTTACGTAAAAAGTTAAACAAAAATATAATTCTTGATCAATATAAAAATTTTGCTAAATCAAAAAAAGATTTTTCTAATTTTATTGAAACTATTAAAGATAAAAAGTTAAAGCAAAAAATTGAAATAGCCCGTGAATTTGTGTGGCTAAAAACTGACAGAGTAGATGTGTGGAAACAAGGGCAATTTTATGCGCGGCCTTTTTATGAGTATTTAGCTAAACAGTTAGGTATTTCTTTGCGTGATGCAACGAATATGACTATTAAAGAAGGTTTTAGTTATTTGCAGTTAGATATAAGGCCAGATTTAAAAGAGTTAAAATTGCGCACCAAAGGGTTATACGCATATTACTATGAAAAAAATTGCATATATTTTATTTCTAATGCAAATAATAGTGAATGGTTAAACAAAATAAGTTCCCATGATAAAAATACAATAGTTAAAGGTAGTGTTGCTTGTCAGGGTAAAGTAAGGGGAATAGTAAAAATTATAGCAAATGAAAAAGATTTGATGAAAGTAACTAGTAAAGATATTTTTGTTGCTAAGTTTACCTATCCAGTATTTACTCCTTATATGCTTAAAGCCAAAGCAGTTGTGACAGATGATGGCGGTTTAACAAGCCATGCTGCGATAATAGCGCGGGAATATAAAAAACCCTGTATAGTGGGCACTCAATTTGCAAGCAAAGTATTTAAAGATCGAGATATAGTAGAGGTTGACGCCAATAAGGGGATTATAAAAAAAATAAAATAAAATCCCGCCAAAATGGCGGGATTTTTAGTACGAATATTATTTTATAGTTTCAGGTTCTGGGGTAGGTAATTTTTTATCTTGCTTTTTCAATAAGTAGGTAAGTATCGGTGGGGTAGCAAGGGTTGTGAGTATGACCATGATAACCACAATAGAAAATACTTCATCATTTACCACACCAAGTGATTTACCAATTACAGCAAAAATTAAGCCAACCTCACCTCTGGGGATCATACCAAAGCCTACTAGCCATTTATTGACTTTACCAGCTGCAAGACCAGATACTATTTTACCAATAAACGCAGCTGCGGTTACGCCAAGTGCTACTAGGAGTACCGGCAGATCAAACATGGTTTCTAATTTTACATTAATGCCAGTATAGACAAAGAAAAGAGGGACTAAGAAAAAACCAATTGGTTCTATTAGATCTTCAATATGACGATGTGAATGATGTTCCATTACTTTATCTACTTTTTCTTTCAGAGTTTGATCAGTTGATTCCTTTAATGATTCTTTTATATCTTCAACAATTTGTGGATCTTTGAAAAATTTAAAGTGCACAGGATCTAAGACTAAACCAGCAGCAAATGCCCCAACGATTGGAGCAAGTCCTATTACTTGAGCTAAAAAGGCAGTAATAAGTCCAAATGCGAGCGCAAGGGTAAGTTTCATACCTATGCCAGTATGTATTTTGGCAAACCATTTACCAAGTTGTGGCGCAAGGAGCTGGCCAATAACAACTGCGAGTACTAAAAATAAAATAGCTTTGGCTGTAATCCAAGTAATCATACCAATACCAACGCTTCCAACCGTGACTATGGCTGACACAACGGCTAAGATAATAAGTCCCATTACGTCATCAATTACAGCGGCTCCTAGCACGATTTGTGCTTCTGGTATTTGCAATTTTTTTAAATCTTTAAATACTCGGGCAGTAATACCGACCGAAGTAGCAGTTAAGGTTGCTCCTAAAAATAAATACGCATTAAATTCTAAGCCCGGCATGAGCCATGGTCCGATTACATAGGTACCCAGTATAAACGGTGCTACAACTCCAATAGTAGCGACCATAAAGGCGCGCATACCTACTTGTTTCATCTTGGCGATATTTGATTCAAGACCAATTTGAAATAGCAAAATAACTACCCCGAGTTCAGCTAAAAAAGCAATAATTGGGTCTGCTTTGATTGGTTCAAACCAGTGGAGGCCAAGGAGCGCTAAGTTACCGATAATAACACCAATTACTAATTCGCCAAGCACAGAAGGCTGTCCCCAGCGTTCTACCAGGCCAGAAATCTTGGCGGCAATTAAAATTACCGCGATCCAAAGAAAAGTAAAAGCTGCACTATGACCAGCTCCACCTTCTTCAGTTGCAGCTTGAGCGACTGAAGTTATAGCCAGAGCGATTATTGGCATTAAGCGCCAAAATAAGCGTTGGGCCAGTATTCTACCCAGACTATTTTTTAAAGTTGTAGACATCATAATTTAATTTATAAATTAAAAAATAAAAGACCTATCCTGATAACCAGGATAAATCTATAGAATTATACACATATTTTGTCAAAAAAGCAATGGTTTTTTGATTTTGAGATGTGGAAATCTGGCTAATTGGTATTTGTAATAAAATATCAATCAGTTAAAATAATAACAAACAATATATATGTCTACTTTTTCATCATTTAAGGATCTAATCAACCGTCAGGTCACAGCCAAAGGTTTAGCCAGCAAAATTGAGGCCACTTTGATTTTGGAGGAGTTTGATAAGATTGTGCCTAAAGTTTGGGATAAAACAATGAGCAAATATATGAAAGCGGCTTATTTTCGTCATAATATCTTAGCAGTGGCAGTTTTACATCCTACTATTGCTCAGGAAATAAAGATTCGTCGGGAGTTAATTTTATCCGAATTAGCCAGAAAATTTGGTTCAGGAAAAATCAAAGATATAAAAATAATCTCATGATTTATTTGGCTAAAAATAGCTTAAAAAAATAATTTTTTATCCCCAAAAATTAGTTTGAAAAAATACCTAAAAAATGGTAAAATTTTAGCAGGCTAAACCTGTTTTTTATTATTATGACATTACGTAAATATCTTATTTTGATGGGTATGGCCAGTCTAGTATGTTGGCTGGCTTTTTTACTGGTAATTTTTTATATGAATCCCATCACGACTGGTCCGTTGGCAGTCGTATTCTTTTATGCCAGTTTATTTTTATCATTGGTTGGAAGTTTTGCCATTATTGGTTTTGCTTTACGTCGTAAGTTTTTGCAGGGCGAATTAATATTTAGACAAGTGGCCGTGACTTTTCGTCAAGCGTTTTTGTTTGGTTTATTGGTAGTGGCTAGTTTATGGATGCAAAAATTCAAAATGTTAACTTGGTATAATTCCGTGCTACTGATTTTGGCCGTGGCGGTACTGGAATTTTTCTTTTTATCAACTAAGAGAAAAAGAATTGATTAAATTATATGTTGGCCGAGGAACTAAAAAATTTATTTAAACAGGTTAAAGCTGATATCAAGTCAAATATGACCAAAGATGATTGGTTGGTTTTGGAAAAGAAATATTTAGGACGTAAGGGGGAGTTAAATAAGTTGATGGAAAGTTTAAAAGAATTGGCAGTTTCAGAAAAAAAAGAATTGGGTATTTTGGCCAATTCTGTCAAAGATGAATTGGTTGATTTTTTCAATAAACAAAAAAATATTTTTATTGGTGAAAGTAGTAAATCGTCGCTTGATTTGACTCTGCCGGGTAGTTTTCCTGAGCTTGGACATCTTCATCCCATTACACTAATTCAGTCTGAACTGGAAGAATTATTTATATCTTTGGGATTTATTATCGAGGATGGACCGGAACTAGAGTCAGAGTATTATAATTTTGATGCTTTAAATATTCCCAGTTATCATCCAGCTCGGGACACGCAAGATACTTTTTTTACTAAAGAAGGCAATTTACTTCGTACTCATACTTCACCAGTACAAATTCGGGCAATAGAAAAATACGGCGCTCCGTTGCGAGTGGTGGCACCGGGAAAAGTTTTTCGCAATGAAGCCACTGACGCTTCTCATGATCACACTTTTTATCAGTTGGAAGGATTGATGATAGATAAAAATATTAGTATCACCAACTTGATCGCAGTTATGAAAGAGTTATTACAAGGGATTTTTAAAAAAGAAGTGATAGTCAGGTTGCGGCCGGGATTTTTTCCTTTTGTGGAACCGGGGTTTGAGCTGGATATTAAATGTTTAATTTGTAACGGTAGAGGTTGTAGCGTTTGTAAAAATAGTGGTTGGTTGGAACTGTTGCCCTGTGGATTAGTTCATCCACATGTTTTGCGAAGTGGCGGACTTGATCCAACTGAATGGAACGGTTTTGCTTTTGGTTTGGGACTTACTAGGTTGGTGATGATGCGCTATGGTATTGAAGATATCAGATTGCTACTGGGGAATGATATTAGATTTCTTAAGCAGTTTTAATTTATGTTGTTATCCTTAAATTGGTTAAAAGAATTTGTTGATTTACCGATTAATTTATCAGCCAAAGAAATTGGTGATTCTTTGACGCTTGCTACTGTTGAAGTGGAGTCGTTATCTAGCCAAATGGAATTATTCGCCAATATGGTTGTTGGTCGAGTAGAAGAGTTAGTCAATCATCCCAATGCTGACAAATTGAAAATTGCCCTGGTACAAATTAGCAATGATAAGAAAGTTCAGATTGTATGTGGTGGTACCAATTTATTTGTGGGTATGTTGGTGGCAGTGGCTTTGCCGGGAGCTAAGGTTAAATGGCACGGTGCAGGTCAAGCTGTTTCTCTGACGGAGGCAGTTATTCGGGGTCAGGAAAGTTTTGGCATGATTTGTGCTAGCAACGAAATTGGTTTAGAAAATATTTTTCCTGCTGCGGATAAGGAAATTTTAAATTTAACTGGTTGGGAAGTAACTCCTGGTCAAGCGTTATCTGAGGCTTTAGGTTTGGATGATGTGATTATAGATATCGATAATAAATCACTCACCAACCGACCTGATTTGTGGGGACATTTGGGTATAGCTAGGGAATTGGCGGCAATTTTTCAGTGTTCGGCAAAACCACTTCCCTTGGACAAAATTGAAGAAAATGGTGATTTAGTAGTAAAAGTGAAAATAAAAGCCACAACTGATTGTTATCGTTATTTAGGAGTTGCGGTTGAGAATATAGTGGTTGGTCCTTCACCTAGTTGGTTGAAACAACGACTTTTATCTATTGGACAAAAGTCGATCAACAATATAGTTGATTTGACCAATTATGTGATGTATGAAATTGGTCAACCTTTGCACGCTTTTGATTTTAAAAATATTGCCAATGGTCAAATTGTAGTACGTCGAGCAGCCGGGGGAGAGAAAATGACTATGCTTGATGGTTCCGAATTCAAACTTGAAGACGAGACACTGATTATTGCTGATGCCAAAAAACCAGTGGCGTTGGCTGGGGTAATGGGTGGACTTGATTCTGGTATTAATGAACAAACAACGAGTGTGATTTTTGAATCTGCTTGTTTTAACCCTGTCACTATTAGGCAAGCTGAGCGTAAATACAATCTGCGTACAGAAAGCTCTATCCGTTTTGAAAAAGGTATTGAACCCGAAAGAGCAGAATTGGCTTTACAGAGAGTATTGACCTTGCTAAAAAAAATAAACCCCCAATTGAAGGTAGGTAGAATAATTGATGTCTATAAAAAGAAGGATAAACCAAGAGAAATAAAGTTTAGTTTACAATTTTTACAAAACCGTTTAGGTTTGAATTTAACTGCGGAGGAAATACAAGAAATTTTACAGAGATTAAATTTTACTGTTAAATATCGGGCAAATAATTTTTCCGTACTTGCACCTGAATACCGCAGACAATTTGATATTACCATTCCGGAAGATATAGTCGAAGAGGTGGCTAGGATTTATGGTTATGACAAATTTAAACCAACTTTACCAATTCTACAACTTGCCCCTTATCATAAATCAAGTCAACGGATGTTTGAAAAGAAAATAAAATCAATTTTATCTGGGGGTGGTGGTTTTTATGAAGTGATAAATTATTCTTTCACCAATCAAAAAATTTCCTCACTTGGTTATGACTTGGAAAAATTTGTGTCTCTGGCTAACAGTTTATCAAGCGAACATACTCACTTACGCGGTTCCTTGTTGCCGGGGTTGTTGAAAAATGTTGCTGACAATGAACGTTGGGGTAGTAGATTTAAACTTTATGAAATCGGACGAATTTTTAGGTTGGATAAAGAAAGTTCTTTTAGTCGGGGTGGAAAAATGGTAGGCTATCTGCCTTGGCAGAATTATTGGTTAACAGGGGTTATTACCGGAAAAAAAGACGAAGTATTTTTTGCTGCCAAGGGTAGTTTGGAAATATTGTTTACAAAATTGGGGGTGGTAGGTTATGAATTACTCCCGGCTCCAGATAAAAAAGTTTTTAGTTCGGAAAAATTACAAGTTAGCCTCCAAGGCAAAACAATAGGTTATATTTTTCGGGTGAGTCAGGATATTTTAAATAAGTATGATATCAAGCAGTCGGTCGGAGGTTTTGAAATTGATTTAGGCGAATTGTTGTCAAATATTAGAGAGGTTGTTTCTTATCAGACAATGCCCAAATACCCAGCTGTGATTTTTGATTTAGCAGTGGTTTTTCCTTTAGCTATTACTTGGGAGGAGATAGTAAAGATTGTAAAAACCAGTAGTCAGTTGGTCCGAGAAATAAAACTGTTTGATATTTATACTGGTGAACAGATTGGATCTGATAAAAAATCAATTGCCTTTACTTTGGAATTTTTACACCCCGAACGCACTCTTACCTCGCAAGAAGTAGATGAAGAAGTAGATAAAATACTAAACAATTTAAAAGATAAATTACATGGAGAATTAAGAGCAAAATATTATGGCAAAAAATAAAATAACAGAAGAAAAGATAGTAAAAAATAAAAATAAATCAAGCGGTTATGGTGCTGAACAGATTACCGTTTTAGAAGGTTTGGATCCGGTACGTAAACGTCCGGGGATGTATATTGGCAATACTGCCAAGGAAGGATTACACCATATGATTTGGGAGGTAGTGGATAATGCAGTAGATGAGGCGATGGCTGGTTTTTGTGATCGGGTGATTGTCACTTTGCAGCCGGATGGTAGTGTGTCGGTGGATGATAATGGACGTGGTATTCCGGTAGAAAAACACAAAGTTACCAAATTATCAGCTTTGGAGACAGTCATGACCAAATTGCATGCCGGTGGTAAATTTGGTGAAGGTGGATATAAAGTTTCCGGCGGACTTCATGGTGTAGGTGTGTCAGTAGTCAATGCTTTATCGGTTTATGTGCGGGCGGAAGTCAGGCGCGACGGTAAAGTATGGGTACAGGAATATGAGCGAGGCAAAGCTAAAGGTAATGTCAAAGCAGTTGGTAGTAGTAAGGGTACTGGTACAACCATTACCTTTTTACCTGATCCACAGATTTTTACTGTACTGGAATTTGATTTGAAATATATTTTGGATCATCTGCGTCAACAATCTTATTTAACAAAAAAATTGACGGTGGTAGTGGAAGATAAAAGAATTAAAAACAGTCATACTATTTATACTTTTTATTTTGAAGGAGGTATTGCTTCTTATGTACGGCATTTAAATCGCAATAAAACTTCTAAGCATGATCGGGTGTTTTATGTTGATAAAAGCAAAGATGATGTACAGGTTGAAATTGCTTTGCAGTATGTGGACGAATACAATGAGACCGTTATTAGTTTTGCCAACAATATTTACACTGTAGAAGGTGGTATGCATTTACAGGGCTTTCGGACCGCACTTACCAGGACACTAAATAAATATGCGCGCGACAAAGGATTTTTAAAAGAAAAAGATGATAATCTTACCAGTGAAGATACCAAAGAAGGTATTACCTCAGTCGTATCAGTAAAATTGAAAGAACCGCAGTTTGAAGGTCAGACCAAAGCCAAACTGGGCAACGCTGAAGTCCGACCGATTGTGGAAATGGTTTTAAATGAATCCTTACAAACATTTTTGGAAGAAAATCCCAGGGATGCTGAAGGGATAATTGGTAAATGTTTACTAGCACAAAAAGCTAGAACCGCAGCACGGATTGCCCGGGATTCAGTTTTGCGCAAAGGTGCGTTTGATGGCTTGACCTTGCCTGGGAAATTAGCTGATTGTTCTAGTCGTGATCCCAAAGATACGGAAATTTATATTGTAGAGGGTGATAGCGCTGGCGGTAGTGCCAAACAGGGACGGGACCGCAGATTTCAGGCGATTTTACCTTTGCGGGGTAAGATTTTAAATGTAGAAAAAGCACGCATTGATAAGATGCTAGCCAACAATGAGATAAAATCATTGGTGATAGCTTTAGGTACCAATATCGGTGAGAAGTTCAATCTGGAAGAACTACGCTATGACAAGATAATTATTATGACTGATGCTGATGTTGACGGCGCACATATCAGAACTTTGCTCTTGACAATGTTTTATCGTTATTTTACGGAATTGATAAATCATGGTCATGTGTATATTGCCCAACCACCGCTTTATAAAATTCAGCGGGGCAAAGAAGTTTATTATGCTTATACTGATGAACAAAAAAACGATATTTTAAAAAAGCATTTAAATATTAAACAAGTAGAAGAAGTAGAAGTAGTTGCTAAGGAAGAAGGGGATGAAGAAGTTGTAGAGGAAAAGAGAAATAAACCAACCGGTGTATCTATTCAGCGTTATAAGGGTTTAGGAGAAATGAATCCGGGACAGTTGTGGGAGACAACCATGGATCCTGCCCAACGACTACTCTTGCAAGTGACTATTGAAGATGCAGCTAGGGCTGATGAAACTTTCGCGGTGCTGATGGGTAGTGATGTTGCCCCACGCAAGAAATTTATTTCCACTCACGCCAAGTCCGTTAAGAATCTTGATGTCTAATTTCAAATAAATTCCTATATCCAAAAAACCCCTGTAATCAGGGGTTTTATATTACATATAACTTGTTAATATATAGACTTTTTGATTAATAATAGTGAATTTACTCTAAATATTGAAAATATTAATTCTATTTTAATTATCCCCCAAACAAAAATATTATTCAAATCTCACTCTTGCCAAATTTGGGGAATTTGGTATAATATACTTAGTTTTATAAAAGCCCACGACTAAGGGCTTTTAAAAAAGCTTAAATTTATTTAATATTAGCCAATATATGGCCAATAAATTAATTCAATATTTTATTGATTCCAGGTCCGAGCTTAAAAAAGTCACCTGGCCCACGAAGCAGGAAACTGTACGCAGTTCTGCTTTGGTGATTGTTATTTCCTTATTGACCGCAGCCTTTTTGGGTGCAGTTGATTTGGCTTTGAGTTATGGCTTGGAAAAATTGTTAGATTTGAATATTTAATGATAATTTAAAGCTATGGCCAAACAACAGCTCAATCAAGGCAAACGTTGGTATGTTCTACATACTTATTCTGGTTATGAAGAAAATGTAGCCAGGAATTTACGTCAGCGTATAGAATCCATGGATATGGAAGATAAGATTTTTGATATTATGATCCCAACTGAAACTAAAATCAAGATTAAAAATGGTAAGCGAAAGACTGTACGAGAAAAAATATTTCCTGGTTATGTGATGGTCAATATGATTGTCACTGATGATTCTTGGTATGTGGTTAGAAATACCCCCAATGTCACTGGTTTTATTGGTGCCGGCAATGTACCGACGCCGATTTCTGATAAAGAAATTCAGGAATTGCAAAAGCGGATGGGTGTGGAAGAACCAAAATATAAAATTGATGTTAGTGTGGATACGCCAGTGCGTATAGTTGATGGACCATTTAAAGATTATGAAGGTAAGATTTCTGAGATTGATGAAGCACGAGGTAAAGTCAAAGTACTAGTTTCAATTTTTGGTCGGGAAACACCAGTGGAACTTGATTTTTTGCAGATCAAAAAGATTTAATATTATTAATCCCAACAGCGTCTCAATTTTTGAGTAAGCTTCTCGCTGAAAGGAACAAAGAAATAAATATATGCCAAAAGCAGTCAAAGCTATTATTAAATTGCAAATCCAAGCCGGGCAAGCCAATCCCGCGCCTCCCGTTGGTCCAGCATTGGGTCAGCACGGTGTAGCGATTCAAGAGTTTTGTACTCGTTACAATGAGGCCACTAAAGACAAAATGGGTAGCGTCTTACCGGTGGTGATAACAGTTTATGAGGACAGGAGTTTTGATTTTGTAGTTAAAACTCCACCAGCAGCAGAGTTGTTGAAAAAAGCCGCTGGGATTCAGAAAGGTTCTGGTAGTCCATTGAAAGATAAAGTTGGCACGATTAGTCAAGCTCAGCTAGAAGAGATTGCCAAAACCAAGATGCCAGATTTAAATGCCAAAGATTTGGAGGGTGCTAAGCAAATTATTGCTGGTACCGCCAGGCAAATGGGAATTGTGATTAAAGATTAATAATTAATTTGTGGGAGGCAATTTAGCCGCTAATACCACCTTGAAATTTATGAAAAGAGGGAAAAAATATTCAGCCGCCAGTCAATTGGTGGAAAAAAATAAATCATACCCGCTGGTTGAAGCAATTGATTTGTTGTTGAAAACTGCGGTGACCAAATTTGAGTCAACCGTTGAGTTGCATCTCAATTTAAACATTGATCCAAAAAAAGGTGAGCAACAAATCCGAGGTACTATTGTCCCTCCTCATGGCAGTGGCAAACAAAAAAGAATTGCGGTTTTTGCTGAAGGTAAAGCAGCCGATGAAGCCAAGAAATTAGGTGCCAAAATTGTGGGAGGCGCAGACCTAGTTGAAGAAATCAGAAAAAGTGGCAAAGTAGATTTTGATTTAGCTATTGCTACTCCGGAAATGATGAAAGAACTGGCTAAAGTTGCAAAAGTTTTGGGTCCCAAAGGTTTAATGCCCAATCCTAAGTCAGAAACCGTTACTAGTGATGTTACAAAAACAATGAATGAGTTGGCGAAAGGAAAAATATCATTTAAAAATGACAAGAATGGCAATATTCATATTACTTTAGGTAAAGTTGGCTTGGGGGCAGAAAAAATAAAGGAAAACTATGATGCTCTCATGACGGAAATTAAAAAAACTAAACCAGAAGATATTAAGGGTACATATATTAAATCAATAACCCTGACTACTACAATGGGTCCGGGGATTAGAGTGAAACCTTAATTGATAGTAGATATTGATCCCGTCCAAGGGCGGGATCACATTTACTATTAATAATTGTTCTTTAATTTATCACCAGGAGGTTACTAATGTCAGATACACATCGCAAGATGATAATTGTAGCTTATTTTTCGAAAAAATGTTTTAACAAAAAATTCAATCACCTACACATAATCTTACCTTTGAACAAAAAATTTCGTAATTCCAATCTAATTATTCAAGCAGATTTTACCAATGAAGAAATGCAAGTTTTTTCTGAAACCAGTTTAGCTAAACAATTGAGCAGTCAGCGTAATAAAAGGAAGATTATGAAGTTTAGGGAAAAAAATATCCATTTAATTGATTTGACCAATACACAACATCTTGACTTTCCCCAAGTAGAAGAACTGGAAATATTTTTTCCCAATAAAACCGGTGATTTTGACAGAGATCGAGATGAAGTAATAGAACATTTGCAAAGAATTTTCAAGAGAGGTTAAGCCTCTCTTTTTATTTGCTCGAAAATGAAAAAATAGGTAAAATAAAGAAAATATTGTGTATAAAAATATGTCAAAGCAAAATCTTACTTGGGATGAATATTTTATGGGAATGGCGATTTTCACTTCATTTCGTAGTAAAGATCCATCCTCCAAAGTCGGAGCAGTAATTGTCGATAAAAACAATCATATCGTTGGTACTGGCTACAATGGTTTTGTGGCTGGGATTGATGAAACAAAATTTTCATGGAGCAGAGAAGGTGAATTTATGCAGACAAAATATCCTTATGTAGTTCACGCAGAGGCCAACGCTATTTTAAATGCGACAAAATCAGATTTGTCTGATTGTCGGGTGTATACTACTTTAAGTTGTTGCAATGAATGTGCTAAATTGATGGCCCAAAAAGGAATAAGAAAAGTTTATTATTTATTGGACAAATATCCTGAAGTTGATACTTTCCAAGCCGCTCGGAAGATATTTGATATCAAAGGAATTGATTATGAGCAGTTGGTGATGGAAAATTTGCATGATATTTTAAACAACTTCAAAGACTTTTATCCCGATAATATTCGTTGATATGATGATTTTTTCACCAAAATTTTGGCAGTTTTATGCCAAAGGGGTTATTTGGACGGCCTTGGCGTTATTACCCCTATTTTTGTTGGAAAATTATTTACATCGTCGCGGTTTGTATTTGCCTTATGCTTCCGAGACAATTGGCACCTTGTTTGGTTTGGGCAATCTGGTGGTAGAGACAATCTGTAGTTACTCACAAATTTGTTTGACTGCTGGGATGAATTATGCGGAGAGAACTTTTTTTGCTTATTTTGTAACAGTCTTAATTTTTGGTTTTTTGGTTGGGTTGTATTTATCTTGGACGTGGCTACCAAAAAAAATACCGGACAATTTAAATCAAGAAAAAAAAGATAATTATGACTTCTAAAAATAAAATCGTGGCTATTGTGGGTATGTGTGGTGCAGGTAAAAGTTTGGTTGCTGATTATTTGGTAACAAAAAATTTTTCTTATTTACGGTTTGGCCAAATTACTTTGGATATTTGTAAAGAGCGAGGAGTTAGTGGTGAAGACCAAGAAAAAAAAATTAGAGAAAATTTGCGAGCTGAACATGGTATGGCAGCTTTTGCAATTTTGAATATTCCTAAAATTGATCAGTTGCTAAAAAATGATCATGGGGTAGTAGTGGATGGTCTTTATTCTTGGTCAGAATACAAGGTTCTGAAAGAAAAATATTGTGATGATTTAAAAATTTTGGCGGTTTTTGCTCCACCGTTATTAAGATATGAACGTTTGTTCGGACGTCACCATGACGTCAGTAAAGATACTGCCGTTAGATTTAGAGCTTTGTCGCCCGAGCAGGCTAAAGCTAGGGATTATGCGGAAATAGAAAATATTGAAAAAGCCGGACCGATTGCGATGGCTGATTTTACGGTTATCAATGACAGTGATTTACCAAGACTTTATATGCAAATTGATAAATTTTTAAGCAAAATTTAAAATTATGGATTATATTGTTTTAGTTAAATTGTTATTGTCAGTTTTTTTGGCTGGCATTGTTGGTTGGCAGCGGGAAAAAACTAAAACCCCAGCAGGACTGCGAACTCATATGTTGGTAGCTCTTGGGGCAACGGTTTTCACCATTATTTCTAGTGAGTTAGGAGTAATAAACACCGTTGATCCCACTAGAATCACTGCTGGTATTGTTACGGGTATAGGTTTTTTGGGTGCAGGTACTATCATTCATCAGTCTGACAGTGTACGTGGTTTGTCTACGGCCGCTTCCATTTGGACGATTGCTGCGGTTGGTATGTCAGTAGGATATGGAATGTACGAATTGGCGATTATGGGAGCAGTTTTAACTCTATTGATTTTGATGCTGGAAGGAGTAGAAAAAAAATTGATTAAATAACCGATGAAAGTAAAAATAAAATTAGTTGACAAGTCGTTACCTCTACCGCAATACCAAACTTCAGGCGCGGTAGCTTTTGATTTATATGCAAGACAAAAACAGATAATTAAACCACATGCAATTCATCGTATTCCTACCAATCTTATAATTGCTATCCCAGAAGGGTTTATGCTTTATATTCAAGATCGATCTAGCCTTGCTTTGAAAAAGGGGATTATGTCAATTTCCGGTATTATTGATCAGGATCATTATGGGCCGACTGACGAGATATTATTTCAAGTTTATAATTTTACTGATAATGAGGTAATTGTAGAAGAAGGTGAAAGAGTTGGGCAAGCAGTTTTTGTCAGGATTGAAAAAGCTGATTGGGAAGAATCAATGGTTGATTTGAAAGAAAATAGTCGAGGTAATTTTGGTAGCACTGATTAATATAATTATTTTTATTCTTAATTCTTAATTTTAACTTCTTAATTCTATCACCAATGCAAGCCTATCTTGATATAGTAAAAGAAATTTTAGAAAAAGGAGAACAAAAAACTGATCGAACTGGGACTGGAACTTTGGCTATTGCCGGAGCTATGTTTAAACATGATATGAGTCAGGGTTTTCCATTGCTAACTACCAAAAAAATTCCTTTTCGTTTAGTGGCATCAGAATTAGAATTTTTTATCAAAGGTATTACTGATAAAAAGTGGTTGCAGGATAGGAATAATCATATTTGGGATGAGTGGTGTACTCCGCTCAAAGTACCTTATAGTCACGATGGACAAACCAAACTAAAAATGTTGGCAGAAAGAGATTTAGGTACAATTTATGGCTGGGAGTGGCGCCACTTCGGGGCAAATTATCTTGATTATCAAACAGATTATACAGGTCAAGGTGTTGATCAATTGAGACGAGTAGTGGAAACACTTAAAACTAAACCAGATAGCCGGCAGATGGTAGTGGTCGCTTGGAATCCAATAGATATTGATAAAGCTATTCCGCCCTATTGTCATTACGCTTGGCAGGTAACAGTGATAAACAATAAGCTCAATCTATTTTGGAATCAGCGGAGTGTGGATGTTGCTTTGGGTTTGCCTTTTAATATTGCTAGTTATGCCACTTTGTTGCATTTATTGGCTTTGGAGACTGGTTTTAAAGAGGGGGTTTTAACCGGTTTTTTGGCTGATACTCACATATATTTAAATCATATTGATGGTCTAAAAGAACAATTGATCAGAGATCCAAATAAATTCAAATTACCAAGGATAAAAACGGAAAACTTCAAATCAATTTTTGATTGGCAATATACTGATAGTGAAATTGTGGGTTATGAAAGTTACCCGACTATTAAATTTGATATTGCAGTATGATAAAAATTATTGCGGCAGTGGCTAAAAACAACGTGATTGGTCAAGGTAATGAACTGCCTTGGCACATACCGGAAGATTTAAAACATTTTCAAAATTTGACCAATGGTAAAACCGTGCTAATGGGCAGTAATACATTTGAATCAATTGTTAAAAGGTTGGGAAAACCCCTGCCTAGTCGTCGCAATGTTGTCGTTACTTTGAATAAAGATTATCAAGTTCCAGAGGGTGTAGAAGTATTTTATTCACTTGCTGAAGCACTATCGTCCTTGCAAGCTGAAGAAGTTTGGGTGATTGGTGGAGCGAGTATTTACAAACAAACAATACCTTATGCAGATCAACTTTATATTACTCAGGTTGAATTAGAACCAGTTGGGGATACATATTTTCCAGAGGTAGATGAAAAGATATGGTATAAAGAAAATGAAGAAGTTCATCCTGGTTTTTCTTTTGTTGTTTATCAAAGAAAAAAATAAATTTGTGCGCTTGTTGGTTTAACATTTAAATCAGGATCAATAATAATAATATTTATCCCCAGAGTAGCTGGGATTTTTTATTGACTAACTAAATTTAGAGTGTAAGATAAAATAAACTTAAAGCACATTCACAAAATAAAAAAGGAGTTAAAATGTCAAACTTTGGTAAGATCGAAGTAGTGGTAGGACCGGTGTATTCCGGTAAATCTTTCTATATCATAAGCAAAGCTTATGAAAATAGTCGGGTCAAAAGTATGACCAAAGAATTAGTAAAAATTCTTATGGTGAGGCCTGATATTGATGGTTTATATCGCGATTCGTGTATTTTTGAGTCGCACGTAGGAAATCTTTTTCTTGACGTGCGTGAACATGAAAATATTTCTTTGCAGTTAATACAGCCTGGTCATGAAAATCGCTTGTTTATTTTGGAAAATGGTTTTGATGTCTATATTATAGATGACTGTCATTTTTTTAAAGAGACAATTGCCTTTGCCGTGTTGGAATTGGCTAAAAAAGGAAAAAAAATTTATGTTTCCGGTTTGAATCTCGATTTTGTTGATCGACCATTTCCCGCCACTTTGGCGTTGTTGAGTATCCCGGAATGTACAATTGTAAACAGGTATAACAATTGTAGTATTTGTGGAGGCAAAGGATATCGAACAGTGAGGTTAAAAGATGATAAAGTAGTTTATGAAGGAGGGAAATTTGTTATTTTACAAGGAGAACAGATTGAAAGTATAAGACATATAGGCGTTTGTATTAATTGTAAACGTGAACATTATAATTTTTCTGTATAAAAATAGCCCGATCATTGATCGGGCTTTTAAATTTTTCAATAAATTGTTAAAATAATTTTATGAATAAAGGTAAATTAGTTGTGATAGACGGTACTGATGGTTCTGGCAAGTCAACCCAGGTTGATTTGTTGATTGATAGATTACAAACAGAAGGACAAAAAGTAGCTAAAATTGATTTTCCTAGATATGCTCAACCATCGGCTTGGTTTGTGGAAAGCTATTTGAATGGTAAATTTGGTAGTCTGGATGAAATCGGTCCTTATCAAGCATCAGTTTTTTATGCTTTAGATAGGTTTGCCATCAAAAAAGAAATAGAAAAGATGTTGGCTACTGAAACGTTAATAATTGCCAATCGTTATGTTTCGGCTAATATGGGTCATCAGGGGGCAAAAATCAAAGACAAGGAAGAACGCAAAATTTTTTTTAATTGGTTATATGATTTTGAATACAATATTTTAGGTATTCCCAAACCCGATGCTACATTGGTTTTACATGTACCAGCCACAGTTGCTCAAAGTTTAGTTGATAAAAAGGGTCATCGTGATTATGTCGGCGGGGTGAAAAGAGATCTACATGAAAGTGATCTAAACCATTTACAGTTGGCGGAAAAAGTTTTTTTTGAGATCGCACGTGAATTTTCTGATTTTTATATGGTAGAATGTTATGAAGCTGGTCATCTCTTGACAAAACTAGAAGTAAACAATAAGATTTATAAAATTTTACATAAATATATATTCTAAAACAAAATATAAGGAGGAGTTATGTTCTTTGATATTAATTCTTATTTTAAATCGGATGAAGTTCCGTCAGGGAGAAGAGATTTTGACATCGAAATTGAGTTTGATAATATTAGTTCAGCCTTGCAGCTAAAAACACAAGTGGTACCATTGTGCCAAACTTGTCCACCCTTACTCCAAGAATTATTGGAAAAAGAAGAAGAATTTCGTCAAAAAATAATTTCCCGATATAAAGACATGATTAAAAAATGTGGCGAAACTGAAGCCAATAAAATGATGAAAAAAATTTTCCACATTTGGTGGAAGGACTTAAGTAATTTTATTTAAATTAATAAAAGCTTGTTTATGACAAGCTTTTTTTATTTTTTTTAGTATGATAAAATTTCCCTATGAAATATGAACCGATTATTGGTTTGGAAATACACGTTCAACTCAAAACAAAATCAAAAATGTTTTGTAGTTGTGCCAATGAATTTGACATCACTGAACCAAACAAGAATGTTTGCCCTATTTGTATGGGACATCCAGGAATATTACCTGTAACTAACAAGCGAGCTATATTTTTGGGTATCAAAGCGGCACTTGCCTTGAATTTGAAAGTAAATGAACACTCAAAATTTGATCGTAAAAGTTATTTTTATCCCGATTTACCCAAGGGTTATCAGATTTCTCAGTATGATCAACCTTTAGCCAGCTATGGTTTTTTGGAAATATTGTTGCCTGATGGCGAAAAACAATTTGGTATAGAAAGGTTGCATTTGGAAGAAGATGCAGCCAAAAATTTTCACCAAGCAGATTATGCCTTAATTGATTTTAACCGTGCGGGAACACCCTTGGTAGAAATTGTGACGCGTCCTGATTTCCACACCCCTCAAGAAGCCAAAATATTTTTGCAAGAATTGAGAGCAATTATGTGGCTACTTGGTATATCTGATGCTGATATGGAAAAAGGGCAACTTCGTTGTGATGCTAATGTCTCTTTGCGTCCTGCTGGTGATAATAAGTTGTATCCTAAGACCGAAATAAAAAATTTAAATTCTTTTCGATCAGTGGAACGAGCTTTGGAGTATGAAATTAAACGTCAGACAAAATTATGGCAAGACGGTAGCCCACCTGATTGTCAGAGTACTAGGGGATGGGATGAACAAAAAAACATAACAGTTGAACAACGGGTCAAAGAAGAAGCTAGTGATTATCGCTATTTTCCGGAACCTGACTTACCCCCACTTATTTTAACTTCACCAGAGGTAGCTACAATAAAAAAACAGATACCTGAATTACCGAATCAAACCAGACATCGTCTGATTGGTGAATATGGTTTTAAATTATCAGAGGTAAATATTTTGCTGTCTTTTTCGGGATTTGATCGTTATGCAGAAAAAGTATATTCTGAATTTTTAGCTTGGTTAGAATCAGGAGATAATCTGCAAGGTACAGTTGCAGAAATCCAAGAACAATACAAAGATAAAATTGCCAAATTGGTAGCTAATTGGTTATTGAATAATTTATTACAATTAATAAATAAAAATAATTTAGAGGTGGTTGATTTGAAAATCACTCCAGAAAATATGGCCGAATTTTTGCAATTAGTTTTTACCCGACGGGTAAATTCTACTGCTGCCCAGGCAATCTTAGAAAAAATGTTTACTACTGGTAAAGACCCGTCAGATATTATGGATGAACTTGATCTTCAACAAACATCAGGTAGTGATATTGAAGATTTGATAAAAGAAGTAATATCTGAAAATAATAGTCAAGTTGGCCAGTATAAACAGGGCAAAACTGCTGTGCTTAAATTTTTAATTGGTATGGTTATGAAAAAATCCAAAGGTAAAGCAGATCCGGTGAAAGTTGAAGAATTACTTATCAAATTACTCACCTGATTTTTATATATAGTTTAGATTGACTTTTTTATTGGAAGTTGTAAAATGTAAAGATTCAGTTTATTTAAAACTTATTTAACAACTTAATATCAGGGAGGATCTATGCGTTTAACGCATTTTTTTGTGGCTGGTTTAATTGTACTGAGCATTTCTTCTGCTTTATCTCAGGAAAAACACCCAACGACTGACTCTTCTTTTTTTTATGATTTCGGAAAAATATTTTATGACGGTTTTTTAACCAATGATCAAAATTGGTTAACGGCTATGATGGCTGATTCGATTATTGTTGGTGAAACCTTTTCCGAAGGTTTGTATTGCTCTAAAGAAAAAATTTTAGAATTTTTTACTGATAAAAAATTACCGGAGATAAAAAAAATAAAAATTAAAATCTGCGGAGACAATGAAGAAAAAACCATAATTTATATTTACCAGAAACAAATTTTATTTACTATCTCAGTTTCCATGACTGAAAAAATTATTACACGTTTGGGTATATCCCCAAACTTTAATAATCAAACTAAAGGCAGTTAGACTGCCTTTTTTATATACTTGACAAAATGTTGAAAGTCAGATATACTAAGCAGTCGTTTATTGACATTATTTTGTATATTAAAAATTAATAAAATTATAAATTAAATTCATGGAGGTGAGTTATGGAGCCCATAATCCATACCATAATCAATGGTATTAAAGGGTTTGCCATACAACCCTTTCTATCTTATATTCATCTATTATTGATAGCAGAGTTTATTTTATTAAATAAAATAAAAAAAGTTGCCCTGGTGGATCTAGGTCCATCAGATCAAATAGTTGATTTAATAAAAACTCTCATCAATTTTGGTATTGAAGTGGTATATATTGATCATCACGAAAATAAAGAAAAAAATATTTCAAACTATCATCAAATTGTTGATCGTTTGGGTAAAAATGCCCGCGTATTACCCGGGGAGTTTGCCCCCTCGGCTACCAGTATGGTAGAAATTGGTGAATGGTTAAAAAGAAAGGTTGATTTCGTTGTATTTCATGATGATTTAGATGGATACTTGTCTTATTTAAAGGGTTGTTTTGACCAAAAATTTTATGATCAACTTGACATTGACGCCAATAAATTTGAAGGTCAAATTAATAGTAATGGTTATTCGCCACTAGCGAATATTTATCTAATGGGAACATTTTATGGTCCCAGCTATTTTGTTAATCCGGTCTCCCGTCAGGAGAATCGTCAAACTTTGTACGAGAAATTGCGTGTTTGGATAGAAAACGGACAAAATGACGAAGTAATTAGTGATTACATAAATATCATCACCGCTGAATATCAGCAAAATAAAATCCTAACACAAAATCTATTTGTAAACATTAAGAAGGAAAAAGGTTTAGTCTATGTTGATATTTTAAAAGAGTATCAACAAGGTATTAAACCCAACTTGGGGTTATTGAAAGCTGAAATGTTTCGTCAGGGTGATAATAATTCAATCGTGGCAATAAGATTAATTGGAAAACTTGGGGATCAAATAAGTTTATTTACTCCTAGGAGATTTCAAAAACATTTCAAATTATTTGAACTTTTGCCGAATGAAGAGGCAAATGATTGGCACCGGGAAGATCGGTTGCACATTAAGTCAAAAAATTTTGAGATGATAAAGAAAAAAATTCAAAAATTCTATTAAAATAAGGGAGCAGCATGCTCCCTTTAATTTTGTAAAAAATTTTTTACTAATTTTTCGGCAGTATGATATTTTTTAATCCAAATAATATTTTTATTTCTCTTAAACCAAGTGAGTTGTCTTTTGGCATAGTGTCTGGTATCAGTTTTTATCATTTCAATTGCTTGAGTTTTGTCTATTTTGTTATTTAAATACATTTGAATCTGTTTATAACCAATTCCAGACATTGACGGTAGATTAGCTGAATATTTTTTAGTAAGTCGTTTGACTTCTTCGATTAGACCGTTTTTTATCATTTTATCTACTCGTTGATTTATTCTTTGGTAAAGTTTTTCTCGTGGTATATTCAATCCAATTTGTAAAAATTTATAAGATGATTTTTGATTAGTCTTTGGTTTAAAGATACGTTGATTGGTTAAAACATATTCTAGTGCTCTGATAATTTTAATCTTGTTTTGTTGGTCGATTGTTTCATACGCAGCTAAATCAAGTTTTTTTAATTTTTTTTGTAATGATAAAAGTGATAGCTTATTTAGTTTTTTTCGTAAAAGCAAATCAACTTTACCTTGGGGTAAATCATAATTATCAACTAGAGCTGAAATATAAAGTCCAGTACCACCACAGATTATTGGAATCTGGAATTTAGAATTTAGAATTTTGGAGTTTAATATTTGTTTGGTAATTTTAAGCCAATCAGCCAAAGTGAATAATTTATTTGTATTTATTATATCTAGCATAAAATGTGGAATATTTTGAACAGAATAAACTGTATTTATATTCTTTATTCCAGATTCAAAATTCAATATTCTACCCTTCGGTTTAGCCGTACCAATATTCATTTCTTTATAAAGTTGTCTTGAATCAGCTGATATTACAAAGCCATTGAATTTTTTAGCCAAACGTAAAGCCAATTCAGTTTTACCTGAGGCAGTTGGTCCTAATATTATTAAAATTTTTTTCTTGGACATTATTTTTTTATGGTACCTGATAATCCCCAAGTACCAGCTTTATTTATTTTTACATTAACAAAATTACCGATCAGTTTTTTGGGGCCTGGGAATTGCACAGTTTTAAATTCTCGGTTTTTACCGTGAAGTTTTTTATTTTTTATCCCATCTACCAGTACAGAGGTAGTTTTATTTAAAAATTTTTGGTTATAGGTGAAAGCCGTTTTTTTAAGAATTTCATTGAGTTGATATTCGCGTTGTTTTTTAATTTCTCGTGATATGTCATCAGGATATAGTCTAGCAGCAGAAGTCCCGGGTCGAGGAGAATATTGCGAAATATAAGCCATGTCATAACCAACTTTATCCATTAGTTGGGCTGTTTGCCTAAAGTCTTTAGCTGTTTCACCGGAAAAACCAACAATAATATCCGTAGATAAAGAGATGATAGGAATTGTTGAACGTACTTTTTTTAATTTATTTAAATAATGTTTAACCGTATAATTACGATTCATTTTTTTTAGTATCTTATCGCTACCTGATTGGACTGGTAAATGCATATATTCAGTAAGATGTTTTTTTTCTGCCATTACATTAATTAGTTCATCTGACATATCGTAAGGGTGAGAGGTAACAAAACGTAGCCAAAAATTACCACGCCAGGAGTTGATTTCATGTAAAAGTTCGGGAAAAGTCAGCATAGCTTTTTTGTAATTTGGGCTACGAGTATCTTTGTTATCAAGACCGTAGGAGTTTACGTTTTGACCAAGTAAAGTAATTTCTTTGTAGCCTTTTTTTAGTAAAGTATTTATTTCTTCAAAAATTTCTTCAGCACTACGAGATACTTCAGGACCCCTGGTATAGGGGACAGCACAATAAGTACAAAATTTATTACACCCAGTCATAATTGGCACATAAGCTTTGTAGCCGGATTCATAAGTTGGTTTTATCTGCAGATAGGAAGTAGCCGGAATAAAATCACCCAGTTGGGCTTGGCGGATTTTCAATTCTTGGGGAAGTTTTTGAATATCTTTCATATCCAGTAAAATATCAAATTCATATTTGAGTTTATTTTTGTCATGTTTAAGCACACAACCTGTTAGCAGAGTGATAAGCGGACGTGATTCTTTCATTAGATTCCATCGTCTGATTTTTCCATAAATCCTGTCCATGGCTTTTTGTCTGACCGCACAAGAAACCACACCGATAAAATCAGCTTCTGCTTCTATGGTTGTTTTGGTATAGCCGATGGTTTGGAGGATTGTTTCCAGTCTTTCCGCATCGGATAAATTCATTTGGCAACCAATCACAAATAGATAGTATTTGAGTTTTTTTGTCATAAATTCGTGCTTTGTATTATATGATAAAAATGTTCTTGAATCAAGAATTATTTTATGTTAGTGTGATTTATATAGTTTTTTAATATTTAATTAGGAGTAAAAATGAAAAAAATTTTTATCATAAGAAAAGCAAGATTGAGTGATTTAAACTCCATTTTATTATTACTTTACCAATTAAGCCCAGTTGATGTTGTGAATAATATAAAAAAAAGCAATAAACAATATGCAGCAATCCTTAAAAGGATTATAAATGATAATAATTATATATTAATTATCGCTAAATACAAAAATAATATTGTTGGTACGGGCATGCTTTTGGTTCAATTAAATTTATCTCATAGTGGTAGGCCATATGGTCATATAGAAAATATTGTAGTAGAAAAAAATATGAGAGGTCTGGGGATAGGTAAAAATTTGATCAAATATCTTGTATCCCAATCTATAAAAATTGGTTGTTATAAGGTTATTTTAAATTGTGTTGAAAAAAATCATAAATTTTATAAAAAGTTGGGTTTTAAAAAAACTGGTCAAGTAGAGATGAGAGTTAATCATAAACGGACGTAAGTCCGTTTTTTTATATTAATTTTATAGTTTTAAATAAAAAAGACTACTATTGTGTAGTCCTTTTTTTAGTTAGACGGTATCTTTTAATACCACCAATCAATGTAAATATAAAAAAGTATAATTGTACCACAAATGTTCCCCAGGAATTATTTATAAATGTCTCTATTGAGGCGCCAAATTGCCCCAAAAGCATTCCCAAAGTAAACAGATAGAACTGTTTATCAGTAATGTTTCCGCCTTTTAGCGAAAAAAACAACCAGGCCAGCATTTGCATGACAATTAGAAAATAAATAATGTAAACGAACATTTTTCCTCCATGTAAAAAATCATATTAGTTTAACAAAATATTTTCTTTATGTCAAGATTTATTGACAAATATATTATTTTAAAGTAGTTTACTAGCAAATAGTTGTTTATCAATTTATAAAATAAAGGAGAAAATATGGTATTTATCATGTTCACTGATCAAGATTATAATAAGCATTTTTTTGTTGGCAGTGATGCCGAAGCAATTTTGGCTGATACAGCCAATGGTACAAAGTTTGGGTACGATACTTTTATTGGTAATTTTCTGTTGACAGAATATCATATTCAAAGTTTAAAATTAAAATTTCTAAACCAAGGGGTAAAAGCCGTACAAAGTGGTACAAAATCTTTTTGGCTTGGTATAACTAGAGATATTAAAATTTAAACAAAATGAAAAGGACAGCTTGATAGCTGTCCCTTGTTTTTTTATACAATCTCTCGGCAAGCAATTTTACCAATTGCTTTGCCCTCAATACATATTAGATAACCAAGGTCATCGTTTCTATTTGGCTTATTTGCGATAATTTTGAGTTCGTATTTAGGCCCAACATTTGATTGTGGTCTTACATTAAGAATGTACTGCACGCGATTATCAGGATATATTTTTTTTTGTAATTCAATTTGAGCTACAATAATTCCACCCAAATAATCTTCTGAAATATAGTAATGTATATACATTATCATTTTCGTACCTGGAAATAAAAATCCACGTACAAAGTTACTAGGTATAAACACTAATTTATTTTCCTTATTTAAGAATTTATGCGCTTTATCATAGCGCATATATTTATTTGGAAGGGGTACACGCACTAGTACATGATCACAAGAAAATATTTTCCTGAATTCGGAATCAACTTTTTTTTCAGTATTTGTAACTGGTGAATCTTTCATTTCTGAATCCTTTTTATTTAATTAATGAATTTTTAATATTACGAACTATAAATAATAGCAAATTATTCATATTTTGTCAATCATAAAACAAACCCCGAAAATGGGGTTTGTTTTATGATTTTTATTATTGACGTTCGTTTGTTTCCTGTATCAAGCGGTCGATAAATTCTTTTTTTCCAATAGTTAAGAGTTTTTCTTGTCCGCGGACTCTGACCATTAGTTGATCAGATTTTATTTCTTTGTCACCAATTACCAAAATATAAGGAATTTTGTCATGACTGGCTTTACGTATTTTATTGCCCACAGTTTCATTGGCATCGTCAACATTAGTACGGATGTCATATTTTTTAAATTCACTAGCCAGTTGCTGACAAAAATCATGATGTTCTTTGCCAACTGAAATTATTGCTACTTGTACCGGCGAAAGCCAAATTGGCCAGACGCCGGCGTAGTGTTCAATCAAAAAAGCCATAAATCGTTCGTGGGTAGATAGGGGGGCACGATGAATAACAAATATTTCATTATTGTCTTTACCATCATGGTTAGTATAAGTAAGGTTGAATTTTGTTTTAGCCACAAAATCAAGTTGAATAGTGGACATAGTTTCTTCCCGGCCAATGACTGACTCAAATTGCACATCAATTTTTGGACCATAAAAAGCAGCTTCGTCATCAGCTTCAACAAAATCAACTTTGTTTTCTTGTAAAACTTCACGAAGGATATTTTGAGAGTATTCCCAGTTGGCTGGTTCATTGACATATTTTTCTTTATGATTTGGATCCCACTTTGACAATCTAAACCAGAAATTATTTAATCCAAAAATCTTAAATAATTCTAAATTCAATTCTATTACTTTTTTTACTTCAGTTTTAATTTGATCTTTACGACAATAAATATGAGCATCGTTCATCTGCAAAGATCTAACCCGCAAGAGTCCAGCTAGGGTACCGGAGAGTTCATTGCGATAGACTGTACCGTATTCAGCTAGTCTGATTGGCAAATCTCGGTAGCTTCTGGGTTTTGCTTTAAATACTAGATGATGGTGAGGGCAATTCATACTTTTTAAATAATAGGTACCATCATCCATTTCCATTGCTGGATACATTGAGTCTTGATAATAGGGCAAATGACCGGAGGTGAGATATAGTTCTTGTTTAGCTAGATGGGGGGTGGAAATTCTTTCATAACCGTATTTATTTTCCAGTTCCATCGCCAGCTTCTCCACTTCGTTTTTTATAATAGTACCTTTTGGTAGCCACATTGGTAGTCCTTTTCCAACTAAAGAGTCAAAAAAGAAAAGTTCTTGTTCTTGACCGATTTTACGATGGTCGCGTTTTTTGGCATCTTCCAGTTTTTGTAAGTATTCTTCCAATTCTTTTTTTGAAAAAAAGGCCGTGCCGTAAATACGGGTGAGCATGGTATTTTTTTCACTACCGCGCCAATAAGCCCCTGCCAGTGATAGCAATTTAAAATGCTTCAATTCTTTGTTTGGTTTTGTCACGTGTCCACCCCGACACAGATCAGTAAATTTACCAGAATGATAAAAGCTTAAAGTTTTGCCGGCTTGGGAAAATTCTTCAATTAATTCTAATTTGTATTGATTGTCACCATAAGTTTGTTTGGCTTTATTGATACTTACTTCCTCACGTTTAAATTCATCCCAATCTTTTATTAGTGTATGCATCTTTTCTTCTATTTTTGGTAAGTCATTTTCGGAAATTGGTTTTTTAAATTCAAAGTCATAATAAAATCCGTTGGCAATTGCCGGACCAATAGTATTTTTGGTGCCTGGCCAAAGTTCTAATACAGCAGCAGCTAGCAAGTGAGAGACAGAGTGACGCAGTGCGTCAAGCTCTATTTTTTTGTCTGATTCTTTGAATATTGACATATTTTTAAATTTAATTTATATTATATAATTAATTGTTCATTTTAAACTATAAATAAAGGAGTATAAAAATGATTGTTGAATCTATTTTCTTAACCAATGACGGTTTAATGTTTGCTCTGAAAGAAAATTTGCCTACCAGTGTCATGGTTTGGGCAGCTATTAAAAAAATTTTAACACTCAATTTACCCAACGTGGTAGTAAAAATTTTACCCGGTCCCAATTGGGAAGTTGACAATGATGTCATTGAAGTTATCGGAGAAACTTCTGCTGAAGTTATTGTAAACATCATTGAAGATATTTCCATCAATAAGTTTTGTAAAGTCCACTACAAGGAACAAATTGTTTCCCCTGATTAATTTCAGGGGCTTTTTAAATAAAAAATCCCCAAAACCATTGGTTTTCGGGGTCCTTCGATTATGCTCAGGACGGTTCCACCCGAATTTCTCTAAACCATGTTTGGTATAGAGACACTCATTTTGAAACCTATTTATTTTTTTCCTGTTCCAACAGAAACCCGGTTGGTAGTATTTGAAATTAGCCTAGAAAAAGCTTTCAGCCCAGGGCTTTTTCTCTCTGTTTAGGATTTTTCAAAAATCTTATGCCGGTGCATTTAGTTTATAAATATTTGTAATTTTTGTCAATTTAGGGGAAATTATTTATTCGGTGGCAGATTTATAATTATTTTAACTTTATCTGCTAGGGGAGGAACAGATTTTACCCAAGCTGGATAGAAAACAACTTCAATTTGGGAAATATTATATTTTTTCTGGAAATATTCTTTAATGGCAGTTTCGGAAAAACCTAAGATGTCTTTTTTATTGAAATTTTCCAAAATATCATTGGTAGCTAAACCATTGATACTGGTTTTAATACTAGCTGAAGGAGGGGAAAGTGAATAATCAAGCAATTCGTAAGTAAGCGAGTTCAGATCATGGTTTAGATAGGTTTGATTGTTGGTAAGTGAGTTTTTTAAATTATTGACAACTACCTTTTCTAAATCATTTTTGTTAAAAACTATCAAATCAACTTTAGTAGTGATACTCATAGTATATTGTTCAACATTGGAACCAATAGGGTCAGAGGACGAGGTTGAAATTAGTTGGGCATCAGTCAAAATATAATAATCTGTAGGATTTAGGATTTCTGCTTTAGCTTGATTGTTGGCTTGGAGAAGTAAAATTTCTTTGGCTTTTTCTAAATCAGCCAAAGTAATATTTTTTATCGTGCTTGTTTGTAAGTTTAATTCTTCTTCGGTAGTAGCGTAGATAAACTGTTGTAATCCCTCCCAAAGTCCAGGAATAGTAAAGGTGGTAGGTGGTATAATAAAGCCTTCTCCTGGTTCGTCCGCTTCAATTCTGACTTTTGTTTGACCACCAGCCGGTACAACTATTGTTTCAGTAGTACGGAATAAAAGATTATTTGGTGTTAGTAATCTAGTAGTGGCTACTAGAGTTTGATTGCGTGAATAGTTATTTATAATTGTTGCCATTCCACTTACTTTATTGGCAGTATTTGTTTGTTCGCTTGGTATGAAGGTATCAAAGACAGTAATAGTTGTAGAAGTTACTACGCCTGGCAGAATATTGGAACCAGTTAAAGTAGAAGTCACTTCTGGTAAAATTTGTAGTTCGGTGGAATGGGTAATATCAAATATTGGAGGAGTAATAATAATTTTTGCCTGGGAAAGAGAAAAATAAGCAATAATCACTATCAACACAATAGTGACCAAAACAAAACCGATAGCAATCTGGCGATTGACTTTGGAAATAGCAGGTTTGATTTGATTTTTTTTGTTAGTGGCCATAAGTTTGCCAAGCAAGCTCGATTTTTTGTTTGACTATTTCATTATAACTAATTGAGAAATTAGTAGCAATTTTTTTGATTTGTTTTTCTTGTTTGACAATTAGCAATACCTGCTGATCGCCAGGATGATTTTGAAATATTTTTTTTAGTTCATCAATTAACTTAGCTTTGGTTTGGAGAGGTAACTGTAGTAGTAGTTTATTGTTTTGCTGAATAATTTGTAAAATAGTTTGACCGGAAGTCGAAGTTGGTGTCTCATTTTTTTTCGTATGGTTAAGTTTGATATTTTCTATATCCAGCTTTCTGGCTTCTTCGGCAATAATTTTTAGTTCATTGTCTTTATTTGACACTTTGCCTTTAATCAACAGAATATTACTTTCTTGCCACAATTCACGATAATTTTTGTAAAGTTTTGGGAAGACGATCACTTCAGTAGTGGCAGTGTGATCAGCAAAAGTCACAAATAACATAGTTTCGTTTTTACGAGTGATAACTTTTTTAATTTTTTCTATCATACCGACAACTTGAATGATTTGGTTTAAGTGATCTGATAAATTTTTACATTCTCTAAAAGTGGTTTTATTTAAGTAAGGTGCCAGACTTTTTAAAGGGTGGGAAGTTATATAGAGACCGAGTAATTCTTTTTCCCAGGCTAGTTTTTTAGCATCATCTGCTTCTTTTGTAGCGGGAATTAGGTTTAGAGGTGGTATGGGTTGACTGGTTAGACCGAAAAGATTTGTTTGTTTTGAGTTAATATTATTTGTAGCATATTTATTGTATTGGAGAAGTTTTTCCAAATTTTCTAACATTTGTTCTCGTTCGCCGAAGGTATCCAGCGTGCCTGATTTAATCAATGATTCCAAAGATTTTTTATTTAAATCTTTACTGTGAACGCGATAAAGAAAATCAGTTAGATTTTTAAAATGACCATTATTTTTCCTTTCTTTAATAATTGCTTTAACTACACCTAAACCGACATTTTTGATAGCAGTCAGCCCAAAACGAATACGCGGATTTTCGCTGCCAATAGTTTCTGCGACTACAGTAAAAGTAGAATAGCTTTCATTGATATCAGGAGGTAGTACGGCGATGTTCATTTTTTTACATTCCTCAATTTCTTTGGCTACCCGATCAAAATTACTCTGGTTGGCGGTCAGTAGAGCAGCCATAAACTCAGTTGGATAGTTGGCTTTCAAATAAGCCGTTTGATAAGCAATCATAGCATAACAGGCAGCATGGGCGCGGTTGAAACCGTATCTGGCAAAGGGCAAGATGAATTCCCAGATTTTTTTGGCCGTTTTTTCTGCAATGCCATTTTGCACCATACCAGTGATCATTTTTTTCTCTTGAGTATCAAGTAATGATTTTATTTTTTTACCTACAGCTTTACGTAAGACATCTGCTTCAGCATAAGTAAATTGAGCCAGTTTTCTGGCAATTTCCATAATCTGTTCTTGATAAACGGCTATGCCATAAGTTTTGGCTAGGATTGGTTCTAATTTTGGTTCAATATATGAGATTTTTTTCAAACCGTGTTTACCTTTGATATAATCTTCAATAAATTCCATTGGACCAGGTCGATAGAGTGAGACCATGGCAATAATGTCTTCCAGTTCAGTGGGCAGTAAGGCTTTCAGATAGCGACGCATACCGCTGGATTCCAATTGAAATACTCCCGCGGTATCTCCTTTTTGTAATAAGGCAAAAGTTTTTTTGTCATTGACGGGTATTTTTTCTACATCAATTTTTTGATTATGTATTTTGGCAATAATTTCAACGGCTGATTCAATTAAAGTCAAATTTTTTAAACCCAAAAAATCCATTTTTAAAAGTCCCAAATCTTCAACTGCGTGTAATGAGTATTGAGTAACAATAGTTTTATCGTCAGAAGCGGCGTATTGCAATGGTAAATAATTGACAAGTGGTTGTGGGGTGATTACTACTCCACAGGCATGAGTTGATGTATGACGTGAGATACCTTCTAATTTTTTGGCCGTATCTATAATTGTCCGGGTATCTTCTTCGTTGGTATATTTTTCTTTGAGTTCCGAACTTTCTTGTAAAGCTTGGTCTAAGGTTGTAAACATTGGTATTAGTTTAGCCAGTTGGTCACAATAAGAGTAAGGAAAACCCAAAACGCGTCCCACATCCCTAACTGCAACTCTGGCAGCCATGGTTCCAAATGTTATGATTTGGGCAACGTGGTCATGTCCGTATTTATTTTCCACATAATGTATTACTTCATCTCGTCTGGTATCGGCAAAATCTAAATCAATATCAGGCATAGAAATTCGATCGGGATTTAAAAATCTCTCGAACAATAGATCATATGCCAAGGGATCGATATTGGTGATATTGGTCAAATAAGCGACGATCGATCCAGCCGCGCTACCACGACCCGGTCCAACGATGATACCGTTGTTTTTTGCCCAATTAACAAAGTCTTGAACAATCAAGAAGTATGAAGCAAAGCCGGTTTTATTGATGATTGATAGTTCGTAATTTAATCTTTCTCTAATTGATGGATTGTCAAATTGTTCGGGGTAGCGTCGTGGCAAACCTTGTTCACAAAGTTTTTTCAGTTCCTGTTCTGGGGAAATATTTTTGGGTAAAACGTATTGGGGAAGTAAATATTCACCCATAGGTATTTCCAGGTTGCATTTAGTGGCAATTTCTAAAGTATTTTCAATAGCTTCGGGGTGATCCCTAAAATCCTGCAACATTCTTTGAGGTGAGCGAAAAGAAAAATCATCATGAAGATAAGATAAACGATTGGACTCAAATTTTTTGCTCTTGGTTTGCAAGCAAATCAGAGTATCGTGTGCTTCGGCATCCTCGCTTAATAAATAGTGGACGTCGTTGGTGGCAACAGTTTTTAATCCAAATTCATTGGCTAGTTTAAAAAGCATTTCATTGATTTGGGCTTGTTCAGGAATTCCCGGATGGTGTTGAACTTCCAAATAATAATTATCCTGGCCGAATAAGTTGATATATTTGGTAATGATTTTTTTGGCACCAATTAGATCTTTTTTAATTAGATAACTTGATAATTCACCTTTTAAGCACCCGGAAAGGCAGACTAGCCCGGTTGCATGTGACATTAACACCTCCCAATCGATACGGGGTTTATAATAAAAACCTTCCAGTTGGCCGATAGTTACTAGTTTGGTCAAATTTTTGTAACCTACAAAATCTTTGGCTAGCAGTGTTAAATGATAATATTTATTTTCCGAATTTGATTTATCAAAACGGCTCAGGGGTGCTAAATAGGTTTCCACACCGATAATGGGCTTAATACCAGCCTTTTTGCATTTTTGATAAAATTCAATCGCTCCATACATGACACCGTGGTCAGTTAGAGCTACGGCTGGCATGTGGTAAGAAACGGCTTTCTCTACTAGTTCATCAATTTTTGATAAACCATCAAGTAGGGAAAAGTGACTATGAACATGAAGGTGAACAAAACTCATGTAATTAATTTTATAATAAAAAACAGAGCCAATTGGGCGGTTTTGCCTTCTCTGTTTTTAATCTGTGCTAGTATTTAATTATAAAACAAAAATCATTTAGTGACAAAATTTGTAAAAATCAAGTAAAATAAAGCTTAGTTATTTTCTTCTAGATTGAGATTTCTTGTTATTTCCACCTTCTTCGGTCACCGAATTTTTTCTTTGTTCAAACCAACCAGTGATTTTGATGAAAGTTTCGAAGATAGTTTTTAAGTAAAGTGAAGTGTCGGAAATTTTTTCTTTAACGGTGGTAAGAAATTCTTCTAATAGATCCAACTTCCTTTTTAGATTTTTTACAGTCTCACGCATATCTTTAACCATCATAATCATGTAAAACATACCCCAACAGATAAATAGAGTTAAAATAACCAGGGAAAGTCCAAATAATAACCAAAAGAGATCTTTAGTTGTTTCAATAATCATATAATTTTTAATTTTTATTGATTTTATTATAGCATAATTGTTTTTTTTTATCAGCCCCAGTCTTTTTTTGATTTGATAGGTTGACTAGACAGAATCAGGGTTGTTGACTGATTTTATGTATCAATTTTGTATTGACTTCATAAAAAATTTAAAATGGTTTAGAATAATAATATGACCGATGAATATGGACAATTGACCAATAAAGAGTTATCGGTTAGTTATTGGTGGGTAACTCACCGTTTGCAACTAAGAATGTTGTTTTTTGTTTTAGTGTGTTTGGCTTTGTTGGCAGTTTATATCAATGCGGGTTGGCAATTATATAGATATATAAGTTCGACTCCGCAGCACCGGTTGATGCTTTTCGAATTGACAACCAATAATATTGACTATGAACGTATTAGAAACGATACTGCACCTCTGCCTTTAACGATTGGTCAAACCTTAGCTAGTGGTGATCTTAGTGGCTATGATTTGTCGACGTTAGTAGAAAATCCCAATTCCCGTTGGTGGCTTAAGGAAATTGAATATTATTATATTTTAGGAACTGAAACAACCGAACCTAGAGTAACTAGTGTTTTGCCAAGTGACAAAAAATACCTAATTCATTTTCAGCTGTCGGAAAATACTCAAGTTGCCTCGGCTCGACTTTTTATTAAACGTCAGTTGTGGCAGAGAGTAAGAGAGACTTCACAACTTGATAAAAACAATCGTTGGTTACGACCAAATGTAAAAGCTGAGAATATTAAGTATGATAGTACCAATCCAGCAGCAAAACAGACTCGTTTTAGTTTTGAATTAAATAATGTCTCGCCTCATAATTTTTGGGCTGTTGAATGCCAACTTTTAGTTTGGCAAGGTAGTCGTTTGGTAGGGATATATTCTCTATTAGTAAATGATTTGCGAAGTAATGAAAAACGTTTGATTGAAATTTCCTGGCCACAAAGTTTTATAACAGGTTTAAGAACAGAAGTTTTAGTTTTTCCTGATTCTTTGTCGGAGAATAATATTAGATTGGTTCCTGCTGGGCCAAATATAATACGTTGATTTTATAGATGAAAATTTGGTTTAATAAAATAATTAAATCTGATTGGCTGCTTATGGCTGCTGTTTTTGTTTTAGTGATTTTTGGTTTGGTAATTCTTTTTAGTTTGGATGATTCGATTGGTAAAAATGCTTTTTTTACTAAACAAATTTTGGCCATAGTTGTTGGTTTGGGTGGATATTTTTTCTTGATGCGCAGTAATTATCGGGTTTGGCAGCATTATGGTTGGTTATCGTATGTTGTTGCAGTTATCTTGCTTGTGTCCGTCCTTTTTTTTGGACAAGAAATTAGAAATATTAAGGCTTGGTTTGTGTTTGGTCCAATTAGTATTCAACCCATAGAAATTGTTAAAGTTTTGTATATAATATTTTTAGCAAGATTTTTTTCTGGCTCAGTTAGTCATCATAATGCTTGGCGGCTGACACTTATTTCTGGGTTTTTTACCGCTGTGCTAATGGCTTTAACCATTCAACAACCTGATTTAGGTTCGGCTTTAATTTTATTTATAATATGGTTGGTTGCGATTATTTTTTTACCTTTGCGCCGTTGGAATTATTTGTTGTTAGTGTTGTTTTTTTTAGTAGGTGCTTTGGTTAGTTGGCAATATCTGTTACAACCTTATCAAAAAACCAGGATTTTGACTTTCATCAATCAAACTGCTGATCCGTTAGGGGAAGCATACAATATTACTCAAGCCAAGGTGGCTATTGGTTCGGGTGGACTATGGGGACGAGGTTTGGGTTTTGGTACTCAATCGCAGTTAGATTTTTTACCTGAAGCACAAACCGATTTTATTTTTGCTGTGGTTGCGGAAAATTTTGGTTTTTTGGGTACTTTTATATTTTTAGCTGTTTATTTGTTCTTTTTTTATCGTTTATTATTAGCATTACGGTTAGCACGAACTGATTTTGGTAAATTTATAGCTTTAGGGGTGATGATTTATTTGTTTTCACAAATGATGATTAGTATAGGTATGAATGTTGGCTTTTTGCCAGTTGCCGGTGTGCCTTTACCATTGGTTTCAGCTGGGGGATCATCAATCGTTTCAGTTTTATTAGCCCTAGGGTTGGTTCAAAGCATTTACGTACATGACCGTTGATAGGATTTGGGGGTTGACTACTTATGTTTATTTGCTAATATAGATAGCACGTAATTGTTAAAAATAAATATGTTTGAATTAAAAGTAAAAACCAGGCCATTAGATGTTTCACCCCAAACCCTACGTGAGCAAGGGTTTGTATTGGGAGAAGTTTATGGTCATAGTAAAAAAAATGCTCATGTGATTATCCCCAAAAATAGTTTTCAGAAACTTTTTAACCAAGCTGGTGAAAGTAATCTAATTATGTTGACAATTGATGAGTATAAACCATTTAATGTTTTAATTAAAGATGTACAATTGGATGCAGTAACTGATCAAGCTTTGCATGTTGATCTATATGTGGTTAAGATGGATGAGAAATTGACAACTGAATTACCTTTGGAGTTTATTGGTACTTCTAAAGCAGTAAAAGAGTTAGGGGGTATTTTAGTGAAAAGTCTAAATCATGTACCAATTAGTTGCTTACCCAAAGATTTAGTTGCTAAAATGGAAATTGATATTAGTCCTTTGGATGATTTTGGTAAAGTGATCTTAGTTGGCGATATCAAGTGGCCAAATGGGATTGAACTTTTATTAGAGGATGATGTACCAATCTGTTTGGTACAACAACCGCGAGTTGAGGTAGAGCCAGAGAATGTACCGGTTGAAGGCGATGCTGAAAAAGCTACTATCGAGGAAACAAAAGAAACCTCAACCGAAAGCGAAACAAAAGAATAAGTTTTATTTAAAATTTTTAATTCCGCCCCGATTATATATCGGGGCGGAATAATTTTTGGATTAAATTTGTGATATAATATAAATATATTTTATCACCAAATAGGTATAATATATGTTACAAACTAAAGGTATAAATAAACTGCGTAAGAGCTTCGCTTTGATTATTGTAGCTTGTTTAACTATTATTTTTTTTATAGCCTTTGAAGATTTTCGGGCAAAAGCTAGGGATACTAAACGTCAAGCCGATCTTAGTCAGATTGTAAAAGCTTTGGATACTTATTATGACCGACACGGAAGTTATCCTGAGGTTACTGATGATGATTGGCAGGGTTGGGATATGACTGTTAAGCCGGATGGAAGTCGTTCGGATTTTCTACCTATTTTACGACAGGAAAAAATTGTACTTGGTCAATTTAGAGACCCCTTGAATAATACTGATTATTTTTATCGTTATAAAAAATTTGAATTTGGCAGTTATGATTGTTTGAATACCTATTATATTTTACAACTGATAAATTTTGAAACCTATCAAGAGGATCACGGTCGGGGAAATTGTCCCAAGTATAATTTTACCGAAGAGATACCAAACGGATATACTATCATGCGTTATGAATAAAAAAAACAAAAAAATTAACGATTTATTTTTTATCTATAAAGATAAGATTATTGCTATTTTATTTTTGGGATTTTTTGTTTGGGTAGTTTTTGGTAGTTTTGTTATACTTGCAAATAATAGTTATATTTTTGCTCGTCAACAACCACAAATTGTTGCGACTAATTTCAAGACAGATAAATTGTTATCAGAAAATAAAAATTCTATTGAAACATTTTTCTTAGCTTCTTCCACTTATCCCGTAGCAGTAATGTATGATAATCATTCTTTAGCCCGTCCACAGAGTGGATTGGCAATGGCTGATGTTATTTATGAAGCACCAGTGGAAGGTGGAGCCACGAGACTTATGGCTATTTTTAATTTTAATAAACAAATAGATGAAATCGGACCAGTGCGTTCTGCGCGACCATATTTTGTTAATTGGGCAGCAGAATATAATGCTTTATATGTTCATGCCGGTGGTAGTCCAGAAGCATTACAATTAATCAAGCGCAGCCCAGTTTATGACTTGAATGAGATTTCCGGAATAGGTACACTTTATTTTTATCGGCACAGCCAAAAATCAGCTCCCCATAATTTATTTACCAGCAGTGGTAGATTACTGCGAGCTTTGGAAAATTTTTCCCTCCAGGATAGGCAAGTAGGTGTTTATGATAATTTTTTTTATCAGGTTAATGAGCAGCCAGTTAATGAGCTAATTAAATCTTTGTCAATAGATTTCGCTGATGGTTTAGTATATGATGCCGATTTCAGGTATGATTCTGAAACCGGATTTTTTACTCGCTATCAAAATAATCAAATCAAATATGATGGTTGGCAAAATTTGCCGATCCAAGTAGCCAATATTATTGTTCAAATTATTCCGACTGAAACAGTTGTTGATAATGTTGGTCGATTATCTTTAGATATTGTCGGTAAAGGGAGAGGTTATTTGTTGCAGAAGTCAGGACGGCAGGAAATTAGTTGGGAAAAAACTACTGAATTTTCTTCAACCGAATTTTATAATCAAGGAAAGGAAATTATTTTATTACCTGGTTTAACCTGGATTTTAGTGGTGCCTAGCAATCGAGATATTGTTTGGAATTGAAAAACCTGTCTAACTTATTTTTAGACAGGTTTTAAATATATTTTTTTAAATTAGTCGGAATAGTTTGCCCATCTAGGGCAATAATATTGAAAATAGGGATTTTCAATTTTTTTATTTCTCTAGTGCGATAGGAAATTTTTTTACCCTGACTAATTTTTTTTCTGGTTCTCCAGACCAACATCTCACAGTTGAGATAAGTGAAAAAATTGTTTTTAATCGCTAAGGCTAAATAATCAGCAATACCGCTGATATTTTTTATTTGCTTTTGTTTGTAAAAGCTGATGCTCAATCTGAGAGGTTTATTTTCCTTACGGTTTAAAATTTTGATTTTTTCATATAAATCAAGTGTATCGTTAATGTTGATTTGGGATTTTTTTTGCCATTGCTGGCGGATCTTAACTAACAGCTGATTGATTTCTTTCATAGCGGTTCTCCTGACATGGTTTAGAACAGTTAAAAATTTTATGATCAATAAATGGTCTGACCGTTTTTGTCTTTCCTAAGTAATGAACAACCATCACCTGATTTATTGGTGTACTATAAGGCGTAATTATCACTTGATCTTTTTGATACTCTTCAAAATAGTATCTAAGGTGATTTTGATAAATACAGATATACCAAGCTAAACCTTGATGAGTGGAGCCATCAATTTTTTCGATTTTAAGTCCAAATCCTGGACCAGTTTGATTCCAAGTCAGAAAAATTTTTTTTATTGCGTTGACGATTTGATCGTCAACCAACTGCAGTTTTTTTTCCGTTTGACGGTATTCAGCAAAAATTTCAGGCGATATTTCCCATTCCATAAGATACTCCTTTCTGCCGGAACGGCTATTTGATTTTTATTGTCAATGAACCTTTATTATTTCTGGTTAGTAAATATCCTTTTTGCTTTATCAAAGTAGAGATTTTTTTTATTTGTTTTGGATCTATTTCCAGTAGTAAATACTGTGGTTTATATTTGAGTTTATTTAGGCTTTGTATAATAGCTTCAATATAGTAGAGTCCGTTTTTTTTGGCAAAAAGCGCTGTTTTTGGTTCGTGTTTGATGGTATGAGCTTGATAGTATACTTTCTGGCTAAGATAAGGTAAATTCGCAAGAAAAATATCAATTGGCTGCTGTTTATAGGGTGTTAATAAGTCACCTATTTTAAAAGTGATTGGCACCTTGTTTAAGTGGGCGTTTTTTTTAGCTACTTGTATGGCTCTCAGGTCAATGTCACTGGCATATACTTTTAGTCGGGGAAATAATTTTTTTAAAGAAATAGCTAGACAACCACTGCCAGTACCAATATCAGCTAAGGTTTTTAGTTTATATTTATTTATTAGCAGTCTAGCTTGTTCAACTAGTATTTCTGTTTCTGGCCGTGGGATTAAAACTCTTTTGTCAACATAAAAATTTAAACCGTAAAATTCTTTGTAGCTGGTTAAATAAGCAATAGGATAGTTGTTCACTCGTTGCTTAGTTAGATTAATAAATTTTTTGATTTGGTGAGCAGTTAATTTTTTTTCTGGGTAAGTAAAGAGGTATGATTTATCTTTATGTAAAATGAAGCTTAAAAGTACCTCAGCATCCAGCTGAGGTGAATTTGATTTTTTTAGTTTACTAATTGCCCATAGTAAAGCTTCTCTAATAGTCATTATACAATTATTTTAAAAAAATTTATTAAATATTTATAATCGGATTTTTTAGTAATTAAGCTACCCAATAATTATGTATAAATAAAAAAAGAAAAAAACTTATAAACATCAGACAAATACTAGAAAGTAAAAATTGAATTAGTTTATTTTTTTCCGACCAGAGGGCTAATAGTAGATAAATAGGAAAAGCCACTAGCAGATAACGAGACATTGAAACAAATATTCCAGTTAGAGCAGGTATTAGACAGGTAAAAAAGGTGAATAAACCATAAGACTTTCTGATTTTTAAAAAGATATAAACACTCACTATGAGTCCAAAAGTAAAGAATGCCAAATCCAAACTAATGGCTGTTTGGTAAGGCAGATTGTCAGAGATATGAATAAATATATTGGACAAATAATTTTTGAAGGTTAAAAAGAAATTGTAGGTGTTTTCATCGTGCCACATTTTTTGTCCGGTCATAAAAATAAAATAAGAACCAAACTTTGTTTTTAAGTATTGCATAAACAGTAAAAGCCCCAAGGGTATTAGTGTTAGATACCAAATTTGGAGATCGGTTTTTTTTAAATTGAATTTTTTCGACTCATAATATTCAACTAATAAGGGAATTAGTAAAGCCACCCCCCAGGGTTTAGTAAGCGCAAGTAAAAATCCTAATAGTCCGACTATTGGCCATTTATTTTCTCTAGCATAATAAAAGGTCATAACCACCAAACAAATAAAAAGCGCTTCAGTATAAACTAAAGTGAAAAAAAAGGCAGTAGGAAAAATCAATAAAAAAACTATACTAGACCAAGCTATTGATTGGGAATAATCATTTTTAATTAATTGATAAAGATAAATCACGGCTGCTATGATTGCGATTTGTGAAATAATGAGTCCAGCTGTTAAATAATCAAGACCAGTTAGTTTACCTACATAACGCATTAACAATGGATAAAGTGGAAAAAATACCACATTGGTAGTCTGGTCAATAAAATAATATCCGCGCTCGGCGATTGATAAATACCAACCCGAATCCCAGTTAGCAAAAGGGGACAGCCAACCGGGTAAGGTATTAGGCCAGGGGTTGATATTGGCAACACCATAAGCCAGGTCAGGATTTAAACTAAGACGCGAGCGAGTAATAAAAGCAAAAAGTTGCAATAATAGTCGCCAAAATATAATCAATCCAAGAAGATTGAGAATTTCTTTTCTAGTTATTTTCATAAATTTCTGCGACAAAATTAAACTTGATTATTTGTTTCTCTGAAAGCTTTTTTTAGAGCCAAGATAATTTCTTCTATGTCGCCATCTAAAATTAAGTCAAGATTATGTAGTGTTAAACCAATACGATGATCAGTCAATCGGTTTTGTGGAAAGTTGTAGGTTCTGATTTTTTCACTACGATCACCACTCCCAACTTGTGATTTACGTAAGGCTGATTCGGCTTGTTGACGTTTTTCTTCTTCTAAGGCCAGTAGTCGTGATCGTAAAACTTGCATAGCTTTGGCTTTATTTTGTTGTTGACTACGTTCGTCTTGGCATTTAACTACTATCCCAGTTGGTTTATGAGTAATACGAATAGCAGAATAAGTGGTGTTGACTGATTGACCACCATGACCGGTAGAAGTTGAAGCTTCAATTATAAGGTCTTTGGAATCGATTTTTAAATCTATTTCATCAGCTTCTGGCATCACAGCTACCGTAGCAGCTGAAGTATGGACCCGACCTGATTTTTCAGTTTCTGGTACTCGTTGGACGCGGTGTACCCCAGATTCGTATTTTAAATTGCTATAAACATTTTTACCGGAAATTTCAAAAATTATTTCTTTAAAACCGCCAATCCCTGTACGATTAGTTGAAAGGAGAACCGTTTTCCAACCTTGTCGTTCCGCGAAGCGGGAATACATACGAAATAAATCACCAGCAAACAAAGCCGCTTCATCACCGCCGGTTCCAGCTCTGATTTCCATGATGATATTTTTTTTATCAAATGGGGAAGAGGGATGTTCGATTTCGTTTATTTTTTCTTTTAATTCTTTTTGTTTCGGAGTAAGTTGTGCCAGTTCTTCTTCAGCTAAAGTGCGTAATTCAGGGTCGTTATCACTAATAGCATTTTCCGCTTCATTGATAGCTTCGTTTGTTTGTTGGAGCTTTTCATATAATCCCAATAATTCTTTAGCCTCGGTGTAAGCCAGCGATAATTCTTTAAATTCAGAGGGATTATTGGTTGTTTCGGCCAGTTTTTTTTCTAGCTTTTGACAACTGTTTTTAAGTTGTTGTATTTTTTCTTTCATAATCAAATCATAACAAAATCTCTGCCATTGTTAAAGCAGAGATTTTGTAAAGAAAACTAATACTATTTTTCTTTTTTACCGCGTCTGATTTTCGCTTTGGCTTTTTTCTGAGCAGTGGTTAGTGTCTTTTTCACTTTTTCTTCCGCTTTGGCTTGTCGTTTTTTAAAACGATCAACCCGACCGGCAGTGTCAACAATAGTTGATTTGCCAGTATAAAACGGGTGGCAGTGGGAACAGATTTCAACACTGATTCTCTCTACCGTCGAGCCAACTTTATATGTTTGGCCACAAGCACAAGTAATAGTTGCATTGGGAAAATATTTAGGATGAATATCTGATTTCATAAATTGCTGATATTAAGTTAATCAGTAAAGAATATCATATCATAAGGGGATAAAAAAAGCAACCCTATTTTTTGAATTGATGAGATTTTAACTTTTTAGAGTTTAAAGTAATGGCAAATAGTCCTAAAATTGTTATATAAGTAGTATAAAAGGTAGCCGGGATTATATATTTATCAGGGAAAATAGCAACCAAGGCAACAAATAATAACAATATTAAACTCCATAAAATAATAAATATTTCCCCATGGTATTGGGAAGAAAAATTGTTTTTTTTCCAACGACGATACTCTTTATTGGAAACATAAATTACCAAAATAGCCGTATAAATAATAGCAATACCAGTAGCTTCAACTCGAAAACTGCCGGGCTGAAAAAAATCCCAGAAAAAAATAAGTATGGTTACTATTCCCCAGAAATCAGATAACCATTTCCAGGGGTGGGTAATTTTTGTGACCAATATTTTTTGCCAACTATTCATGTTTTCTTTAATTTTAGCATACTTCTTATCTTTGACCAGTTGGTTACTTGCAATTATCTTGTTTTTAGTATATTATTATAGCGATCTCAAATTGAGATCTTTTTTAAACATTAAATCTCTCATACTTTCTGATCAACCGTTTCCTCCCCAGCGATTGGGTCTGCGGTTTGAAGGGATGAAAGTAGAGGTTCCTGCCCTGTCAGGAAAGAAAGGAAAAAAAATATGGAATCAGTAAAAATACCATCTCTTTTAGAGATGTTAAAAGCCGGGGTTCATTTTGGCCATCAAAAGTCGCGCTGGCATCCCAAAATGAAGCCTTTTATTTTTGCCCATCGTAATGATGTACACATTATTGATTTGGAAAAAACTTATCAACAATTTCAGCAAGCCATTGAGTTGGTAGTCAAAGAAACTTCCGTTGGCGGGGAAGTATTATTTGTAGGCACTAAAAGACAAGTTAGAGAACTAGTTTTTCAAGCCGCGCAATCAGTCGGTAGTCCTTATGTAATAGAAAAGTGGGTGGGCGGTACTTTTACCAATTTTAATACTATAGTCAAGTTGATTCGCAAGTTGGAAAAATTGGAAAAACAGAAAGAAAAAGGCGAATGGTCAAAATATACCAAAAAGGAACAGTTGGAATTGGAAAAACAATATTTAAATTTATTACAAAAAGTTGGCGGTATTAGGCAAATGGTAAAATTACCCAGTTTAATGTTTGTGGTTGATATTAGAGAAGAAAAGACCGCTGTTACCGAGGCCAATAAAAAAGGTGTTCCAATTATTGCTTTATGTGATACTAATGTTGATCCTAGTAAGGTGACCGTGCCAATTCCAGCCAATGACGACGCTGTTAAATCGGTAGCTATGTTTACTAACATGATTGCTGAGGCTGTGGCATTTGGTAAAAAAGAATATGCAAAATCAGCTAAGGGGTTAGATAAAAAGACAAAGTAAAATAATATATTATTAATTTATTGATTTTATGGTTATTAGTGCTGACAATGTAAAAAAATTAAGAGAAATGACTGGTGCTGGAATGATGGATGCCAAACAAGCATTGGCTGAAGCTAATGGTGATATGAATCTGGCGGTTGAAGTTTTACGCAAACAGGGTCAAAAAATTGCTGCTAAAAAATCAACTCGTGATGTTAAAGAAGGTTTTATAGGTGTTTATTTGCATGCCAATGGTAAAATCGCCGCTTCAGTGGAACTTTTATGTGAAACTGATTTTGTTGCACGTAATGAAGAATTTCAATCACTGGCTAAAGAATTAGCTATGCAGGTGGCGGCGATGAATCCACTATATGTCTACCCTGAGGATGTACCAGATGAAGTTATAGCTAAAGAAAAAGATATTTATCGGGCAGAAATTAACAATGCGGGAAAACCAGTAACCGTTGTCGAAAAGATAATTGAGGGTAAGCTAGAAAAATTTTATAGTCAAAATTGTTTAAGCAAGCAAGCCTATATTAAAGATGATTCTATTTCTATTGAAAAGTTGATTACCGATAAAATCGCCAAGATTGGTGAAAACATAAAACTCGGTAAGATTAGTCGCTTAAGTATTTAGTCAAATCCCGCCTATTAGGCGGGATTTATTGATTGAAGGTAGTATTTTTATTTGAACTTCATTTTTTTGTTTTTTTAAGTTAATATAAAATTATGAAAAAAGTATTAATTAAATTATCAGGTGAATTTTTTTTAGCCCCCAACCAACCCGTATCAGCAACCAAAGCATTAGATGTGGCCAAAGAAATTAAGTCTTTATATCAACAAAAGGTAAAAATCGCAGTAGTTGTGGGAGCAGGTAATATCGTGCGGGGAAGTAAAATAAAAAATTTATCGCGACTTACGGTTGATTATGCTGGTATGTGTGCCGCGGAAGTCAATGGTTTAATGCTCCAGGCCGCTTTACAGGCATTATCGATTCCTAGTGTTTTATATAGTTCACTGCATCTGTCAAAAATAGCCCAACCTTTTAATTTAGAAATGGCCAAAGAAGATTTTCTTGGTAAAAAGGTGGTAATTTTTGGTAGTACCGGTTTGCCTTATGTTACAACCGATACCGCAGCCGTGTTATTCGCTATTAGTTTAGGGATTGAAGAAATGTATAAACTCACCAAGGTAGATGGTGTTTATGAATCAGATCCCAAGAAAAGTAAAAGTGCAAAAAGATTTAGTAGCTTGAGTTATGATGAAGTTTTACAGAAAAGGTTAAATGTTATGGATATGACGGCTTTTGCTTTGGCGCGGGAAAATGGATTGACTATTAAAGTTGGTAAATGGACTAAAGGTAGTTTAATAAGATTGTGGCGTAATAAAAATTATGGCACAATTATAAAAAATAAATGAAGTATTTAGAAATACAATATGTAAATTGGGAACAAACTTATTGGATCCCCTGTGAGTTGTCCGAAAAATTAGATATTAATGATAGAGTTGTTGTTCATTTTTCTTGGGGTGATGAACTCACGCGAATAATTAATATTAGTGCAGTTAAAAAAGACAAAGATGAAGAGGTGGGGGAAATTTTACGTAAAGCTACGACCGATGATCTAAAAAAGTTGAATGATTTGGATACTGACAATCGGGAAGCATTAGAGTATTGTCACGATCTAGCCAAAAAATTGGGTTTAAAGATGAAGTTGGTAGATGCACATTTTTCTTTTGATAAAAAAAGATTAGTTTTTGCTTTTATTGCTCAAGGCAGAGTTGATTTTAGAGAACTAATCAAGGAAATTACTAAAAAGTTTCGAGGAAACATTAGATTACAGCAAATTGGGGTCAGAGATGAAGCTAGAATCAGTGGTGATATTGGCTCATGTGGATTCAGGCTTTGTTGTCAGACTCATTTACGCAATTTAGGTAATATATCTTCAGAAATGGTCAATAACCAAAAAATATCCCCTCGGGGGTTGGAACGTTTATCGGGTGCTTGTGGACGTTTAAAATGTTGTTTGGCTTATGAGCAGGCAAATTATGATAAAAAATAATTAATTTATATGAATAAAAAGAAAGTTGCTATCAATGGTTTCGGTCGGATCGGCCGAGCCGCTCTAAAAATAATTTTAGAACGTGAGGACATGGAAGTAGTAGCAGTCAATGACTTGACTGATACTGCTACATTAGCACATTTGTTACGTTATGATTCAGTTTATGGTCGTCTTAAACAATCGGTTAAATTTGATGAGTCGAATATCTATGTTGGTGACAAAAAGATTATGGTTTTTTCTGAGAAAGATCCAGCCGCACTGTCTTGGCGTAATTTAAATATTGATGTGGTGCTAGAATGTACTGGCTTTTTTCGTACCCAAGAATTGGCCGGTTTGCATCTGAAAGCCGGTGCTAAGGCAGTAGTTATATCAGCACCTGCCAAAGATCATTCCACCCCAACTTATGTATTGGGTGTAAATACTAAAAATAAAAGTCAAGCAACAATAGTCTCTAATGCTTCTTGTACAACAAATTGTATTGCACCAGTGGCACAAATTATGACTGAGAATTTTGGAGTAAAAAAAGCCACGATGACCACTATTCATTCCTATACCGCCGATCAGAATTTAGTTGATGGACCACATAAAGATTTACGGCGAGCTCGGGCAGCAGCTTTAAATATCGTGCCCACCACTACCGGTGCAGCGACTGCTGTTAGTCAAACCGTACCAGAATTGACTGATGTTTTTGATGGTTTAGCCGTGAGGGTGCCTACACCTTGCGGCTCTTTGTCTGATTTTACTTTTTTAGTTAAGAAAAAGACCACCAGGGAAAAAGTAAATGAAGTTTTACGCGAAGCCTCAACTAGCCAACGTTATCAAGGTATTCTAGAAGTCTCAGATGATCCTTTAGTTTCTAGTGATATTATTGGTAACTCAGCTTCATCAATCGTTGATTTGTCTTTAACTAAAGTAATTGATGATGATTTAGTAAAAATTATTGCATGGTATGATAATGAGTGGGGATATGCTTGTCGATTGGTAGAAATGGTTAATTTTGTAATCTAATATTTAAAACGACCTACTTAGTTAGGTCGTTTTTGCTGGTCAGAAATATAACACTGGTGAAGATAAACAAGAGAGTAGAGGTGAGGGCAGATAGCATACAGTAAATACAGATTGACATGATTTCAAAAAATTGCAAATAAACAAAATAGCCCGACATTAGAAAACCACTCAAAGCTGTCAACAACAGTAGTTTTAACCACTGCTGATTTTTATTTTTTTTAACTAAAATAATAATTATTAAAGTGAATAAATAATAAATCAGTCCCAAATAGGCCAAAGGTATGCCTAAAAGATTGGCATAATAACTTTGCAGAACAGTATGACAGCCAGAAAGGATAGTACAATTTACGGTTTGCCCAAAAATTTTACTATAAGATAAATAAAGACTATCAAATAGTCCTATAATTGAAATTAAGATAAGGAAATTTATTACAATTTCTTGCCATTTTTTAAATGTTATATTCATGGTTTTAATTATATCATATTTTATTGAACTATTTTAAAAAATCTTGAATTTTGTTAAAATATAACTGGTTAGTCCTAAATAAAATATTGATTTTTTAAATGTCAATTGTTACTGAAAATTTTTTATTTGACAAAAATTTTGACAATCATTCGCAAATAATAAAAATTGAAACCGATGGTTTACTTGGTTTTATTTCGATTCATCGAAAAATAAAAAGTTTTCCATCTTTTGGTGCCACTCGTTTATATAACTATAATGATCTACAACATGCAGTAGATGATGTTTTACGTTTATCGCATCTAATGACATATAAATCATTGGCGGCGGATTTATCTTATGGAGGTGCCAAAGCAGTTTTATTTGCTAACGAACATTTAACTAAAGATAGAACAAATTTTTTTCAAATTTATGCGGAGGAAATAAATAAACTGACAGGCGATTTTATTACTGGCAGTGACGTTGGTGTGTATCAATTAGACGTTTTGAATATGAAAAAAATAACTCCTTATGTATCAGGAGTAATAATTGATCCGAGTTTTTACACTGCTCTCGGAGTAGTAGTGGCAATGGAAAAATCTATTGATTTATTAAAATTAGGTGATTTAGCCAATAAAAAAATAGGTATTGATGGCGCCGGAAAAGTTGGATACGAAATTCTTAAAATTTTAGTATCAAAACAATCAGACATTTATATATCTGATATCAATCAACAGTTATTAAAAAAAATTATCCAAGAATTTCCTGCAGTAAATGTTATACCACCGGGTAAGCTTTATTCATACCCATTAGATATTTATTGTCCTTGTGCTTTAAGTGATGTGGTAACTTTTGATAATTACCAAGATTTCCAATGTAAATTTGTGATTGGTGCTGCCAATAATCAATTGGCAGAGAGTCAGCTAGCCGATTTATTGTGGCAAAACGAAATTATTTATTTACCAGATTACTTGGTGAATGCTGGTGGTTTAATTAGCGTGGTATGTGAATATGAAGGAGTAATTGATTATGTTTCGGTCACGAACAAAGTAATGCTAATCGGTAAACGAATAGAAAAATTTTTACAAATTGCTAAACAATCTAATTGTTCAGTTAGTAGTTTGGTTGATGAAACAGTAAGAAAAAAATTATCATTTTTAGAATTAGAAAAATAGTATGGATTTATATCACCAGCCAGCAAAACAAATTTTAAAAGATCTAAAACAACAAACAGAAAATTATTGGTTGATAAGAGGACAGAAAATGGTTTTAGGTTTATTTAGACAAATGGCCAGTAGAGTGCCTGCTTATAAAGATTTTTTGAAAAAAAATAAAATAAAACCACAACAAATTAAAACAATACAAGATTTTGCCAACGTTCCTTTGTTAGATAAAAATAATTATTTAAAACAGTATAGTCCGGCAGAGTTGTCTTGGGATGGGGTATTTAAAAACAGGCAGTGGGTTATTTCTACAACCTCAGGTTCAACTGGTGAGCCATTTTATTTTCCCAGAACTGATCGGCAAGACAACCAATATGCTTTAACAGCTGAGCTTTATCTTTTAACAAATTTTCAAATTGATAAGAAAAATACTTTGTATATTGTGGGGTTTCCTATGGGTGCTTGGATAGGTGGTCTATTTACTTATCAAGCTTTAAAAATTTTAAATCAGCGAGGCAAATATAATTTAAGCATAATAACTCCAGGAATTAACAAATTAGAAATCATAAATACTGTCAAAAAAATCGGTCGAGAATTTGATCAAATTATTATTGGTAGTTATGCTCCGTTTTTAAAGGATACTTTGGAAGAAGGAATCAGGCAAGGTTTAAATTGGAAAAAGTATAAACTGGGTTTTATTTTTTCGGCCGAGGGTTTCAACGAAGATTTCCGTGATTATATTTTAAATCTTACTGGTAGTAAAGACATTTACCGAACAACTTTAAATCATTATGGCACAGTTGATTTAGGTACAATGTCTTACGAGACACCGTTGTCAATTTTACTGCGGCGCTTAGCTCTTCTTAATCCCCATTTTTATCTGAGTTTATTTTCACGCCTTGATAAACTGCCAACCCTGACCCAATTTGTACCAGAAATGTTTTATTTTGAATCAAATAATAGCGATATTATCTGTTCAGGTTATAGTGGATATCCCTTGGTAAGATATGATTTACATGACTACGGTGGTGTTTTTACATTAGCAACTGCTGATAAAAAATTGACTGAACAGGGGATAAATTTGAATAGTTATATAAAAAAATATCATTTAGGTGATACCTTATGGAATTTACCATTTGTTTATGTGTTTGAACGGCAAGATTTTTCAGTAAGCTTTTTTGGCTTTCAGATCTATCCGGAAACAATTAGAAAAGCGCTGTGGCAAAAAGATTTGTTGAAAAGTATCACGGGAAAATTCACCATGATGATTAGGTATGATAAAAATGTTGATCAATATTTAGAACTAAATATTGAATTATTACCCCAGGTTAAAAGCAGTAGTAAATTAGTCAGTAGGATTAAGCATGTAGTAGTTGAACAACTAAAAATTGATAACTCATCGTATCGACGGACAGCTGAAGAATATCCTAACCGAACAATTCCCAAAATAATTTTTTGGCCGTATGAACACGAAAAATATTTTAAACCAGGTACAAAACAAAAATGGATAAAGAAAAACCAATAATTGTAAAAAATATTAAATCTATAAGTCAGTCTAAATTGGTTGACACTTATTATGACCAATTAGTTGATTTATTTTTATTGCAAAATCCGCAGTGTCGATTTAATAAAAATTATCATCAGCCATTGGCTGAATTTATTCGTCGAGCAAGAAAAGGTAATTGGCTCTATTTTCCATGGTTAGATAAATATGTACACGTTTTGCCAGAAAAAGATTTTTTGACTGTCAGAACTGGGAGAAACAGAGAAATTATAACCCAAGTAGAACAAAAAAAATTTTATGATTGCAAGGTTGGAGTAGCTGGTTTAAGTGTTGGTAGTCATGCTGCTATTTCCATAGCCGTGATGGGGGGTAGTAAATTTATGAAATTGGCTGATTTGGATATTTTATCACCATCCAATTTGAATCGTGTCAGATATACCTTATTTGATATCGGGAAGAGTAAATGTACTTTAGCTAGTCAACAAATTTATCAAATAAATCCCTATGCCAATATTAAAATTTTTTCTCAGGGGATAACAGATAAGAATTTGTATAATTTTTTAGCCGGTCCGCCCAAATTGGATGTCCTAATTGAAGAAATGGATAATTTGGAGATGAAAATTAAAATTAGATTGGCAGCGCGTAAACTGGGAATACCGGTGATTATGGCAACTGACAATGCTGATAATATTTTGGTTGATGTAGAAAGATATGATCAAAATAGAAATTTAAAAATATTTAATGGTCGGATTGGTAATTTCACCCTCAGTGATTTTAAAAAAATAAAGCCCAGTGAGCTGCCGCGTTTGTCTACAAAAATAGCTGGTCAAGATAAAGTTGCACCACGAATGCAGCGGTCGTTATTGCGGGTTGGAAAAACAATTTATTCTTGGCCACAATTGGGTGATGCAGCGATGTTATCGGGTGTGTCGATTGCTTATTTAGTTAGAAGGTTGGCAAACCACCAACCCTTAAAATCAGGCCAATATGAGATTAATTTTGATGAAATTTTTGATCCAACCTTTCACCAGCCAAACAAAATCAGATACAGAAAAAAAGAATTGGATAATTTTTTAAATATTATTGGTTTATAAAAATATGAAAGAAATTATACAAAAAATTTTATCGTCCGCAGTAAATGCGCCTTCGGGTGATAATTCTCAACCTTGGCGGTTTGAGGTGAAAAACAATCAAATTTTTATTTACAATTTACCTAAGTCAGACAATCCGATTTTAAACATCAACCAAAGAGGCTCTTATATTGGCCACGGTGCTTTACTTGAAAATATTTGTATTGCAGCTTCTCAACATAAGTTTTATGTTAAAATTGTTTTATTTCCTGATTTACAACAAGTCGATTTAGTAGCCATAGTAACACTAGATATCGGTGATATTTTACCTGATCCGTTGTTGCCATATTTATCTCAACGACATACAAACCGACGAAAGTATAGAAATGATTTGTTGACTTCAGAACAAAAAATAGCTTTAACTTCAACTTCATCTAAAATTGATCCAACTAATAAAATAAAATTGGTTTTGCTTGAAAAGTTAGAGCAGAAAAAAATAGTCGGCAGGGCCATGAGTTCAATTGAAGAAATTATTTTAAAACATCCAGATTTACATGCTTTATTGTTTAAAGATATAATTTGGTCGTCGGCAGAATTTGCTAAATTAAAAAAAGGGTTTTATATTGGTACAATGGAATTTAATCCCATACAAAAATTTGTCTTTTTTTTGGCCAGTAATTGGTCAAGAGCAGTGTGGTTAAATAAATTAGGTTTAGCTAAAATGGTTGCTAAGGAAGATGCAAAATTATATTCAACTGGCGCAGCAGTTGGAGCAATTATTATTCCTGAGGATACCCAAGAAAATTTTGTTACGGCAGGTAGAATTATGGAAAGAGTTTGGTTACAGGCCAACGGTCTCGGTCTGGCTTTTCACCCAGTTAGCGCTCTTAGTTTTGCTCGTTTGCGAATAGTGGCTGGTGGGGGAAATGCCTTTAATTCTGAACAAACCAAAAATATTATTACTAACTATAAAATTTTAAGCGACTCATTTAATGTTCAAGATGGTCTTATTGCTATGTCATTTCGTCTTGGTTTAGCACCTCGAGTTAGAGCCTTAGCTTTGAAATGTGTACCAAATATTGAATTTATAAATTAATATGGATAGTATTGTTTTTAATTTAAACTTGTTTACGGTTGGCTTGGTCACAGTAATCTCAGTAATTTTGGGGATAATTGTATATATTAGAAATATTCGTAGTATTACCAATATTTCCTTTGCTTTATTTGTTTTAGTTACTGTAGTTTGGGGTGGAGTAAATTATTTAAGTTACAGTATTATTAATCCTCAAATTATTTTATGGCTACTTCGTCTGGTGCTATTTTTTGCTGTTTGGCAAGCTTTTTTTATCTTTCAATTTTTTTACGTTTATCCAAATTATCGGATTGATTTTTCAAAATATTATAAATTTTTGTTATTTCCCGTTGTTAGCTTAGTTTCAGTTCTAACTTTAACACCTTTTATACTCAAAGAAATCAACGGAGTGCTAATAACTGGTGGAGCAACTTCGGTAACCAATGGACCGGGTATTATTTTTTTTGGGCTGTTGAATATTGGCTTGGTAGCTAGTGCGATTTATATTTTGATAAAAAAAATTAAAAAATTGAAAACCAAAGAAATTTTACCATTGCGTTTAATTCTGACCGGAACGGTATTAACTTTTAGTTTGATAATTATTTTTAATTTTATTTTTCCGGCTTTTTTGAATAATCCTACTTATACTGCCTTAGGCGCGGTATTCTTTTTTCCTTTTATTGTTTTCACTGCTTATGCAATTTTAAAACATCATTTATTAAATATTAAAGTTGTTGCTACTGAAATATTGGTTTTCGTCCTTGCATTTAGTTCATTAGCCGAAGTTTTCTTTACCAACAATATTAATGTCATAGTTTTACGTTTAATTATTTTTAATGCCTTATTGTTTGTTGGTTTTTTTCTGATCAAAAGTGTGAGAAAAGAAGTTGAACAACGAGAAAAATTGGAAAAATTGACCGCCGATTTACAAGCAGCCAATGAACGTCTTAAACAATTAGATGAAGCTAAGACCGAATTTTTATCAATTACTTCTCACCAATTACGTACCCCCTTGTCAGCTATTAAGGGTTATTTATCAATGTTACAAGAGGGTGATTTTGGAAAATTATCCAAAAAACAAGCCGACATAGTTGGGGTGTTGTTACGCAATTCTGAACGGCTAATTCGATTAATAAATATTTTTCTAAATATTTCTCGGATTGAATCAGGTCGTCTAAAAATAAATAAGAGTTTAACTGATATAAATCAGCTGGTCAGGGATATTGTTAAATCCCTAGCCATTGAAGCTGCTACTAAACATATTAAGGTTGAATTTAAAGAAAACGACATACCTTTATTCCAATTTGATAGTGATAAAATGACCGATGTCATCATGAATTTAGTGGATAATGCAATTAAATATACACCAATTGGCGGTTGGGTCAGTGTTTCGGTAAAAAATATGGATAAATATATTTTAGTTAAAGTTCAAGACAACGGTAAAGGAATTTCTTATGATGAACTTGATCAACTGTTTCAAAAATTTCGTCGGGGCAAAGATATTAACCGCGTTGATACATCCGGTGTGGGGTTAGGGCTTTATATTGCCAAAAAAATTATTGAAGGACACGGTGGTAATATTTGGGCCGAGAGCGAGGGCGAAAATAAAGGTACAACTTTTAAATTTACTTTACCTTTAGAGTAGATTTTCTGTGGATATCTTTTGTTCGGAAAGTTTGTTTTTTTTGTTATAATGTTTACAATATTTGTTCCTTTTTAATAATTAAATAACCAATATGTCAAATGAAGATTTTTTGACAGGTGATGATATGGAAGAAGAAGGTACTGATGAGGAAGATATGGATGAGGAAGATATGGATGAGGATATAGACGATGAGGATGAAGATATGTAAAATATACCCCCGGTTATAAACCGGGGTTATTTTTTGAGGATTGACAAAAAATACAATTATGCTATAATTTTTTATTATTTAATTAACAATTCATAAATAAAAATGAGGAATAGCAATGCTAAACTCCAAATATTATGACCTAGTAGTTTTACCTGAACACTTCAAAAAATTTATTGAAGATTTTTTAAAAGAAATAGAAAATAAAGGTTATGGCTGCCTTTTTTATTATCCCCACGAACAAGTTCTTCTTCCCGGAATAGCAAAAGGAGATCAAAATAAGTATGATTTAGCCAGATTGGAGAAAATTTTCTCATTGGCACACATGGTTTATCTAATAAAATTAGCTTTGACACAAAAAAATTATTTTGTGAACAATTATAATGAAGAAGAAATTTACCTTGAAAGGATAAACCATGAAAAATATTTTACTATTACGATCAATAAAAACCCCTGGTTGAAGTAAATATTAGGGCACAATCCGTGCCCTTTTTTTATTTGTTAAATCAGGATATGATTAATAAAGTTATATGTGGGAAATAATATATTTATTGATATTAATAGCTGTAGTTTACGGATTTGTACGGGGAGCGACTTCATTGGCGCCTTGGGTGCCAACCAGCACCAAAGATTATCAACGGATCAATGGCTTGATTAATATTCAAAACAAGAAATTTATTGATTTAGGTTGTGGCACAGCTGGCTTATTAATTTATCTGGCTAGAAAAAATCCAACTGGTCAATTTATTGGTGTAGAAATTGCTCTACCTTTGTTTATTTTTGCTTGGTGCCGAATAAAACTGACCGGTTTAACAAATATTAAATTGTATTATCAGGATCTATTTAAGCTAAATTTGCATGATTTTGATGTAATTTTTGTTTATGGTTATCCGCGTAGCATAAAAAATCGTTTAGCCACTAAAATCAGGCAGGAAGTTGTTCCTGGGACAATTCTTATATCTCAAGCGTTTAAATTTCACGATCTCCAACCAACACAAATTGATAAACCGGATAATAACCATTTGCCAATTTTTATTTATCATTTTTAAAAATATAGAAAAAATCAAATAAATATGTTAAAATGCAGATAAGTTTATGCACCTGAAAACCATTGATAAAAATAAAACCTGGAAAGGAAAAAAAGTATTACTCCGGGTCGACATGAATGTCAAAATTGGTTCTGACAATTTAGTAGATTGTAAAGAGGATTTTAAATTGCAGAGGATTTTACCAACTATTAAATATTTATCTGACCAGGGAGCAATTATTATTTTACTTTCTCATTTAGGTAGACCCCAGGGGAAATATGTTAAAAATTTGTCTTTGCAACCGGTAGTCAAACGTCTAATTTCTTTACTTGGACGGCCTTTGCCATTATGGTATGAAAAAGATTTTAGAAAATTAGAAAAAAAAATCAACAATTTAAAAAACAGCCAAATAGTAGTATTGGAAAATTTACGTTTTTTTCCGGGAGAAGATAGAAATGATAAAACATTTGCCAAATATTTAGCCTCGTTGGCTGATATATATGTTAATGATGCTTTTGCTTCCAGCCACCGCGAAACCGCCTCAATGGTTGGTATTACAAAATTTTTACCTGCTTATGCCGGTTGGTTGTTGGCGGCAGAAGTTAAAGCCCTGGAGAAACTTATGACCAAACCTCAGCGGCCGCTTTTGACTATTTTAGGTGGATCTAAAATCAGTACTAAAATTGAATTGGTGGAAAAATTTTTAAAAATTTCCGATTGGGTGTTGCTGGGTGGGGGATTAGCAAATAATTTTTTGTTAGCCCAAGGCAACCAAATAGGCAAATCAATTGTGGAAAAGGATTATTTACCGGTTTGTCGAAAAATTTTAAAACGTTACCACAAGAAATTATTGGTTCCAGTTGATGTAACCGTTGACAATGTCAGAACAAAAAAATTGGAGACTTGGCAAAAAGATGTTTCAGCTGTACTAGCAGGAGAAAAAATTATTGATATTGGAACTAATACAGTAAGGCAATGGTCAGCAGTTATCAAACAAGCTAAAACAATAGTCTGGAATGGCACATTGGGAATAGTGGAAAATAGAACCGCCAGTCATGCCAGCCGCGCTTTAGCCGAATTAATTGCCGCGCGATCAAAAAGTAAATGTTTTAGCGTGGTTGGTGGGGGAGAAACGGTTTGGTTATTGCAAGATATGAATATTTTTGAAAATTTTGATTATGTTTCAACTGGCGGTGGAGCGATGATTAAATTTCTTGAGAGTGAAAATTTGCCAGGTATTAAACCTTTAGTAATTAGATGAGAAAAATAAATAAAAAAGGCTTTACTCTAATAGAAGTTTTAGTCGTCATTGCTATTATTGGTACTTTAGCAACCATCACCGTGGCGTCAGTTAAATCAGCCAGAGAAAAAGCTAAAATTGCCAAAGCGCAAAGTGAAATTGATACTTTATATAAAACCTTTAGTCAGTTGATGATTGATACTGGAGAATGGCCAGGGCATCAGACCGCTGAAGAGATAAATCAAGGCAATGGTAATGAAATTTGGGATTTATCTACCCCAGCTGCTGGTTTGGTTGCCACCGATGGCAATTATTTTGGCTGGCAAGGACCATATTTAGTCAGCATACCAACAGATGCCTGGGGAAATGATTATTTTTTTGATACTGATTATTATATTAATGAAGATGATGAACCTTGTGCTGGCGGTAGCAGTTGCCAAGTAGTGGCGGTGATTGGATCATTTGGCCCTGACGGTGTAGGCCCAAATCAATATAATACCGATGATATTATAAAAGTATTAAGATGACACCAAAAATAAAAAAATTACGCGGACTGGAGATACTTGATTCACGGGGCAATCCCACTGTGGCTGCTTTGATCGAACTAAATTCTGGTATTAAAGCAACCGCCTTGGTGCCATCCGGTGCTTCTACCGGTCGTCATGAAGCTCATGAGTTACGCGATGGCGGAAAAAGATATCAGGGTTTAGGTGTAAAAAGAGCAGTTGCTAATATTGACAAGATTATTGCATCGGAATTAATTAATAAAGCTTTTTCTGATCCTATTGATCTGGACTATAATCTTTGTGCTTTGGATGGTACCATAGCAAAAAAATTCCTCGGAGCCAATGCTATTTTAGCAGTGTCGTTGGCTTATATCAGAGCTTGTGCTTTTTATTTTAAATTACCTTTGTATGAATACTTACGTCGGATTTACGGTTTTAAAAAATCAACACGCTTACCCTATCCAATGTTCAATGTTTTAAACGGTGGGCGGCACGCTGATAATGGTCTAGCTATCCAGGAGTTTATGATTGTACCCCAGTTATCAACTTTTACTAAACGTTTACAGGCTGGTTCGGAGATTTATCATGAGTTAAAAAAAATATTACGTCAGAAAAATCTTTCAACTGGTTTGGGGGATGAAGGTGGTTTTGCCCCAAAATTGAAAAACAGTGAAGTCGCTTTGCAGTTGTTGGTTGAAGCAATTAAGCGGGCGGGTTATGATTTTGGTCACGAAGTAAAATTAGCTATAGATGTTGCCGCTTCGGAATTTTTCAATGGTGAAAAATATGAATTTGAAGGTAAAAATATAGATGCTGAAAAATTAATAAAGCTTTATCAAAGCTGGATAAAAAAATATCAATTGCTTTTGGTGGAAGATGGATTAGCTGAAGATGATTGGTCCAATTGGCAAATTTTGACTAAACGATTAGGTCAAAGACTTTTGTTGGTTGGAGATGATCTTTTTGTCACCAATCAAGAGCGATTACAACGTGGTATTGAACTGGGAGTTGCCAATACTATTTTGATTAAACCAAATCAAATTGGCACGGTATCAGAAACGATGCAAACTATTATTACTGCACAAAAGAATAAATACCAAATAGTTGTCTCTCACCGGAGCGGTGAAACCGCTGATGATTTTATAGCTGATTTGGCAGTAGCGGTCGGAGCTGAATATATAAAAAGTGGTGCCCCGGCTCGTTTTGAAAGATTGGCAAAATATAATCGTTTACTGAAAATAGAACAAGTAAAATGAGGTTTATTACCATACTGTTAAAATGTGTTAAAATATATTTAATAATTCCAAGGAGTAAAATTAGGCTCCTTTTTCAAATATTATGAATCAGTTAGCTAACGGTAAAAAAACAAAAACACCTTATGTTTTGATTGTGATAGATGGTTTAGGTATCGCCAATGATCAACCTGATAATCCAGTCGAAATGGCCGCTACTCCCATTTTGAGTAGTTTACGCGAAAAGTATTATTATACTTCACTTTCGGCTGCTGGTGAAGATGTGGGATTGATGCCCAATCAAGATGGAAATAGTGAGGCCGGACACATGAATATAGGTGCCGGTCGGGTGGTTGGTCAGGATGTTTCAATAATTAATCACAGCATCCACGATGGTACTTTTTTTAAAAATTCAGCTTTTATTGCAGCTATTTCGCATGTACAAAAAACCGGTGGTAATTTGCATTTATTAGGTCTGTTGTCAGATAGAAATTCCGGTCATGTAAATCCCACACACTTGCAGGCTTTATTGGAAATAATTCGTCGGCAAAATTTAAGACAAGAAGTATATTTACATTTATTTACTGATGGACGTGACACACCTAAACATGCTGGTCTTGGTTTTTTACGCAATTTGGAAGAATCACTTCAACCCAATCAAAGAATCGTTACTATCATGGGCAGAGTTTATTTGGACCGGAAAAAAAATTGGGACAAAACCATGACTGCTTATGACAGTTTGGTTTTAGGTAAAGGTAAAATGGTTATTAAACCTGAAAAAGCAATTAAGGAGGCTTATTCCAACGGTGAGACGGATGAATTTATTAGCCCAACAATTATTAGTTTAAACAACGATCCGTTTTATGGACGTATTAAAGATAATGATGCGGTTATTTTTTATAATTTACGTTCTGACCGAGCCCGACAACTTACTAAGCCTTTTGTACAAAAAGATTTTGAGAAAAAAAATCCTGGATCTTTTTTGAGAAAAAAATTTTTGAAAAATATTGTTTTTGTGGCAATGACCGATTTTGGTCCAGATCTTGACCATGTTCTAACAGCTTATCCCTCAGCAAATATTGATGGCTCTTTACCTTTTGCTCTGCGGCAGCTAAAACAGCTTTATATTGCCGAGGGAGAGAAGTATGCTCATATCACTTATTTTTTTAATGGTGGTCACGATCATCCAGTGGGTGGTGAGGATCGTGTTTTTGTTCCTTCACCAAACGTCGATCGTTATGATCAGGTACCCGAAATGTCAGCCGATGAAATCACAACAATTGTTTTAGAAAATATAAAAAACGATAAATATGATTTTTACGGAATAAATTTTGCCAACCCTGATATGATTGGCCATACCGGTAATTTGGGAGCAGCGGTCAAAGCAATTGAATGTGTTGATAAGAATATCGGTTTAATTGTCAAAGAAGTTTTAGCTAAAAATGGTACTGTATTCATTACAGCTGATCATGGTAATGTGGAAGAAATAATAAATGTTGAAACAGGAGAAATTGATACGGAACACTCAAGCAACCCAGTACCTTTTTATATTATTTCAGAACAAGTATTATCTCAGATACATAAATTACCCACCGGTCGTTTAGCTGATGTTGCCCCGACTATTTTATCGGTTATGAATGTTCCAAAAACCAGAGAAATGACTGGTCGAAATTTATTAAATATCAATAACCATGAATAAAATTAGTCCCGTAGTTTTAGTTGTTTTGGATGGTTGGGGAGTTGCTCCGCCGTCAATTGGTAATGCTATTTCACTAGCCAAAACTCCAAACTATGATAATTTTTTGGTAAATTATCCCACTTTTAATTTACAAGCTTCAGGCGAATCGGTTGGTTTACCTTGGGGTGAAATGGGTAACTCGGAAGTAGGACATCTATCATTGGGTTCGGGAAAGATTTTATATCAAAATTTACCTCGCATCACCAGATCAATTTCGGATGGTAGTTTTATAAAAAATCAAGCATTCTTAGATGCTTTTAACCATACCAAAAAGCATGATTCAAATTTGCATATCATGGGCTTAGTATCTGATGGCGGAGTTCATAGTTATATTGAACATCTATTTGCTTTATTGGAAACGGCTAAATTATATAAGGTCAAACAGGTTTATGTACATGCTTTTCTTGATGGTCGAGATACAGCAAAAAATAGTGGTTTATCTTATATTTCAGCGTTGCAAAAAGTATTGCAAAATATTAATTTAGGCAGAATCGCTACAATTTCGGGAAGGTTTTATGCTATGGATCGCGATAATCGTTGGGAGCGGATTGAACTTACTTATCGGGCAATGGTGCTGGGCGAGGCAAAATATAGTTCTTCTGATCCGCTACGGGCAGTAGAGGAATCATATCAGCGAGGCGTTTTTGATGAAGAATTTGAACCGACTGTTATATTAGATCAAAAAAATCAACCAGTTTTGATTTCTAATAACGATGCGATAATTTATTTTAATTTTCGTAGCGATCGGGCTCGAGAAATGACCAAAGCTTTTGTCCAAACTGATTTTACTGGATTTACTAGGTCTAAAGTGTGTCAAAATATATTTTTTACTACTATGACCGAGTATGAAAAAGATTTACCAGTTGCGATTGCTTTTCCTCCAGAAGTAGTTTCGATGCCCTTGGCAAAAGTTATTTCCGAAAATGGCGGTCGACAAATTCATATTGCTGAAACAGAAAAATATGCTCATGTTACATTTTTTTTTAATGGTGGTATAGAAAAACCTTTTGATGGCGAAGAACATATTATGGTTCCTTCGCCAAAAATTTCCAGTTATGATAAAAAACCCGAGATGTCAGCTTATGAAGTAACAAAAAAAGTGATTGAGGCCATTAATCAAGGTGGTTATATGTTTATTTTAGTAAATTTTGCCCCACCCGACATGGTAGCTCACTCTGGCAATTTAAAAGCCACTATCACAGCTATTGAGGTAGTAGATGAATGTCTGGGTAAAATTTCTGAAGCGGTATTAACTCGTGCGGGAGCACTTCTGATAACTGCTGATCATGGCAATGCTGAGGAGTTAATAAAATTAAGGAGTGGGGAAATAGATAAAGAACATTCTTCCTCACCAGTTCCATTTATTTTGTTGGGTAAACCCTGGTTAGGTCAGGGTAGACTAAACAACAAAAATGAATTGCATTTGAGCACCCCAGTAGGAGTACTAGCTGATGTCGCGCCAACTATACTTACTTTATTAAATTTACCCATACCTTCGGACATGACCGGAAAGTCTCTAATTTAAAAAATATCCTGCCAGGGTATTTTTTAAATAATTTTTAGATTAGATAATATAAAATGAAAGTTATAACTAGACCCAAAATTCCTCCGACCATAACTTGATTAAAAGTATGTCCAAGTCTTTCTGGCGAGTAGGGATAGTCATATTCTTTTTGGTCAGGCAGTTCTTTGATTAACTTATTGATAATTTTTCCATGTTCTGATAGTTGCATTCTAAATCCTAGCGCATCTCTTACTGTAAGGATTGCCAAAATTAAACTAAGTAAAAAAATAGGGGAATTGAACCCATCAAACAAGCCGATGGTGGTGGCAGTGGAAACTACCAGGGCAGTGTGTCCGGAAGGCATACCGCCGTAATTAAGAAAAACATTCCAACTTAATTCTTTCTTTTTTAAATCGTAAAAAGTTTTGATTAACTGTACGATAACAACAACCAAGAGAGGGATTATAAAAATTTTATATGACATGATTTTGTTTTAATCTTGATATTTTGGTTGGCCAAAAATTTGTACCACAATTTGTGCATCTTGATTATGATATATTCCTGCTATCGAAGCAAGGCCAGTTTCGGTATAATAGGGGTTTAAAATATTTTGACGATGTGTTTCTGAAGCTAACCAAGCAGCTACAATTTTTTCTTCCTTGGTAAAAAATATGGCCAAATTTTCCCCCACACGTAAATAGTCATAACCCGTATATTTTACCCAACTGGAAAATGGCTCACCTACTAATCCTGAGTGGGAAAAAATTTGTTCCGTCATTAGATAATTGGCTTTAGAGTTGGCAGCTGTTTGTAAATCATTATTTATTTTAAGTATTGGTAAATTATATTTGGTTCTGACATTATTTACCAAATTTAATATTTTATCTGGATTTACAAATTGGCTTTCAGATTCGGGTAGTGGAGATAGAGGAGATATTTGGGCACTGGCAGGAATAAAAAAAAGCATTCCCATGAAGAATACTTGTAATAGTAATACTAAAAATATATTGGCGACTAAATAAGTCACTAGATATTTTTTTGTTTGCAGAGTGATTTTTTCACCCCAAAATGTAGAAATATTTTGTTTTAAATCTGTCATTTTTGTTTTTATTTTAAGTGGTTATTTTTACCACTATATACATTATAGCATATTTATATGAAAAAATCAAGACGGCAGTTTTGAAAAGTTGTTAAATTTGCTAAAATAAAACTATGAGTCATACCTATCAATCATTAATTGATCAGTTGGTAAAAGAAGACTTTTTGAAAACGCCAGAAATTATTGCGTCTTTTCGACACATTAAAAGAAAAGATTTTGTTATGCGCGGTTTGGAAGACGAAGCACATTACAATTTTCCTTTACTTATTGGTTATGGACAGACTATTTCTCAGCCAGCCACGGTAGCTTTTATGCTTGAATTATTACAACCTAAAGTTGGAGAAAAAATATTGGATATCGGAGCTGGATCAGGTTGGCAAACTGCCTTACTGGCAAAGTTAGTTGGGCAAAATGGACAAATCATCGCAGTGGAAAGAGTTCCTGAACTTGTCGATTTTTGTCGACAAAATTTGGATAAATATAATTTGGACAATGTGGAATTAATTAGGGCAAATGGTTATAATGGTTATTCGCCATTTGAACCTTATGATGCTATTATAGCTGCGGCAGCCGCTCCGAGTTTACCAAAAAAAATTCTTAGTCAGTTAAAAGTTGGCGGTCGTTTGGTTATGCCAATTGGTGAAGATCGGCAAAGTATTTTTTTGATCAAAAGGGAAAGCGAAAAAAATTTTAAATATCAGGAATTTCCAGGTTTTATTTTTGTGCCCTTGATAGATAACTAAATCATTTTTATGAAAGCACTTATTTTGGCCGGTGGTAGTGGCACTAGATTATGGCCGTTGTCGCGTGCCCAGGTACCAAAACAGTTTGTAAAAATTTATCAACAAAAGTCATTGTTGCGTCATACTTACGAAAGGTTAGATGGCATTTTTAAGAATAAAGATATTTGGATGGCAACCGCTACTCAACATCAATCCCTTTGTCGTCGCGATGTACCGGAAATAAAAAATTATTCTCTTGAGCCGCTGGCTCGCAATACAGCAGCTGCAATTGGCTTAGCTTTGCATAATATTTTTTTGACTGATAAAAAAAGCATAGTTGCCACAATCAACTCTGATCATTTTATTAAAGATTCTCGCGAGTATGGTCGTATTTTAAAGTTAGCCGAAAGAATAGTTACTAGACAACCAGACAAAATTTTATTAATCGGAGTGCCGACTGAATATCCAGAAACTGGTTACGGCTATATAAAGTTGGGTCGCAAAGTATTAACCATGGCAAAATCTAATATTTATCAAGTGGACTGTTTTGTGGAGAAACCAAATATTAAAAAAGCCCGAGTTTATCATCGTAATAAAAAATATTTATGGAATCCAGCAATTTTTGTTTTTTCTATTCAAAAGATGTTGGAACTTTACAGGAAATATTTACCGATTCATTATTTCACCTTGCAAAAAATTGTTGAGAAAAGATTAGATCAAACATCAGTCAAAAAAATATTCCAAAAGTTAGAAAGCATTTCCATAGATTATGGGATATTAGAAAAAGCCCACCAAGATTTATTGGTTATGCCAGCCAGTTTTGGTTGGAGTGATATCGGCAGTTGGCAGTCGATTAGTCAGCTTTTTAATAAACAAGGAAATAATTGGGTTGCGGGTAATTATTTGTCCGTTGCCAGTCAGCAGAATGTGGTTTTTGCCTCACCAGGAAAGTTGGTGACAACCATTGGTTTAAAAAATTGCGTGATTGTGACTACTGATCGATCAATTCTGGTAGCTGATATAAATAAAACACAATCAGTACGAGAAATTGTCAATATGTTAAAACAAAAAAAATTAAACGAGTATTTATAGCTATGAATATAAAATTTATATATTATTTTGTTTTAGTTTTATTTTTAATTCCAGTGATAGCCATAGCGATTTTTTTTTATTGTTTGAAAATGCCCTTGGCCAATAATACCGCTCAATCTTTTATTGTCCAACCCGGGGATGGGGTACATCAAATCAGTCAGCGTTTATATCAGCAAAATCTTATCCGCAGTCGTTTTGTATTTGAAACTTATATTTGGTATAAAGATTTGGAAAAAAAATTTATTGCTGGCAGTTTTGTTATACCTGCCAATAAAAATAATATTGATCTGGTTGGTATTTTAACCTCTTTTCAAGCTGATAGTCAGTTGACTATCCGATTTATTGAGGGCTGGACTAGTAGTGATATGGCCGCTTATCTATTGGATTTAAATGTAATAACTGATGAACAAGATTTTTTGGATGTTATTAAAGTTAGTCAGTGGCAGCAGCAATATGACTTTTTAAAAGATTTAGATCCTGACAATACCTTGGAAGGTTATTTATTTCCGGATACTTATCATTTCTTGCCGCAAGTCACCCCAAATCAAATAGTTGATAAGTTATTGTTTAATTTTTCACAAAAATTCAGCGAAGAATTACAACAGGCAGTGGTCTCCCAGAACCGCAGCATTTATGACGTTATTAAATTAGCATCAATGTTAGAAAAAGAAGTAAAAACGGAAAAAGATATGAGTTTAGTAGCTGATATTTTCTTACGTCGTTTACAGCAAGGTATGCTTTTACAAGCTGATAGTACTTTGAATTATGCAACTGGAGGTAAAAATTCTAGTCTATCAGCGGCAGAATTAGCGATTGATAGCCCTTATAATTCTTATAAATATTATGGCTTACCGCCTACACCAATTTCCAATCCCGGTTTAAAAGCTATCAGAGCCGCAGTTTATCCAGAAAAAAATGACTTTTTGTTCTTTTTGACTTCACCTGATGGCACAACTTATTATGCCAAGACCTTTACTGAACATACAATCAATCGTCAATATTTGCGCTGATTTATCCACAAGTATGATCTTGTTTTAGTCTATTAATTTGTTAAAATCTTGATATGACTACCAACCGGTCAAAAATTAAAATGTTTTCAGAGATTATAACTTCTTTGTTTGTTATTATTATCATTATTCTGGCGGTGTAGTCAGCATCTTTTGCATATTTATTAGCTGGCTACAAAAAGCCAGTTTTTTTATTTTAGTCCTTTAACAAATCATTTATTCAACAATTTATAGGAGGTTCCTATGCATTCAGATAATTTAGAGAAGGCCACAGTACCACAAGCTGTATTAACTGACCAACCAACTAAAAAATTCTTGTTATTAACACAAGACCATTTAAAAAAAGAATATCAAAAATTCTTGGAATACCATGGTTTTACGGAAATGAATTTTCCTTTTACGTCTTTTTTAAGTAGAGAAGAATTTACTGCCGGTATTGAAGCTGGTGCATTATGAATAGAAAAACCAAAAAAAGACAAAAAGCCAATAATAATTTTTTGGCCAATTACATTGAAAAACAATTTAAGGAAAATTTATTTTCCAAAAAAGTTATTATAACAAAAAAAGTGAAAAAAAACCCTATTTTGTAAAATAACCCCGATTTTCGGGGTTTTTATTTTATCCTTGACCGAATTAATATTTTACTATAATATTTATATACACCGCAGACAATAGGTCCCAAAAACTAGGGTTAATGAACATGATCGCCTATCGAGGTAGAAAGTCCAATTATTGGATTTTTGGTCGAATACCAACAAATAGTCTGCGTTTTACGCAGTTTTTTTGTTATATTTTATGGCTAAAACTAAACAACAAAAGGATCAAGAAGTAAAAGATTTGACTGATAAATTGGCTCAAGCCAAAGCAGTTGTATTTGCTTCTTATCAAGGTTTGACAGTCAGTCAGACCGAAGAATTACGCAAGGCATTACGTCAATCTGGTGGAGAGTTGAAGATGGCCAAAAAAAATTTATTGAAGATTGCTCTACAACAAAAGGAAATATCTGATACAATTGTTGATGATTTTTTAGGTAATGTGACGGTTGCTTTTGGTTATCAGGATGAAGTTGCTCCTGCCCGGGTGGTTGCCAAGTTTGGTCAAACCAACGGTAATATGAAAATATTTGGAGGTCTATTGGAAAATAATTTTATCGACGATTCTCGGGTTAAAGCTCTGGCCAGTTTACCTAGTAGGGAAGAATTATTGGCAAAATTTGTTGGTTCTATCAATGCCCCAGTATCAGGTTTAGTAAATGTGTTTGCCGGTAGTTTGCGCAGTTTACTTTACGCTTTGCAGGCAATTAAATTATCTAAAAATTAATTTATATTTATGAGTGAAGAAAAAAAAGTTTCCGTACCGGAAAAATTTAAAAAATTAGTTGAAGAAATTGAAAAAATGTCTGTCCTTGACTTATCTGAATTGGTGAAAGTCTTGGAAGATAAATTTGGTGTATCAGCAGCAGCTCCGGTCGCCATGGCAGCGTCTACTGCCGGCGCTGGAGCAGTCGCGGCAGAAGAAAAATCAGAGTTTACTTTGGAATTAGCTTCTGCTGGAGAGAATAAGATTGGTGTTATCAAAGTAGTACGCGAAGTAACTCAATTGGGTTTGAAAGAGGCAAAAGACATAGTTGATGGTGCACCAAAAGTATTGAAAGAAGGTTTGAAAAAAGAGGAAGCAGATGAAATGAAGAAAAAATTGGAAGAAGCAGGAGCTACGGTAAATTTGAAATAACAATTATATTAAAACCGTCCCGATTTGTTCGGGACGGTTTTTTTTGCTTTGATCATGTTTATTCAGCTACTAACAATTCATAGATATTTTTTTCAGCGAACAAATAAATGATTCGTTTATTGTTTTCCTTTTTCTGACTGACTGCCACAGCTTCAAGGTTGCTAAAAACATCAGATTTATACTGTTGAACAAGTTTACCTTCTTTATTAATAATGACTAGTCGTTTATTGGACGGATCTAGTATATAAATAACCGTAAGATCGTTGTTGGTGATTATTTGACCTCCGGATTTTATATTTGGTTCTATTGGCTCTACTGAAAAAATTTGTTGTTCACCCCGAGTAAATTTGTATATTTGACCATTTGTTTGCAATGTGTAAATTGATCCATCAATGCTTAGACTGGAAACCTCGCTTATTTTATTTGGTCCAAGCCAAATTTGTGGTCCGGTAAAACTATTGCCGATATTGTTGTATCTTAATATTTTATTATCATCTGCTGTACTCAAATAAATATTATTGTTATAAATACCGCCGCTACTGGGGGGTTTATTTTCTGTCCAAGGGAGTAGGGTGTTTTGCCATTCATTGGAATCAACGTCTAAACGGTAGAGAGTTTTATTTTCAGAAAAAAAGACAAACAAATTTTCTTTTTCCGTAATCAATAATTCAGGTTTTTGGTCGGGCAAGTCTAATTTGGTAATAGCTCGGTCATTTAAATTTATTTTAAACAATGAATTGTTTGTTAAAAAAAATAAATTATTTCCATTGATATAGAGGCTATTTTTTATTGGATTTTCGTTGGTGATACTATCAATACTAATCAAAGGTGAAAGTGAAGAAAGAACAATTAATCGGTTAGCCTCATTTAATAATTGCTCATTTTTTTGTAATAAATCAAAATTTATTTTTTCTCTTTCACTATTGTTTTTTGGTAAGTTGAAGGTCAAGTTTAGTGCTTGGTTTAACACTTGTTTGGCTTTTTGATTGTCACCATAGATAATAGCCGCTTGAGCTTCGCTTTGTAAGGCTTGAATTTGATTTACAGTTTGGTTGAAATATTCGGTACTAATATTGGTATTTTTTTTAATACCCAGTACTGACAGATTAAATAATAAGGAAAATATCAATATTAACGATGCCGCTAATAAAAATTTGCTTAACTTTGACAAAGATTTTATTTTTAGATGTAACTGTTTTAAAGAAAATAATAAATCAACCGGCACATTTTTTAAAAATTGACCTAAATCTAAAATTTGGTGTTTATATTTACGATTTAAAAAAGAAACATTAGCAGGCAACCCTCTAAACTTATTTAAATAGTTTTTAAAGCCCGATATATTTTTATTCTCTTTTTGATAGACAAGTTGATTTTTTGTTTTAGGTAATAATTTTAAAAATTTTTGTTTGATTTGTTCTATATCGGGCAGGTATTTGGGGTGAAGATATTTTTGCGTTTCAGCAGTTTTGATTTGTAAATTTTTTATTGTGTCATCAGTTAAAAAAACCTTTTTTTCGCCCAAATCATTGTTGATTGTTTTAAATTCGGGATTCAAGATAATAATACCCGACATATTTTGATTACGAAAAGTTTGTTTGGTAAGTTGTATTAATTGTTCGGGAATATTTTGTATAGGTAAAATATTGAAAATATTTTTAATTTTTTCAGATGAAATATAATCTAAAACCGCTTGGTTGCATAGAGCTAAACGATTGAATTGATTTATATCACCTGAATAAATTTGGTCAAATATTTTTTTAGAAGATAAGTGAAGGTTGGCTGATACCTGTCTAATAATATCAATATAATTTTTTTGTTTTAGCAGCAGTAGGTGATTATTACCATAATTGGCAAAGTGGAGTTTTTGATCAACTAATAAAGCTAATGTGATATTTATTTTTCTTGACCAACTAATTTGTTCTAAAAAATTTTGTAAGAATTCCAAATTAAATTGATTGATGACTTTTTCCAAGCAACCCAGTGGATCAGCGATATCTTGTCGTAAAAAATAGTTGTCACTCAATGAGTTTAGTAGGTTTATAATAGTATGGTGTTGAGAAAGTGGAAGATAGGTATCAACTCCAAAGATTAAATAACCCAACTCATTAATTTCAGGTAAATGAGTATAAAAGAAAGTTGCGTTATTGATCGGTTTATCAGCGGGAAGAAATATATTTTGACTCAGCAGACTCATAAAATAGCAAATTATTTAAAGCGATTGGGCCTATTGATAGTATATTTTATTTTTGGTAATATTGACAGTCGCTAGATAGTGAGTTAGTATGAAAATATAAAAAATTATACTGATTATTTTTACTTTTTTCAATATGCTTGAACAACTATTTAGTTCAAGAACTAGAGTCAAATTATTAAAAAAATTCTTACTAAATCCGGAAAGTAAATTTTTTGTTCGAGAGCTTACTAGAGAAATTGATGAGCGAATAAATTCTGTTAGACGCGAATTGGAGAATCTTGTAAGTATTGGTTTTTTAATAACTTTTAATCAAGAACAAAAAAAATATTACCAAGTCAATAAAGATTTTTTGTTGTATCCGGAGATTGAAGCTTTGATTATAAAATCACAAGGTTTGATAGAGGATCGTATTTTAGAAAGAATAAGAAATATCAAACAAATAAAATATTGTTTACTGACTGGAAAGTTTGTTCGTCGGGTTGATACTTTGACAGATATTTTGGTAGTGGGCGATAAGATACCAGTGGATAAATTAAAAAACATTTTGAAATTATTGGAAAAAAATTTTGATCAGGAAATAAATTATACTATACTTTCACCCCATGAATTTCAAGCTCGAAGTCAAATGACAGATCGTTTTATTTACAATATTCTCAACGGACAAAAAATTGTTGTTGTTGATAAAATTTTCCGGGTAAAAAAATGATTCGTTTGAATCGTTATATAGCTTCCGCCACAAATTTTTCTCGTCGTCAGGCCGAATCATTTATCAGGCGCGGTGATATTAGTATCAATGGCCATCTGGTTAGTGATTTAGCCACCAAAGTAAATTATACTGATATTGTAAAATTGCATGGGAAAGTTATTAAGCCTCTTAAACTAGTTTATTATGTTTTACATAAACCTTTGGGTTATGTTTGTACTGCCAACAGAGAGCAGGCAGATTTGCTTGTCACTGATTTAGTACCGAGTGATGTCCCAGTTTTCCCGGTTGGTCGTTTGGATAAAAATACAACCGGTTTGATTGTTTTAACAAATGATGGAGAATTGGCACAAATCATATCTCATCCCAAGCATCAAACTGAAAAAGAATATTTAGTAGTTTGTGATAAAAAAATATCTGCAACTGATAGCCAAGTGATGCTTAAGGGTATTGATTTATCTGGTAAAATAATGAAATTTGATGAAATTGTTGAAAAGGATGATTTTACTTATCAGGTTATTTTACACCAAGGTTATAACCGACAAATACGTTTAATGTTTGGCTTTTTTGGCTATCAGGTTTTACAACTATGTCGGGTACGACTGGGTAGATTTATTTTGCGTGATTTACCGGTCGGTAAATATTTAAAACTTAGTTTTAAAGATATAAAAAAGTATTTCATATGATTTTAATTATCAACAGTAGTGAGCTGGAGGGTTTGCTGGTCGCTTTGGCTGATCAGAATAAAATTGTTATTAAAGTTGTTGTCAAAGCAAAATTCGCCCACGAAGAAAAATTATTGAACACAATCGATAAACTTTTAAGATTAAAAAAGATAAAATTGACTAAATTGACTGGTTTAATAGTAGTATCTGGACCGGGTAGTTTTTCTGCTTTGCGAATTGGTTTAGCTGTGGCTAATACTATTGCTTGGCAGCTAAATATACCTATTGTTGGAATAAGTAAAGAATTGTTTGGTTCGGTTGAAGAGCTATATAAGTTGGGTAAGAAATATTTGAGTCGGCGAAGTAAGTTTTCTTTAGTTTTGCCTTTTTATAATCAGGCACCAAAAATAAATATTAAAAATAAAATCTGATGAAATCAAAAGTAATTGGTAAGCGTCTGATTTTAAGATCAGCTTCACCTAAAGATGCTGTTGAATTGGCGCGACAAATAAATCACAAAAAAATAGGGCAATGGACAACACATATTCCTTATCCATATCGTTTGACTGATGCCAAAAAATTTATTCGTGAACAAGCCAACAAACTGAAAAAAGGCACTGATCAGTTTTGGTTTATAACTGAAAAAGATTCTGGTTTGATTATTGGTGGTATTGGTTTACATCATATAAGTAAAGAGAACAAAAAAGCCGAACTGGGTTATTGGTTGCATCCAGACAAATGGGGGGTAGGTTTGACTACGGAAGCGGTTAAATTGGTAGTTAAGTATGGTTTTAAAAAAATGAAACTACACCGGATCTATGCTTTTTGTTTCGCTGCTAATATTGGTTCACAACGGGTATTGAAAAAAAATAAATTTGTTTTAGAAGGCAAACAGCGTCAGTCATTTTATCGTTTTGGTAGTTGGCAGGATATTTTATGGTATTCACTATTGAAAACAGATTTATGAATTTTATTTGCTTTTTTTGAATAATATAATAAGATAGTAAAATTGAATCTTAAAAAATAAATAAATCATAGGAGGATGAAGTGAAACAAACTCAGATTAAATTAGGGCTAATTGATCAATTAGCCAAGTTTTTAACTGTTCAAGAAAGAGGCATGAAAGGAACTTTTCGTTGGGATATACTGCCTAAGGCTAAAATGTGTCGATGGCAAACATCTTTTGACCATACTGTGGATATAACCTGGCTGACTATTATTGTGTCAGACTATTTAGAAAATTTTTATCCCAATTTGGATAAATATATTCTTTTAAAAGGCGCTTTTCTACATGACTTTGGTGAAATAATTTTTGATGATACTAGTCCGGGTGATATTTCCTTTGATCGAAAAGAAAACAACAACAATCATCGCGAAGGTGAATTTAAAGTATTTGATAAATTATTAAATATTTTTAAAAAATCAGAACTGATAAAAGCTGACCTTTTCCCTTATTATCTTATGCAGTATGGTGCAGAACCAAATGAAGGAGAAAGATTGCTCAACAAATTGGGTTATACTGATTGGACTGAATTATTGTTTTATAATAAAGAACTTGAGGCTAAAATTTTTACTGCCATAGAAAGGTTGGGTTATGTAATTTTTACTTACCAGGAATATCTGACTGATCCAGTTAAAGCATTGCCGGTATTATTGTTGCCATTACGTCAACATGTTGAGGAATTACACCGATATGCCCTTGAAATAAAAGGTTTTTCTTATTTTTATTCTGACGATGATTATAATATCATTAAAAGTTTTTTGGAAACAAATAAAGACATTCCTGATGCTTTAAAAATTGCCGCAGATATTATTTATCAGGAAAATAAAATAAAAAATGATAATTCAGTTATCGAATAAAATTTTTCCACACCTTATACACCGCTTAAAGCGGTGTTTTTTATTTTTACTAAGATTTATTTATTTTTTTATTTAATTTTAGGGGAGAGGAGTGGTTGATTTTTTTGGTTTAGTGGGGTATAATGTTTATAGAGGGTGAAAAGTGGATAAAAGTGGGGATAAGTCAGGTTAAAAGTGGATAACTAATATCCCAAAGATAAAAATATCTATAAATTAAATGTTTATCGGCGAATTTCACCATAGTATTGATGAAAAAGGCAGGTTAGCAATACCGGTTAAGTTTCGCAATGCTTTTAAGAGTGGGGCAGTAGTTACTAAGGGTCTAGATAAATCATTATTTTTATATACCAATTCCGAGTGGAAAAAATTGGCAGAAAAATTATCCAGTTTGCCAATATCTCAAAGTAAATCCCGAGCCTTTGCTAGATTGATGTTAGCTGGTGCTATGGATCTATCCTTGGATAAACAGGGTAGAATAGTCTTACCTGATTATTTGAGAAATTATGCATTTTTGAAAAAGAAAGCAGTGGTGGCTGGTCTTTATAATCGAGTGGAATTATGGTCAGAAGAAGAATGGGAAAAATATAAGTTACAAACAGAAAGTTCCAGCAATGATATTGCCGAAGCGTTAGGGGAATTAGGAGTCTAGTTTTATGCCGGACCATATACCGGTATTATTGGAAGAAGTCATACGTTTTATTGAACCACGATCAAATCAAGATTTTGTTGATGCGACTTTGGGTGGTGGTGGTTATACCCTTGGTTTACTAAAAAAAAACGGTCCCAGAGGAATTGTGATGAGTTTTGATCTTGATCCGGAAGCGATTTCACACGCCCAAAAAAGATTACATAGTTATAAAGATCGGATAATTTATATTAATGATAATTTTGACAAAATAAAAACAAAAATAAATGAATATAAATTTAATAAAATTAGTGGTGTGGTATGCGACCTGGGTTATTCCTCTTTACAAGTTGAAGATCAAACACGTGGTTTTAGTTTCGATAGCGAGGGAAAACTGGACCTCCGTTTTAGTCCACAAACAGCACTAACAGCTGATGAAATTTTGCATCATTGGTCAGAAAAAAGATTAGCAGATATTTTAAAAAATTTTGGTGAAGAGCCTTTGTCCAGATCAATCGCTAGGCAAATTGTTTATTTCAGAAAGAAAAGTAAGATAACTGCGAAACTATTGAAAAAGATTGTTACTGATTTATATGCCAGACGTTGGTCGAAATATTCTCGAGTACATCCCTCTACCCGGACTTGGCAGGCATTAAGAATTGCAGTTAATAATGAATTTGAGAATTTAAAAAAATTTTTACCAGCAGCCGTTGAAATCATGCCCAAGGGAGCAAAGTTGGCGATAGTTAGTTTTCATTCTGGCGAGGATAAAATTATTAAAAATTTTTTTAAAATTTCAGCCCGTGATTGTATTTGTCCGAAAGAAGCAGCTGTATGTATTTGTCAGCATCAGGCCAGTTTAAAAATATTGACTACCAAACCGATTAGACCAAGCGCAAGTGAGGTAGAAAAAAATTATCGATCACGGTCAGCTAAATTGCGGGTGGTAGAAAAAATTTAAATTTTCACTAATAAAATTAATTAATAAAACCCATGCTTTGTCGAGCTCATAACAAAAATAAAAAAATAAAAAGTATTTCTTTTACCTGGCGCGTTTTGTCTTTGGCTTGTTTGATTCTCGTTGGTTTGTCTTATGTTTGGCACATTAGCCAAGTTTCCACTCAAGGATATTATCTTAAAGAACTAGAAAGAAAAATAAGTTTATTGCAGCAACAAAATGAAAAATTGAGTTTTACCGCCGCCGAACTCACAGCGCTCAGTCGAATTGATAGTGAAACAAAAAGATTGGGTTTAGTAAAAAATGACGAAGTGATTTATTTAACATCGGGTTTAGAGGTGGTGGCGCGTAATAAATAATCTTATCCCTTGATGTTCAAGGCGAAAAAAAATCAAATAAAGTTGGTTGATTGGCGGCTAACTTTTTTTGTTGTTTTTATGTTTTTATTTTTTTTATTGGTGTCATGGCGTTTGTTAAAATTGCAGGTGATTGATCGAGATTATTATAAAAAATTAGCATCAGGGCAACACGAAATACTACGTGAATTAGTGCCAATCAGAGGTGAAATTTTTATGCGTGATAAAGAAGGAGAATGGCAACCTTTAGCACAAAATCGAACCTTGTATACGCTCTATGCTGTTCCAAAAAATTTGGTAGCTGACAGACAAGGGATAGTAAACAAATTACAAGAACAATTTCAATGGGATGCTACTACCACAGATTATTTTGTTCAACGATTGTCCCAGACTGATGATCCTTTTGAACAAATAAAAAAAGGTATTGATGAAAATGAAAAGAAAACTATTGAAGATTGGCAAATCGAAGGCTTACATTTTTTAAATGAAGAATCGCGCTATTATCCCAATCAAAAAATTGGATCAAATTTAGTTGGTTTTTATAGTTTTAAATCAGACCAAGCCAAAGGACAATATGGTTTGGAGGGGTATTTTGATGATGAATTAGCTGGTAGTCGAGGAAAAATAAATTCAGAACGCGATGCAGCAGGTAGAATGATAACAGTTGGTGCCAGTAGTTTGGAAAGTGCAATTGATGGATCTGATTTTGTTTTAACCATTGATCCAAGTATCGAATATGTCAGTTGTAAGACTTTGAATGAATATGTTGAAAAGTTTGGTGCGATTGGTGGTGAAGTGATTGTAATCGAGCCAAATACAGGGGCAATTTTGGCTATGTGTTCATATCCGGAATTTGACCCCAATAAATATTTTGAAGTAAAAAATATTGAAGAGTTTAAAAATCCTGCTGTTTCTGATCTGTATGAACCAGGTTCTATTTTTAAGCCAATCACGATGGCTGCAGCATTGGATTTGAAAAAAATTACACCACGTTCTACTTATCGAGATGATGGTTGTCGCCAAATTAGCGGTTGGTCTAAGCCAATATGTAATTCTGATATTAGTATAAATCCCCAAGGTCACGGATTGGTATCAATGACTGATGTTTTAGTGAATTCTTTAAATACTGGTGTTATGTACGTTGTAGACCAGATTGGAGAAAATATTTTTAAAAAATATTTAGAAGGTTTTGGCTTTGGTGAATTAACCAATATCACTTTACCTGGTGAAGCTAAAGGTAACATCGATAATGTTGGTGTACGTCCAATTTATGCTTATACAGCATCTTTTGGTCAGGGTATTACTGTTACTCCCTTACAAATGTTGATGGCTTATGTTGCCATTGCCAATGGCGGAGAATTATTAAAACCTTATTTGGTAGCAGAAATAAGAAAACCCGATGGTCAGATAGAAAAGTTTGAAAAAAAGATTATTCGCCAGGTAATTTCTCCCGAGGTATCAGTATTACTTTCTGGTATGTTGGTTTCGGCAGTGGAAGAAGGCCATGGTTGGCGAGCAAGTGTACCGGGTTATTATTTAGCTGGTAAAACCGGCACGGCACAAGTTCCGTCACCGCAAGGTGGGTATGCAGAGGAAACTATTCAGTCATTTGTAGGTTTTGGTCCTATTGATGATCCAAAATTTGTCATGCTCACGAAACTTGATCATCCCAGTACCCGGTTTGCCGAATCATCAGCAGCTCCCTTATTTGGTGAAATAGCTAAATTTATTTTGCAATATTATCAAGTTACTCCCAAGCGCTGATTGTTTTAATTGGCAAATGATTTACAATTAAATTATATGAAAAAAATAGTAATATGGTGGTTGAAAATATTTTCTCAATTGGTGATCAAGAAATATCAGCCTAAGATAGTTGCCATCACCGGATCGGTAGGAAAAACTTCTGCCAAAGAGGCGATTTATTCGGTTTTACAAAAACATTTTTCCGTCCGTCGCAGTACCGGAAATTTCAATAACGAGATTGGTGTACCTTTGACGGTTTTAGGTTTTAGAAGCCCTGGTAAAAATTTATTTGGTTGGCTGATGGTTTTTTATCAGGCTATAATTTTACTTATTGTTAAACAGCAGTATCCGCAAGTTTTAGTTTTAGAAATGGGAGCTGATCGACCAGGTGATATTCGTTATTTAACTTCCTTTATTCAGCCTGATATTAGTGTTTTGACGGCTGTGACTTCGGTGCATTTGGAATTTTTTAAAAAAATTGAAAATATTTTAAGAGAAAAACAAATAATTATTGAAACTGTTAAAAGAGAAGGAACCGCCATCTTAAATGGTGATGATTGGTTGGTAAAACAAACCAGCTTGAAAGCTAGGTCACAAGTTATTACATATGGACTGGAGCCTGACAATATTGTGCGAGCTGTAGAAATAAACTTATCTGCCGGTAATTGGGGTGCTGAGGAAGTGGTAAAAGGTTTATCTTTCAAGTTAGTCTATGGTGGCAGTAGTGTGCCTATTTTTTTACCAGGAGTATTAGGGAGACATCAAGTTTATGCAGCTTTGTCAGCAGCTGCGGTAGGTATAGCTTGTAATTTTAATTTAGTTGAAATCGCTGATGCTCTGCAAAGATTTCAGTCTCCCAAAGGCAGGATGAATTTAATTTTGGGAATAAAAGATACAATTGTTATTGATGATACTTATAATTCTTCTCCCGCCGCGGCTAAAGCTGGACTCGAGGTGTTAGCTGAAATTTATTTACCAGGTCAAGGTAGGCGAATAGCGGTTTTTGGCGATATGTTGGAGCTTGGTTCATACACCGAACAAGGGCATCGTGAGGTTGGACACCGAGCGGCTGAGTTAAATATAGATTTTTTACTTTGTGTCGGAGAGAAAGCTAGAGATATTGGTCGGGGTGCTAAAGAAGCAGGTATGGGCGAGGAACGGGTTTATTTTTTTTCTGACAATCAAAAGACAGGTGAGTTTTTGCAACAGCTAATTAAAAAAAACGATCTAATATTGATTAAGGGTTCACAAGGAGCCCGCATGGAGCTAGTAGTTAAAGAAGTTATGGCTCAGCCAGAGAATGCAAAATTACTTTTAGTTAGACAGGAGAAACCGTGGGTTTAGTTTTTGTTGATTCAGGTAAAGTTGAGAGATAGGCTATCATTGCACAGAATAAAGCAACATCAGCCGCTTCTAAAGCGATTTTACTCCGATGATTCATTTTAATATATTCTTTTAATTCAATTACTTCTTGGTCAACTCTTTTTATTAAATTTTCGATACTTTCATCACCCCAATGTTTTTTAAAACGGTTAGCTCTCAATTTTCCCAGTAAAATTGGCATAAAAAAATCTTGAATAAGATCTTTTTCTTCTTGATAATTGGTCATTGATAATTGGTCAATAATAAAAAATAAATGGTAGCCCGTAGGGGAATTGAACCCCTGTTACATGGATGAGAACCATGCGTCCTAGCCACTAGACGAACGGGCCATAGTCCTATTTATAGTATAAGAATTTTTATAAAATTGAAACAGTTAAAAAAGCGACTCAATAAAGAGTCGCTTATGTCCAAGTACAAAACGATTTTTGGCACCTAGCCAGGTTCTATCAAAAGATCATAGTGACCAAGCAGTTTCATTTGAATCGGGTTTTTTAGGTGCGTACATGTAGTACGCTTTGTACCAAGACAGAAGGGAATTAAATAAAATGAACGATTAAATATTACTTTAATTTGGTCTATCATCGAGCCCTCCTGTTTGATAGGATTTAAATATAAAATAACTCATTTCTTTTGTCAATGTATAGTTGGAGAAATTATTAATATACTGGAATATTGAACCAAGAATTTTTAATAATTTTAAACAATTGATTTTTTATCCACACATAATTGCACCAAAATAAAATATTTGTTATACTATCAAATAGTTTAATTATAAAAATTAATTTAAATTCATATATGGATAAAAAACCGAGTTTATTTGAATTTTTAGGTCCTGGCAAATCTTTTGTTTTAGGTATAATTGCCACTTTTTTAGTAATTTTTAGTATTGGTTTTTTTTGGTTGTTATTTAATGGTCAAGGTAATACAGCTAAAAACGATAAATCATTAGCTGCATTTAATCAACCCACCCAACCTGCAGCGAATGACGACAACCAAGCGGCTCCCTCAGGTCAGATAAATATTCAACCGGTTAGTAGTGAAGATTATATTCGAGGTGACATTGATAGCGCACAAGTGGTAATCGTTGAATTTTCAGATATTGATTGTCCTTTCTGTTCTCGTTTCCATCCGACTATGAAACAGGTGCTAGGTGATTATGCTGGTAAAGTTGCTTGGGTATATCGTCATTTCCCTCTTGATTCACTTCACCCTCAAGCTAGAGCAAAAGCCGAAGCGGCAGAATGCGTTGGTTCATTGGGTGGTAATGATGTATTTTGGCAATATTTAGACCTGCTTTATGAACAAGAAGTTGATGATTTAGTTGCCTTTGCTAAAAATGTTGGTGTGGATGAAACTAAATTTAACGATTGTGTCAAAGCTAACACTTTCAAAGACAAAGTCCAAAACCAATATCAAGACGCCATCAATAGCGGCGGACAAGGCACGCCTTATTCAGTAGTATTAACCCGTGATGGACAAAGAGTGCCAATTAGTGGTGCCTTACCTATTGCTAATGTTAAATCAATTATTGATCCACTATTACAGTAACAAAATAAGATAATAACGAAACCCCGACTAACGTCGGGGTTTTTGTTGGTTTACAGGTAATTTGGTATAATAAATTTAAAGTAAAATTATAAAAATAATATGCCAGTTGAAACAGATACCAATACTACACAAGCTCAGGAAAAACAGCAGAAAAAAAAATTAATTTATCGTTGGCGTTTTTGGTTTATTTTGTTTATTTTGGCTATAGTCATAATTTGGGTAAGTATCTCAATTCTACTAGCATTTCTCGCTTCAAAATCGCCAAGTGGTTTAAATATAAATACAACCCAAAATATTGATGGACAAAGTTATTTGGAAAAAATTTACACAACTACTGATCCACATTTAGGCAACCCAAATGCTCCTTTACGGATAGTAGAATTTTCTGACTTTCAATGTCCTTATTGTTCGCAAGCACATACCATTGTCAGGGATTTATTGCGCAATTATCCTAATGATGTTTTTTATATTTATCGAGACTTTCCGTTGGATGATATTCATCCTCAAGCTAGAACAGCAGCTTTAGCTGCACAGTGTGCTTATGACCAAGAAAAATTTTGGGAATACCATGATCTACTTTTCCAAAATCAATCAAAGTTAGACTTGGGGTATTTATTTGTTTATGCCGAAAGATTGCAATTGGATATGAATGTTTTTAAAGAATGTTTGGAGACAGAAAAATATAAAAATGAAGTTGCTCAAGACCAGAGTGATGGTTTTGATTTAAGTGTAGAAGCAACACCTACTTTTTTTATCAACGGTGAAAAAATATCTGGAGTAGTGCCTTATGATTCTTGGGTGGAATTGATAAATCTAACTAAGCAATAAATCTATGATGACCGAGGCTATTTTGAATTTCCCTAAGCAGTTTGAATTTTCACCTAAAGTTGAATTTGCTTCCCAGCTCACTACCTATAAAAGTTTTGTGGTTTGTGGTATGGGAGGATCGCACTTATCGGCTGATATATTGCAAAATTTAGAACCAGAAATTGATTTACAAATTCATTCAGATTATGGTTTACCTGAAGTTGCACTGACTACTGAGAGGTCAAAAAACACTTTATTTATTTTTAGTTCTTACTCTGGTAATACCGAAGAAACTATTGATGGTTATCTGCAGGCCCGGTCTAAAAAATTATCATCAGCCGTGATTGCGGTAGGTGGGCAATTGTTAGCTTTGGCTCAAAAAGATGGCGTGCCATATATAAAACTTCCTCAAACCGGTATTCAACCACGCAGTGCTTTGGGATTTAGCTTGATAGCTCTTGCTACCTTACTTGCCAAAAAGGATATTTTGTTGACTTTAAAAAAATTAACTACCGAACTAGAAGTTGAAAAAATGAAAAGCCAAGGTCAAGAAATAGCCTCTGAAATATCGGGTTTTGTTCCTCTGATTTATACTAGTCAAAAAAATAAAAGTTTGGGATATAATTGGAAAATTAAATTAAATGAAACAGGTAAAATCCCGGCTTTTTATAATGTAGTCCCAGAACTCAACCACAACGAGATGACTGGTTTTGATTTAAACGACAAAAGTAAATATTTGACTGATCGTTTTTATATCTTATTTTTACTTGATTCTACAGATAATCCGCGAAATAAAAAAAGGCTAGAGGTTTTATTTCAACTTTATCATGAGAGACGTTTACCAGTTAGAAATATATATTTAGAGGGTGAAACAAAATGGTTAAAATATTTTAATTCTTTACTGTTGGCTGATTGGACAGCTGTTTCTATTGCCAGATACTATGGTCACGAGGAAGAACAAGTGCCAATGGTGGAGGAATTTAAAAAAAGAATAACAAATTAATTTATGTGGCAATTTTATGCATTTTTAGCTGCTATCAGCGCAGCGTTGGTGGCGATTTTTGGCAAGTTGGGTTTAAAAAATATTGATTCAACTCTGGCTACAGCTATCAGGTCAGTAATTATGGCCTTGTTTTTAGTTTTAGTTAGTTTAATTTTTGGAAAATGGCGAGGTTTCACTATACAAACTTTGTCCAGTAAAGATTGGTGGTTGATTGTTTTAGCTGGTGTTGCTGGGGCTTTGTCATGGTTATTTTATTTTTATGCCCTCAAAGTCGGTGTAGCCAGCAAAGTAGCTGCTATTGATAGATTGAGTATCGTTTTTGTTGTGTTACTCGCCGGTATATTTTTAAGTGAAGGCTTTGGTTGGAAGGGAATTCTTGGTAGTATTATGATGGCTGGTGGTGCGATTTTAATAAGCTTAAAATAAACCAACTAGATAGATTAAATATTTAATTTATAATTAATCAGGGAATTTTTCTTTTAGATAGTATATTTTAGTCAATACTAGTTTTATAGATACCACGGCCGTATAGCCGTGGAATTTAATTTTTGTGAAACTTAATACAAACATATATTTGACAGATTGGCAAAAATTTGGTATACTAATAATATTAGGGTATTATTAATGTAATAGTATGACAAATAATGATTCAATTTTAGAAAAAGTAATTGCTACTCAAATTAAAGAAGAAGCAGCTTTATTTAATCCGAAAATTATTATCAACGAAATCTTGTCTCTACTACCAACAAGGGAAAAAGATGTGATTGCTTTACGTCATGGATTAAATATTGAAGCTAAACGTTATACTTTGGAGGATATTGGCAAGGTTTATAATATCACTAGAGAGAGGGTGCGACAGATTGAAGTAGTAAGCATTAAACAACTAAAAAAATTTTTGCGTGATAATACAGAATTAAACCATTCATTGATTGTGGTTGAACAGATAATTCGTGATTTAGGTGGAGTAATTGAAGCTAATGAATTAATTAGAAAAGTAAAGGAATTGGTTAATGAAAAAATAGACGATAATTTTGTTGTTTTCTTTTTAGAACTGGCCAAAGATCAGTTTTTACCTATAAGAGAAAATAAAAATTTCAAAGCTGGTTGGCAACTGCCGGATTTTAATTCGCAAATTTTATCCGAAGTAATATTGGCAACCGAAGAAATGATAAAACGAGCCAATCGTTTATTTACTACAGAAGAATTGTGGCAACAATTTAAAAAAGATGAGATTGGTATGAAATGGCAAGAAAAAATAAATCTTGATATTTTTTTGTCTTACATCAAATTATCTAAAAAATTGAAAGTCAATCCATTTGGCGATTGGGGTTTTTATAATTGGCCTTTAATTTCACCGCGTCGGATGAATGATAAAATTTATTTAGTCCTCAAACATGGCGGTCAACCAATGCATTTTCGTGAAATAGCAACAAAAATAAACGAAGCAAATTTTGACGGCAAGAAAGCGCATGCGGCCACTATCCACAATGAACTAATTTTAGATAATAGTAGATATGTGTTGATTGGTCGCGGAATTTATGCTTTGAAAGAATGGGGTTATAAACCAGGAGTTGTAGCCGAGGTGATAAAAGAAATTATTCAGAATTCCATTGAACCATTGACTAAGCAGGAAATAATAAAAGAAGTTTTACAGAAGCGCTTGGTTAAGGAAAGTACTATTGCCTTGGCTCTAATGAATAAAAAAAGATTTACTAAAAACGCCGATGGCACATATAAATTAGCTGCCTCTTAAAACCATGACCATCGATTTGTCACCACTAAATGTAGATCCTAAAATTATCTCAGTTGCCGGACCAATTTTATTGGGAATTTTTTCAATATTTTTTCTTTTTTTTATTTTAAGTTTTTTTATTAAATGGTTCTGGTTACCAGCGCGTCGGGAAAAATTTTTACGTGCGACCAAATTTATGTTGTTGGCGGTTGATATTCCCAAAAACAACGAGCAATCACCAAAAGCAGTAGAACAAGTTTTCGCAACTTTAGCCGGGACTCTTAGTGGACCTAATTTATATGAAAAATATTGGTTGGGTCAGCATCAGTTACCTTTTAGTTTAGAATTGGTCAGTCTGGAAGGTTATATCCAATATTTAGTTCATTTTCCAGAAAAATATAAAGACGTGGTAGAAGCGGCTTTTTTTGCCCAGTATCCGGACGCTGAAATTATGCCATTTAGTGATTATGCCCAAAATTTTCCCGATGAATTTCCTAATGATACCTATGAGCTTTGGGGCACTGATATAAAATTGGGGAATAAGAACCCTTATCCTATTAGAACCTATCCGCGTTTTGAACATACTTTATCACAAGAAATAAAAGATCCAATCTCATCTTTATTGGAGGTGATGTCACATTTAAAAGGAGGCGAATTTGCTTGTTTGCAATGGATAATTACACCCACGGGAGATAGTTGGAAAAAAGAGTGCGAAAAGGAAGTAAAAAAAATTATTGGTGAAAAGCAAACTCAGCAGAAAGATTTAGGTTATTATTTAACCATTCCTTTTTTGTCTTTTATGAAATTTTTGGGAGATACTTTTGTTGTTAAAGCTGAAGGTACAGCTGATGAAAAAAGCAAAGGTGATGAACCAAATAAAATGTTATATTTAACTAGTGGTCAAAAAGATGTTTTACAAGCGATTGAAGAAAAAATGTCGAAAATTGGTTTTTTTGTCAAAGGTAGATTTATTTATTTAGCCCGACGTGAAATTTTTGATAAGAATCGGGGAGTAGCTCCGATCATGGGAGGTTTAAACCAATTTAATACATTAAACATGAACTATTTCGCTAAGGTAAAAACTACAACTACCTCTGCTGATTATTGGCGGGTGGAAAAACGTTTAGCTAAAAAGCAAACCAAGATCATGAAAGCTTTTAAGAAAAGAATTGGCGATTTACGTTTTGGCAATAAACCATTTATCTTAAATATTGAAGAGTTAGCAACTATTTATCATTTTCCTGCTTTAACCGTGAAAGCACCTTTGGTTAAAAAAGTTGAAAGCAAACGATCAGAGCCACCTGCCCAGTTACCGGTAGATCAGAAACGTGGTGGAGAGCCCATAACAGTAAATATCCCTGGCGAGGTTAAAAATGAAATTAAATCGAAACCTATTTTTAATGGGATTTCATCTTCTGATCAAACTGATTTTGAAGTGGTTTTACCAACAGAAAAAAATCAGTTTGAGTATGACGGAAATAAAAAACAGAAAACAGAAAACTTATCTGCAGATCAAACAACATCTCCCGGACAAGCGCCGGAAAATTTACCTTTTTAAATTATGAATTTCCATCCAGAAATAACTTATTTTGCTAAAACAAATTTTCGTAATCAAACGCGCGAATTTGGTATAAAAAAAGACGACCGTCGTCGTCATATGTATGTCATTGGTAAAACTGGCTCGGGTAAATCAGAAGTATTGAAGAATATGGCCATTCAAGATATTTACAATGGAAATGGTTTAGCTGTGGTGGATCCGCATGGGGAATTGGTTGAAGATTTATTAAATGCGATACCAGCCCAGCGAATAAATGATGTAGTTTATTTTAATCCATCTGACGTTGATTATCCATTAGCTTTCAATATTTTAGAATCTGTCGACGAACCACATCAAAAAAATCTGGTAGCGTCTGGATTGATTGGCATTTTTAAAAAATTATGGGCTGACTCCTGGGGGCCGCGTCTGGAATATTTATTACGCAATGCCATCTTGGCATTACTTGATTACCCCGGGGCTACTTTATTGGGTGTTACTAGAATATTAGTTGATAAAGAGTATCGAAAAAAAGTCGTTGATAAAATAAACGATCCGGTGGTAAAGAGTTTTTGGACTCAAGAATATCCCAAATATAACCAACAGTTTCAGGTGGAAGCTATTTCACCAATTCAAAATAAAGTTGGTCAGTTTCTATCTTTGTCGTTAATTCGCAATATTGTTGGTCAGGTTAAATCGACCATAGATTTACGAGAAATTATGGACAATAAGAAAATATTATTACTCAATCTTTCAAAGGGTAGAATTGGCGAAGACGCTTCGGCTTTACTGGGAGCCATGATGATAACTAAGATCCAAATGGCAGCAATGGGTAGAGTAGATATACCAGAAAATAAACGAGAGGACTTTTATCTGTATGTTGATGAATTTCAAAATTTTGTAACCAATTCTTTCGCTGATATTTTGTCGGAGGCCAGAAAGTACCGTCTGAATTTGATTATTGCCCATCAATATATCGCCCAATTGGTAACCACTGATTCAACTCGCGTGCGGGACGCGGTTTTTGGTAATGTTGGCACTTTAGTAACTTTTCGAGTAGGTGCAGATGATGCTGAATTTTTAGCAAAAGAATTTACCCCTACGTTTGATGAGACAGATTTAGTAAATTTGGCGAAATATGATATTTATTTGAAATTAATGATTGATGGTCTTGCTTCCACGCCTTTTTCAGCAACAACTTTGCCTCCACTACCAAAAGATCAACTGAACGAAGAAAAAATTATCAAAGTTACCAGAGAAAGGTATGCCACCAAAAGAGAGGTTATTGAAGACAAAATTGCGCGATGGGCTGGTTTTAATAACGAGGAACTTAGTCAAAGTTCAGAGTTGGTAAAAACAAAAAATAAGCAAATAAATTTTTCTGATGACAGTAAGTTGCAAACCAAGAAAATAATAACAACTAAAAATAATACAAACGAAAATTTTTATACAGCCCAATGCTCGAATTGTCAAAAGGAAGTTAAGATTAAATTTCAACCCGATGGTATCAGACCAGTATTTTGTCCAGATTGCTTAAAGTTATATAAGCAAAAATTGATAACTTGGCCAAAAATAGAAAATAAAAAATCATTCCATCCGATCAAATCTAGTCAGCCGTCACGTCAAAAAATTTTAGTAGAAGATGTGGTCAAAGAAACTCCAGCCGAAATTTCACTTAGTGAAGCGTTGGGAAGATTGGAAATTTTAGTTAAAAATCAACCAGAGCAAATCAAGGCAAAAGAAAAAAAGACTCTTCCTGTTTCCACCACCGAACTGGACAAAAAAATAAAACCCGGTGATAAGATTAAATTTTAGTTTATTAACATGTCAATCAATATAAACAAAGTTGTCAAAAAAATTAAAAATTTGGAAATTCAGGGTGCAACTAATATTGCTAAAGAAACCATCAAGACATTATTGTCTTTGCTCAACACTACTACTGATAAAAATTTTAAATCATTCAAAATCGATTTTTTAATAGCAACTAAAAATTTAGCTTATGCTCGACCGACTGGATTGTATGCCCAGAGTTTATATCTATTTCTTCATCAAAAAATCTCTACTATCCCAACTAATACTGATTTAAAAAAATTAAAATTTTTGTTGAAAAAATGGTTAGGGGAATATGAACTCTTAATCAAAAAAAACGAAAATTCCATAATCCAGTTTGGTGTTTTGGCTTTGAAAAAATACAATAATATTTTGACCCATTGTCATTCATCAATAGTTGTTAAAATATTTGCCAGTTTACATAAAAAAAACCCTAAGTTACATGTCTTTGCTGATGAAACTAGACCTTTATACCAAGGTCGACTGACTGCTAAAGATCTAATTCGTTTAAACATACCTGTTACTCAGCTTGCAGATAGCGCGAGTGGTTTTTTAATCTCACCATATTCTGGAAAAGATTTAATGATACAAGCTATAGTGGTGGGAGCGGATGCTATAAAAAAAGATGGTAGTATTATCAATAAAATTGGAACTTATGATATTGCGGCCAGTGCTTATCTAAATAAAATACCGTTTTTTGTTGCCACCAGCTTATTGAAGTTTGACTACCATAATAATGTAAAAATTGAAATGAGATCAGACAAAGAAATTTGGCCAAATAAACCTGCGCAAGTGCGAATATTGAACTACGCTTTTGATCGGGTACCAGCAAAGTTGATCAGTGGTCTAATTACAGAGTTTGGCGTGATAAAACCAAAACAAGTAGCCAGCATTGTAAAAAGATATTTATGGTTGAAATAGAAAATATTGTGTTTGATATTTATGGAGTAATTATTTCCGAAGGACAAAATATTAGAAATATACTTTTCCCCATTTTACCGCAACACAAGCAGCATTCATATTGCCGAAAAATTTATCATGATTATGCACTTAGTAAAATTAATCAAAAAAAATTTTGGAAGTTGATGGGGGTTGGTAAAAAATTTACTGTTTTGGAGAAAAAATTTTATCTAAGACATTATTTAGATAAAGATTTTCATAGAGTAGTAAGATTATTTCGTAAACAAAATAAAAACCTTTTTATTTTGTCAAATATTCCTCGCGAATGGTCAAAGTATCTAGAAAAAAGATTTAAATTCCAAAAATATTTTTTAGGCAAAGTTTATTCTTGGCAATATTATGTCAAAAAACCAGATCTAAAAATTTATCGGGAACTGATAAAAAAATATAAACTAAATCCCTCCCGAACTTTGTTTATTGATGATAAAATAGAAAATATCAGAGCCGCCAAGAAAATAAATTTTAAAACCTGTTGGTATAATCGAGATAATACAAATATTAAACCAATATCAGCAGATTTGGTTATAAGCAATTTAAAACAATTAATTGATAAATTATGAAAAAATTTACCACTTCTTACCAAGGATTTATTGATCAACATTATAAACCAAATTTAGACAAGGAGTTTTTAGTTACTTATCATATTTTACCCGCTAAAGGGCAGACCTTTACTACAGTAGCAGAAGCGATTGCGGGAGAATCATCGATTGGTACCTGGACGCACTTAGAAACATTGTCTGAAGCTACTAAAATAAAATTGACTCCTCATGTTTATGAAGTCGATAAGCGGCGTGGTTTTATAAAAGTTGCATATCCTTTGGCGCTGTCGGAAATTGGTAATTTACCACAATTATTGTCTTTTTTGGGTGGCAATATATTTAGTATGAAAATTGTGGAACGTTTGCGGCTGGAAGATATAGCTTTTCCAAAAAAATATATTAACTTTTGTTTAGGTCCATTTCATGGGATTGGGGGGATAAGAAAAATTATGAAAGTTTATAATCGTGCATTAGTAGGAAGTATTATAAAACCAAAAGTTGGTTTGGATGTTGCAGAAACTGCTGCGGTAGCTTATGAAACTTGGCGGGGGGGCGTGGATATAATAAAAGATGATGAAAATCTTACTTCGCTGACGTTTAACAATTTTTATGAAAGAGTTGATAAATTGATTGCGGTCAGAAAAAAAGTAGAAAAAGAGACAGGTGAAAGAAAAGTTTTTGTTTTCAATATCACTGGTCCTTATGACATTGCTTTACAAAGAGCAAAATATGTTAAAAAAAGAAGCGGACGGGTAGTGATGGTTGATATTGTGGCAATGGGATGGTCAGCTATTCAATCAATAAGAAAACAAAATTTAGGTTTGATTTTACATGGACACCGAGCGGGTCATAGTATGTTTACCAAAGATCCAACCCAGGGAATGAGCATGTTGGTTTTAGCAAAATTATCAAGATTGGCTGGTATTGATCAATTACATACAGGAACGGTGGTGGGTAAAATGGAAGGAACCGCACATGAAGTAGATACCCTAAATGATTTTTTAAGAGAAGATGCCGGCGAGATAGATTACTTGCGAGAAAATTGGTCAAAAATAAAACCGGTGATGCCAATCGCTTCTGGGGGTTTGCATCCTGGATTAGCATCAGAACTTATTAAAATTTTAGGCCGTAATTTAATTATCAATTTTGGCGGTGGTATTCATGGTCATCCGGATGGTTCTTTTGCAGGGGCAGTAGCTGCCAGAGATGCAGTTGAAGCAGCTTCTTTGGGAGCAAACTTACATTCTTATGCCAAAAACAGACCAGAACTCAAAACTGCTCTTGAATATTGGCAAAATGTGAAAAATTAATAAATTATTTTATTAATAATTTAAAATTTATAATTTATAATTTGTAGACATGTCCTTTTTCTTAAAATCAAAAAAATTGGATTTTTCTACTGGCAACGAACCAGTAGTAGTGATAAATGAGGAGGAAGCAGAGTATTATGGAGTAATGGCTGGTGATAGAATTCAGTTAACCTGGAATAATCGTTTAAAAAGAATTGCTGAAATTAGAACTACTACCAGCAAAGTAAAACCAGGTGAAGTTGGTTTATTTAAAGAGTTATGGAATAAAAAATCTTCTCTGGATAGTGAAATAGTCGAAGTGGAGATTGTTTCGCGGCCACCATCCATTCAGGCAATTAGAAAAAAAATTTTTGGTAAAAAATTAAATTACGACGAAATCTATTCAATAATTAAAGATATTGTTGATGATAGATTTTCAGAAATAGAGACAACTTATTATGTAGCTTCCAGTTATTTACGTGATTATACCTTAGACGAACTTTACTATACTTCAAAAGCAGTTGCCGAAACAGGTGAAATGCTAAATTTGAACGTACCAGCAGTTGATAAACATTCAGTTGGAGGGCTGCCAGGGAACCGAACTACAATGGTCGTGGTACCAATTGTTTCATCGCTTGGATTGTACATTCCCAAAACTTCCAGCCGGGCGATTACTTCTCCATCAGGAACAGCTGATACAATGGAAGTTTTAGCTCCAGTAACATTTTCTATGACGGAAATAAAAAAGATTGTAAAACGGGTCAATGCTTGTATGGTTTGGGGGGGTGGGGTAAATTTAGCTCCAGCCGATGATAAAATCGTACGGATAACTAGACCACTGGGTATTGAACCGTATGACAAAATGATAGTCTCTATTATGGCCAAAAAGGTGGCTATGGGGGTTGATTATTTAGTTCTTGATTTACCAATCGGACCAACTACCAAAATACCAAAAAATAAATTTGCTGATGAAATTGAAAAAAAGTTTTTGTATTTAGCAAAAAAGTTTGGTATGAAGGTGAAAGTTGTTAGAACTCCATCATTTGAACCAGTCGGTCGAGGTATTGGACCAGCTTTGGAAGCAAGAGATGTACTAAGAGTATTACAACAAAAAGAATTACGACCAGTAGATCTTGAAAAGAAAGCAGTTAGGCTATCTGGCTATTTACTAGAGTTAGCTGGATTCTGTAAGTTGGGTCAAGGAGAAAAGATTGCTCAACGTCAATTAATTAGTGGTGAAGCTAATAGGCAAATGAAAAAGATTATTGCTGCTCAAGGAGGTAATGCCGATATTGATTCCGATGAAGTGGCACTGGGGGCACTGAATTATGAAATTCATGCCAAGAAAAATGGTCGGGTAGTATTTATAAATAACAAAGCTATCAATGAAATTTGTGTAAATTTAGGTGCACCTAGTGATAAAATCGCAGGAATTCATATGCATGTTCATTATCAGGATAAAGTGAGAGTAAAAGATAAATTGTTTACTTTTTATGCACAAAGTCAGGATCGGATTAAACTCGCTCTTAAAGCATTGGAGAAAAATGTGATTGTTGAAATTAAATAAATTTTATCTTATTTAAGTTTATTTATTAATAATAACAGGTAGAGGAGTTACTTTTTGGAAAAAATTTAAAATTATATAATTTGAAAATTTTTATATATGTGGTGGCAAACAATAATTTTGGGAATAGTTCAGGGTGTGACTGAATTTTTACCAATTTCATCATCTGGTCATTTATTGCTTTTACAAAAATTTACTCAAATCCCTGATTTTGGCCTGGCTTTTGATGCATTTTTACATTTGGGTACATTACTAGCGGTTTTAATTTATTTTCGGCAGGATATTTACTCTTTAATTAAAGGCGTGTTCAACCCCCAAGATAAAATTAGTAAGAAGTTTATGCTAATTGTTCTAATTAGCATAATTCCGGCTGGCCTGATTGGTTTTTTAATTAAAGATTTTGTTAGTGAAGATTTAAGATTACCAGGTTTAGTACTTTTTAATTTAATATTTTGGGCACTAGTTATGTGGTGGTCGGATATTTATATAGAAAAGCAGCCAAAAAAAATAGAACAATTAACTGAGTTAAATTGGCGTCAAGGTTTAATAATTGGTTTTTTCCAAGTACTAAGCTTACTACCCGGGACTTCACGGAGTGGTATCACTATTACTGCTGGTTTATTTCAATCATTATCTAGATCATTGGCAGCTAGATTTAGTTTTATTATGAGCATTCCCTTGATTGCCGCAGCCGGTTTTTTAAATTTATTTGAATTGATCAATCAGCCAGAAAAAATTATTATAAGTAATCTTATTGTTGGTTTTATTTTTAGTTTTTTATCCGGTTATTTAGCAATTTTTTGGTTGTTGAAAATTTTAACAACTAGAAATTTAAAGATATTTGTTTGGTACCGATTGGCATTGGGGACTATACTTTTGGTTTTTGTTTATTTGCTAAAGTAGGGTACATATGGTCCGAAAAAAAGGAAAAGTAGTAGTGGGAATGTCAGGTGGTGTTGATTCATCAGTAGCTGCGGCACTCCTAAAAAAACAAGGTTATGAAGTAATCGGGGTATTTATGAAGAATTGGTCTGACAGTTTTGCAGTGCTTGATGACTGTCCGTGGCAACAAGATTTTAAAGATGCTCAAAGTGTAGCTAAAAGATTATCTATTCCTTTGGAGGTTTTTAATTTTGAACAACAGTATAAACGTCGGGTGATTGATTATTTTTTTACTGAATACAAATCTGGCAGGACACCAAACCCTGATATTTTATGTAACTCAGAAATAAAATTTAAATTATTTTTTGATCAAGCAATTAGTTTAGGTGCAGATTTTATTGCCACCGGACATTATGCCAGGACAAAAATAATTAAATCAACTACTCAGCTTTTAAAAGGTATAGATCAAAATAAAGATCAATCATATTTTTTGTATGGTATAAATCCAGAAGTTTTACAAAAGGTATTATTTCCTGTCGGAGATTATAATAAACCCGAAGTGAGAGCCATGGCTAAAAAGATGAAATTGCCAACCAAAGATAAACCAGATTCGCAAGGTATATGTTTTATTGGCGAGGTTGATTTACGTTTATTTTTGTCCCAGTATATAAAAGCTGTACCTGGTAATATTATTGATGCGGAGAATAATAAGATTATTGGCCGTCACGAGGGACTCTCTTGGTACACAATTGGGCAAAGACGGGGTATAAAAGTTGGTGGCACTGGACTGCCTTTGTATGTAGTTGCTAAAGATATAAAAAAAAATATTCTTTATGTGGTCAAAGGTGCTCATCATCCTAAACTTTATAAACAATCATTAATCGCTGAACAGATAAATTGGTTAATCCCTAAACCAGATTTGCCAATGATTTTGAGTGCAAAAATCCGTTATCGCCAATCTGATCAAGAGGCAGAAATTGATTATAAAAATAATAAAAAAGATAAATTAGTAGTCAATTTTAAACAACCGCAACGGGCAGTAACTAGTGGACAAAGCGTGGTGTTTTATCAAGGTGAGGTCTGTTTGGGGGGAGGGATTATAAAATAAATTTGCCAATCGTTTAATTTAACTTTATAATCACAATTACTGATATAATAGAAAAATGATAACTACCAAAGAACTACGACAAAAATATCTGGATTTTTTTGTGAGTAAAAATCACGTTATTATTGATGGCGCCTCTTTATTGCCAGAAAATGATCCAACTGTACTTTTTACTACCGCGGGGATGCACCCGTTAGTTCCTTATTTAATGGGTGAAAAACACCCTAGTGGTAATAAATTGGTAAATTATCAAAAATGTATCCGTACCGGTGATATTGATGAAGTGGGAGATGATACCCATCTTACTTTTTTTGAAATGCTTGGCAATTGGTCACTAGGTGAGTATTTTAAAAATGAAGCTATTGAGTATTCATGGGAATTTTTAACATCAGCTGATTGGCTTGGACTTGATAAAGTTAAATTAGCCGTTTCAGTATTTATTGGTGATGAAGATGCACCAAAAGATGAGGAATCAGCTGCTAAGTGGTTAGCATTGGGTGTACCCGAACACAAAATTGCTTATCTGCCGAAGAAAAATAATTGGTGGGGACCAGCTGGCAAAACTGGCCCCTGTGGTCCTGATACCGAAATGTTTTATTGGGTAGGTGAAGGTTTACCGCCACTTGAATCAAATCCAGGTAATGATGAAGCAAATTGGGTAGAGATTTGGAACGACGTGTTCATGCAGTATTACAAAGATGAGACAGGTAAATACCTTCCCGCTCAGCAAAAAAATGTTGATACTGGAATGGGTTTGGAACGGACAGTGGCAGTACTTAATGGTTATAAAAATGTTTATGAGGTTGATACTTTGCGACCAATTTATAATAAAATTGAATCATTAGCCAGAGATAAAACCAATACTCGTGCTATTAGAATCATAACTGACCACGTCAGGGCAGCGGTAATGATTATGGGTGATGATCAGGGCGTAGTACCGTCAAACGTTGATCAAGGTTATGTGGTCAGACGCTTACTTAGGACAGCTATTAGACAGGGCAGGGAATTGGGAATTGAAAATAATTTTTTACAAAATATAGGTAAAGTGGTTATTGAAACAATGAAAGATATTTATCAGGAACTTTCAAGAAATCAACAAAAAATAATATCTGAAATTTCTATTGAAGAAGAAAAATTCAGTAAAGTTTTAAATGAAGGAGAAAAAAAAGTCCAGCAATTTATCAGTGATGGTAAATTGACTGGTGAAGAAGCTTTCCAACTTTATACTACCTATGGTTATCCCATTGATGAGATTAAGCGTTTAGGTGTGGAGGTTGATTTGGATTCATTTTATGAAAAAATTAAAGTACACCAAGAGCTCTCCCGAGCTGGAGGAGAACAAAAATTTGCTGGAGGCCTTGCCGATCATAGTGATGAAGTAAAACGTTTGCATACAGCCACTCATCTATTACAGGCAGCGTTGAGAAAAGTATTAGGTGAACATGTTGCCCAAAAAGGTTCAAATATTACCAAAGATCGTTTGCGTTTTGATTTTTCTCATCCTGAAAAAATGACACCAGAACAAATCAAACAAGTGGAAGATATTGTTAATGATCAGATTAATAAAAAACTAAAGGTTTGGTGGACCGAAATGACTGTGGAAGAAGCTAAACAAAAAGGGGCACTGGGGTTATTTACCCAAAAGTATGGTGCCAAAGTAAAAGTTTACACCGTTGGTGATGAAGATAATTGGTTTAGTCGCGAATTATGTGGCGGACCGCACGTAGATAATACAGCTGAATTAGTAAGCTTTAAAATTAGTAAAGAAGAAGCTTCTTCAGCTGGGGTGAGAAGAATTAAAGCTATATTGGGAAATTAAATAAAATTACTATATTATAAAACCCCCAAATTTTTGGGGGTTTTTGTTAGATATATTTTAAGTACTGAAAGATTGTAAAATTCTTTTAAAGCCAGTAGATAAAAAGCATAAGTTTCCAAAATAAAATATTTATTTTTTAACAATGATCTTTGCTGGTTGTTGAAATGTAAACTTATGGTGTCACCTTGGATATTTATATATTGATATATTGCACTGATGTCTTGGCTGGAAAAATTTTTATCCATAATATAAAAATAAAAATTTTTACCATAAACTGTCATTTTAAAATACCCGCTATCAATTTGGTTTACCTCATTGTTTTTAATAAAACCACTAAATTCAAATAAAATTGTATCTAGGTCAGCCTGGTAGAAAAACAATAAACCAGATTTGTCATGGACATAACCCCCAGAGTTTGATTTTTTATTGTGGTCAGATAAGATATCAACGATTGTGTGGCGAACTAATTTAGAAAGTTCTTCATTGGTAAGTGGTTGGGAAGCTGTATAACGTATAGTGCAACCGTTGATCAGTAAATAAATAAACAACCAAGTGGCAAATAATGCTTTCATTACAGGTCTCCTTAATTAATTTGTTAATGTTTGCTATTATTAAAATAGAATAATTATTATTTGTAAAGGTCTATGTCAAAAAATACAAATAAAACGCAAACTAAGCCAAAAAGTAGCGATTTGTCCAAGCAGGTTGATAAAGTATTAGCAGAGATTAAAAAGTTTTCCAAGTCTGCTAATCAGCGTTATCAATCTTTGGACAATGAAACCAAAAAAAAGTTGGCTGTGGGAGTTGGATTGCTGACCACTTTTGCAGCAGGGGCGCTACTTTTGAAGAAAAAGAAAAAAAAGAGTTAATTTTTTATGAATTTTGGAAAATATAAACTGCATTTAACAGTCGGATTTTTTTTTGGTTTGATTTTATATACTTTTTTTAAATTCGATTTTTTTAGACCTAAAGAAAAAAATACCCTGCCAGTACCAGTAAGTCGTCAAGATTTTTTAATAAATAATAATTTACAAGTAAGTGACAATGGTCCGGACAAAGTTAGTTTTGTTGAATCTGCAGCCATAAAAACATCTAATCAAGAATTTTTAGAAGAGGATAAAAATGTCAATTTATTAGTACCTTTTGTTGTACAAGCACCTGGGGCTAATTGGGAAATGCCTTACAAAGAAGCTTGTGAAGAAGCTTCTCTTTTGATGGTGGTGGGATACTTACAAAATAAAAATTCTTTTTCAGTTAGTGAAATAAAACTACAAATTGATAATTTGGTAAATTTTCAACTTCAATCAGATGTTTTTGGTACACATAAAGATTTAACTATTACAGAAACTGCACAGTTGGCAAATAAATATTACCAATTTAATTTTCGGTTGATTGAAAATATAGATGAAGAAAAAATAATAAATGAATTGCGAATGGGTAACCCAATAATTGTACCGGCTGCAGGTAGAAATTTAAACAACCCAAATTTTCGTTCCCCAGGACCACTTTATCACATGTTAGTGATAAAAGGTTATAATAATGGTTTTTTTATAACTAATGATCCGGGTACAAAAAATGGCCAAGACTACTTGTATAAAACTGAAGTTCTGTTGGAGGCGATTGCTGATTGGACAGATAATGGACCAATAGGTAAAAAAATTGGTTTAGTCTTATTTGAATAATTTGGCTAAAATTAGCAGAATCTTTAAAATATTTCGTTGTTTTATTTTTTTCCTTGACACGTTTTCCTTTTCTGTTATAATATTTATTACAGACTAGATAGTGTGTATAAATAAAAAAACACCTAAGTCAACAAAATTCTAGTAAAGTACTTTACTAAGAATTTTATTTTGCTTATTTTTCATGACACAATTAAACAAAGAGCAAACCGACGAGCCAGAAAAAACAACTCTCGGATCAAACATTAGTCAAAACCACAAAGGTTTTATTGAATTGGAAGGTGAGGTAATAGAATTATTACCTGCCGGAAGTTTTAAAGTTTTGTTGGATAACGGACATGAAATTTTGGCGCATTTATCAGGTAAGATGAGAATGTTTAAAATTAGGTTGGTGATGGGAGATAGAGTAAAACTTGAGCTGAGTCCGTATGATTTGACAAAGGGCCGAATAACTAGAAGATTATAATATATATGAAAGTTAGAGCATCAGTAAAAAAAATGTGTAAAGATTGTCGCGTTATTCGTCGAGAAGGACGCGTTTGGGTAATATGCAAAAATACTCGACATAAACAAAGACAAGGTTAATTTAATTTTAAATTTATGGCTCGTATTGCCGGTATTAATATCCCTGATAAAAAAAGAATGGAAATTGCCCTGACATATATTTATGGTGTTGGCAAAGCCAGAGCAAATTTAATTTTGCGTGAATTGGAGATAGATAAAAACATGAAAGTTAAGGACGTAACGGAGAAACAATTAAATGACATCAAGAATTTTATTGATAAGAATTTTAAAATTGAAGGGGATTTAAAAAGAGAAATTTTAACAAATATTAAAAGGTTAAAAGAAATTAGTACTTATCGCGGTAGTCGGCATGCCCGCAATTTACCAGTGCGTGGACAAAGAACTAAAACTAATAGTCGTACAGTACGAGGGAATGTACGTAAAACTATGGGATCTGGTCGTGCCAAGGCCGCCCAAAAGACTTAAAACAATATAAATGGTAGAAACAATAAAAACCAATAACAATAATATTTCCACTGAACAGGTAAGTGGTGAAGAGGTTGGAATCAAAAAAGTGAAAAAGAACCGAAAAAAAAGATTAGTCCGCAGAGGGAATGTTTATATTCAGGCTACCTACAACAATACTGTTGTAAGTTTTGCTGATATGAACGGAAATGTTTTAATAACTGTTAGTGCTGGACAATGTGGTTTTAAAGGTCCCAAAAAGGCGACTCCATATGCTGCTGGTATTATTGTAAGAACTGCCGCTGAAAAGATTCGTGATTATGGAGTAAAAGAAGTGGCTGTGATGGTTAAGGGTGTGGGTGGTGGTCGAGAAGGTGCGGTTAGAGCTTTACAAGCGAACAATATTGAGGTAGTTTCGATTCGCGATGTGACGCCATTGCCGCACAATGGTTGTCGTCCAAAGAAACCAAGAAGAGTCTAATATTTATTATATAGTCACATGGGCAGATATTTAGGACCAAAAGATAAGCTTTCTAGGCGCGAAGGAGTTAATTTATTTGGTAAAGTAAAAAATCCTTTGCAAAAAAGAAATTACCCGCCGGGTTTACACGGACCTTCCCAAAGAGTCCGGTTGTCAACTTATGGTCAACAACTGCGAGAAAAGCAAAAAGCCAAAAGAATTTATGGTTTAATGGAAAAACAGTTTGTAAATTATTATAAAAAAGCATTGCAACGTAAAGGTAATACCGGTGAAATATTAGTTCAATTACTTGAATCACGTTTAGATAATGTAATTTTTCGATCAGGTTTTGCTGATAGCAGAGCACAAGCTAGACAACTTGTAACTCATGGTTTTATTTTGGTTAATGGTAAAAAAGTTGATATACCCTCTTATGCTTGCCGTATTGGCGATGTTATTAGTATTAAGGAGAACAAAAAAAATAAATCATTGATTAAAGATTTAGTTAAAAAGTGGCCAACAAAGACAGAGACAGCAACTTGGTTAGCAAACGATCAGAAGAGTTTGTCAGTCAAGTTGGTGACCAGTCCCGCCCTAGATTTACAGTCATTACTTTTTGATACGCGGGCGATAATTGAATTTTATTCTAAATAATTTAATTTTATTTTATGTCTATCATACCATTGCCAAACAAGATTACCTGGGAGGATTTAGGCAACCACGAGTCAAGATTTATTGTTGAGCCTTGTAGCGCCGGCTATGGTACTACTTTGGGCAATGCCTTACGTCGAGTTCTTCTTTCTTCTTTGCCAGGGGCGGCTATTACCAAAATAAAAATCAAAAAAGTTGATCATGAGTTTTCAACCATTGTAGGTGTAAAAGAAGATGTTGTTCAAATTATGCTCAATTTGAAAAATTTACGTTTGCGTTGTTTAAGTGCTGAGCCGGTAAAAATTCATCTTAAAGTTAAAGGAAAAATAGGACCAATTAAAGCTAGTGATTTAGAAAAAAACTCAGATGTTGAAATAATTGACCAAGATTTTATCATTGCCAATATCACTGATAAAAAAGCCGATTTAGATATCGAGATGACAATAGAAAAAGGTTTTGGTTATTTACCAGTAGAGGACAGAAAAAATGAAGCCAAAGAGGTTGGAGTGATTTATTTAGATGCCTTTTTTTCACCGGTTAGAAATGTTGGTTTTGAAGTAACACCAGCTCGCGTGGGTCAAGATATAAATTATGATCGTTTAACTATGAATATACAGACTGACGGAACAATTTTGCCACCCAACGCTATGGATTATGCCCTATCTATATTATTAGAACATTTTCAATTATTGAGAGAGCATACCCAAGTGGAGAAAAACGATGAACCGGGAAAAGTGAAAGAAAAGTCCAAAAAGAAAGCAACCAAAGAATAGTAATTATGCGGCATTTACATAAAGGAAAAATTTTTAAAAGAAAAGTAGGGCCACGAAATTTAATGTTGAAAAACTTGGTGGATAGTTTGATATTGTATGAAAAAATAAAGACGACCCCTACCAAAGCAAAAGTTATAAGAACTAAATTAGAACCCTTGATTACCCGTGCCAAGGTTGATAATTTGCATAACCGACGAATTGTGCGGTCGAGAGTTTTGACTGAAAATGCCAGAAAAAAACTTTTTGAAGTATTGGGTCCAAGATATCTTGATAAACAAGGTGGGTACAGTAGGATTTATAAAGTGTCTCCGCGGCGCGGTGATGGTGCGGAACAAGTTTATATTGAATTGGTAAAATAATTTTATGAAACAAGTTAAAAGACATATTCATGAAATTGATGCGACCGGGGTTGTTTTAGGTCGTTTAGCCACAAAAGTCGCGACGATTTTACGTGGCAAACATAAAGTAAATTTCACTTATTATTTTGATCAAGGTGATAAGGTGGTTATATTAAATCCAGATAAAATAAAATTAACCGGTGATAAATTACAACAAAAGGAGTATTTTCACTATAGTGGTTATCCCGGGGGTCTAAAAAGAAAGCAATTGGCAGAAATTTTAAATAATGATCCTAAACAGGTTATCAAACAAGCAGTTTATAATATGTTACCGAAAAATAAATTACGTGAGCAGATGATTAAAAGATTAACTTTTAAATAATTTATGGCTATAAAAGAAAAAAAAGTCTCTACTGATGTTGGTGAATTCAAAGGAAAATATTTTGCTGCCATTGGTAAAAGAAAAAACGCTGTAGCCAAAGTCAGATTTTATCCCAAAGGTAAAGGTAGGTTTATTGTTAATGATAAGTCTGTTGAACAATACTTTCCTAGACAAGAATTGTTAATCAATGTGAAAAAACCATTAAGTTTAACAGCAAAAAGTGAGAGTTATGATTTGGTGGTGAAAGTTAGTGGGGGAGGTTATAAGGGACAAACTGATGCTATTAGATTGGGTATTGCCCGGGCATTAGTAGGAATGGATAGAGACTTACGACCAGTTCTAAAAAAATCTTTATTATTGACCAGAGATTCAAGGAAAAAAGAAAGAAAAAAACCAGGTTTAAAGAAAGCTCGTCGAGCACCTCAGTGGCAAAAAAGATAATCAATTTTGGGAAATTTAAAAAGCGATACCGACGTATCGCTTTTATTATGAAAAAATATTATTAATTAAAACTTTAAATTTTTTTTAACATAGTCTTAAAGAGTAAAGAGGAAAGTTGATAAAAAAAGTTGAGGTTTATTTTTCAAAAGATTTTAAGGTATAATGATTTTATGGACAAAGAGCAAACGAAAGTAGCCGCCAACACCACCTGGTTTACCTTGGCATTAATTTTGCAAAAGATCGTATCTTTTGTTTATTTCACCTATTTGGCACGTGTTTTGGGAGCAGAAAATTTGGGTCAGTATGTTTTTGCTTTATCGTTTGTAGCTATATTTTCTATTGTAGTTGATTTTGGTACCAATCATTTTATTACTAGAGAAGTGGCTAAAGATCATTCGCTATCTCAGAAGCTACTTAGTAATATTTTAGGTTTTAAAGTATTTAGTGCAATAATTTCAATTAGTTTGATTTTTTTAGTGATAAATTTACTGCAGTATCAACAATTGACCAAGCATTTAATTGTGATTGCCGCAGTTTTGATGTTAGTTGAATCATTGGTTATATCTTCTTATGCAATTATTCGTGGCTGGCATAATCTTAAGTATGAATCTTTTGGAACAGTTGGGGTACAAGTATTGGTGAGCGCGGTAGGTATTATAACTTTACAATTTACTACAGATTTAAAAATTTTATTGTTAGTTTTATTGGGTGCTAATCTAATAAATTTAATTTATGTCTTTGTTTTACTCCATTGGAAAATTAAATTAAATATCAGTTTGGCGTTTGATTTTTTTTATTGGCAAAAAATTTTTTTTATAATTTTACCCTTTGCTTTAGCGGCTGGTTTTACTAAAATTTATGGCGCTTTTGATCAAGTTTTGTTATCTAAATTAGCTTCCAATGCAGCTTTGGGTTTTTATGCCGTAGCTTATAAACTTACTTTTGCTTTGCAATTTTTACCCTTGGCTTTGGTCGCGTCGCTTTATCCGGCTATGAGCACTTATTTTACTCATGATAAGGTAATGCTTAATAAATCGTTTACTCGGGCGATTTATTATATAATCATATTGACCATTCCCTTGACTTTTGGAGTTGTATTTTTAGCAGATAAATTTATTTCAACTCTTTACACCTCTGCCTATATAGGTTCGATTCTACCATTGCAAATTTTAATAACCAGTTTATTGTTTTTATTTATAAACTTTCCTTTAGGTTCTTTGCTTAACGCCGCCAATAAACAGGCTCGAAATACCTTGAATATCGGTTTGGCAATGATTTTAAATATTATGTTTAATTTATTTTTAATACCAAACTATCAAGCCGTAGGAGCGGCGATTGCTTCATTTTTAAGCACTTTAATATTATTTATTTTAAATAGTTTGGCTGTGAGATGTCTATTGAAAATTGATATTAAGTATTTATTCATTGTAACTTTTAAAACTTTATTTTCTAGTTGTCTAATGGTTATAGTCATTTTTTTCAGTTTAGGTTATTTGAATTGGTTGTTGAGTGCTATATTGGGAGGTCTAGCTTATTTGATTTTACAAGTTATAATTAAAACAATTACTTCTAGGGATATTAAACAGGTCTTATTTTCAATTAGAAAAAATTAAAAATCCTGATGAAAAAGACTATTCTGATAACATTAGATTATTTGCCCCAGACTGGTGGAGTGGCTAACTATTGGGTAGGTCTAAATAAATTTTTACCTACAGATTTTTTTTATATTTTAGCTCCGAAAACAGCTAAGGAAAATTTTGAAGATCAAAATGTTATTAGAAGAAAAATGTTGTTTGATTGGATTTGGCCAAGATGGTTGAAATTGTTATTTATAATTTTAAATTTACAAACAAAACATTCTTTTCACAATTTTATTGCTGGACAAATTCTCCCGATCGGTACGGTTTTATGGTTACTAAAAAAATTTGATTTTATTGAAAATTATTTTATTTCTTGTCATGGTTTTGACATTTTACAACTTCAAGGCAGAAAGAAATTTTTAGCCAAAATAATAATGAATTCAGCTGATACTATTATCGTCAATTCCGAATTTACTAAAAAAATAGTAGAAAGTTATTTTATTAAAAAAAACAGAATTGTAGTTGTGAAGCCAGGTCCACAGTTAGCACTGATTAAATTATCAAACCAAGTCAAGCAAATTGAAAAAAAAGATCAAAGTTTTAGTCTAATAACAGTTGCGAGACTTGTTTCTCGTAAAGGGATTGATCGAGTGATAATGGCTCTACCTGATGTTTGGTTTAAATTTCCACAAGTGAGTTATACCATTGTTGGTGAAGGTGTAGATAAATTGCGTTTAGAAAAATTAGTCAAAAAGCTTAAGGCAGAAGACAAAATTTTTTTTGTTGGTAGATTGGACAATGATCAATTAGCACAATTGTATCAAAAGCAAGATTTATTTATTATGTTGCCACATAATTTAAAAGGAGATGTTGAAGGCTTTGGTATGGTTTATTTGGAAGCGGGTTTATTTTATTTGCCAGTATTGGCGACTGATAGTGGTGGAGTTAGCGAAGCAGTACTACATCAGCAGACCGGTATTATTTTATCAGAGAATGCTTCAAGCAAGATGATTGCAAATGAAATAATTAAACTTTTAATCAAACCAGAATTATTAAAAAGTTATGGAAAAAATAATAGACTTTGGGCTGAAACGTTTAGTTGGCAAAAACAAGCCCAAGTTTTATCTGATTTATTATCTTAGCCTGTTATGATTTCAATAATAATTCCAACCTACAACCACAGACAATTACTTCCACGTTGCCTGGCAAGTATCAGACAACAAACCTATAAAGATTATGAAATTATTGTGGTTGATGATGGTTCTGATTATGATGTAAAAAAATTATTAATTAATTTTCCTGAAATAATTTTTTATCGACAAAATCACCAAGGTGCACCAGTAGCTAGAAATAGAGGTTTTAGTTTATCACGAGGCGAGTATGTTATCTTTGTTGATGATGATGTAATAATGAAACCAAATATGTTGTCAATTATGTTACAGACGTTATTTTCTAATCCGCAAGCAAGTTATGTTTATTCTTCTTATAAGCTTGGCTGGAAATTGATCCTCAGTCAAACTTTTTCTGCTAGTAAATTAAAACAAGAAAATTACATCCATACTACTTCATTGCTACGTCGTGATGATTTTGTTGGTTTTGATGAATCCTTGGAAAAATTTCAAGATTGGGATTTATGGTTGACTTTGTTGCAACAGGGAAAAAAAGGTTTTAATATTTTTGAAGTTTGTTATAAAATAATTAAACCCTCGGCTGGGCACATGTCAACTTGGTGGCCTAAATTTTTTTATAATTTACCTTGGCCTTTAGTTGGTTATACACCTGCTTCAATAGTAAAATATTTTCATGCAAAAGAAATTATTATAAAAAAACATAATTTATATTGACTGCATGTATTTAATATTTTATTATTATCTCTACATATAAATAAGGAGGATAATGATACGTAATCTACTTGTGATTTTATTTTTGCTCATTTGCTTTGGTTTGGGGATATTTTTCCCTAGGGAATTATTCCACAGGATGCGATACAAAAATAAAATTAAACCTGGTTGGTAAAGCCCTGATTGGGGCTTTTTTTACACTTTTTTTGTTTGTTAAAAAAAGGTAAAATATATCTATGTCTGAACAAATAAATTTATCAATTATTATTGTTTCTTGGCGGGTACGTGATTTATTAGAGCAAACACTAGTTTCAATTTACCAAAATTTACCCAATTTGATTTTGGAAGTTATTGTGGTTGATAATGCCTCTTCTGACGGTAGTATAGAGATGGTTAAAAACAAATTTTCCCAAGTAAAATTGATCGTGAATAATACCAATTTAGGGTTTGCCACTGCTTGTTGGCAAGGAGTTGCGGTTGCTCAGGGAGAGTGTTTTTTATTTTTAAATGACGATATTAAGCTATATCCAGATACTTTAGAAATTATTTATCAGTCTATAAGAGCTAATAAAAAAATAGGTGTCTTAGGAGGACAGATTTTAAACCCTGATTTTAGTATACAACCATCAGTTAGAAATTTTCCCAGAGTATTTGATTTGTGGATTATTCTTTTAAAATTACATCATTTGTTTCCAAATGTTTTAAAAAAATATTTATGTTCCAATTTTAATTATGATCAGCCAGCTAATGTTCAGCAAGTGATGGGTGCATTGTTTGCTTTACGACGAGAAGTTTGGGAGCAATTAAATGGTTTTGACAAAAATTTTTTTATTTGGTTTGAAGAAGTAGATTTTTGTAAACGGGCAAGACTAGCTGGTTTTGAAATATATTTTGAACCAGCTGTTAGAATTATTCATTTTCGTGGTGCTAGTTTTAAACAGTTAGCTGCTATTTCCGAACAAAGACTTTTTAATAATAGTTTATTTTATTATGTTTCAAAACACCATTCCCGTTTAGCTTATTATTTCTTAAAGCTATTTAACCCTCTTAGTATTATTTTAGCAGCTTTAGTCCAAGCTTGGGAAAAAATAAATAGAAAAAAATGAATTTTTTAAAAATAAAAAGAGAAAAGATATTGACTTACTTTTTTATTATACTGTTGATAGAAGTCCTGTCATTTATTACCTGGCAACAACCGGTAACCCGGGAGTTGGTATATTTTTTTGTCGCGGCAATAATTGGCTGGTTAACTTGGCGAAATTTAAATTATGGTCTGCTGATTGCCAGTGGTGAATTATTGGTAGGATCTTTTGGTTATATATTTTCTGTTGATATATTTGGTCAAACATTGTCACTACGTATGTTCATTTGGTTAATTGTAATCATTTCATCTGTTAAATATTTTTTTTTAAACCGAATCAGTTTGACGAAATTTAATCTGATTGAAAAAAAAATATTTTTTGTTTATTTAGGTTTAATGGTTTATTTATTGTTTGTTTTTATAAATGGTTTTTTTAAAAATAATTTAGTAGATGTTATTTTTGACGGCAATGCTTGGCTTTATTTATTACTGTTTATCCCTTGGTTGTTTTTTGATAAAAAATATCTGTCGGATTTATGGCATATATGGTTATCAGGAATAATTTGGTTATGGATTAAAACTGTTGTATTGTTATATATTTTTTCTCATAATTTTTTAGTCTTAGCGAATGAGTTGTATCTTTGGACAAGAGATTTTAGACTAGGAGAAATTACTTTTGTCGCAGGTAATTTTTGGCGTGTTTTTATGCAAAGTCAGATTATGGCATTGTTTTTACTTTTGGTGATTATCTATTTATGGTGGCGTACTTATCAAAAGAAAATAGAAATTTTATCTTTTTATCAATTAGGTTTGCTGGCAATATTTGGTTTATCTGTTGTTTTGATGAGTTATTCAAGGTCTTTTTGGCTTGGTTTAATCAGCGGTTTAGTAGTATTATTAGTTTATATTTTTTTCCAAAAAAACAGTTTATGGCAATTTTTAAAATATAAATTGATTTTATTTAGCATTATTTTCTTATCAGCTTTTTTAGTTTTTTTTGTTATTAGATTCCCCTGGCCAGCGGTAACAGTTACTAGTAACGATTTGTTTATAGGTCGCTTACAAAATTTTTCTTCTGAACCAGCTAGTAACACTCGTTTACAACAGCTAGAACCTTTATTATTGGCTATTAAGAATAATCTATTTTTTGGTTCAGGTTTTGGCTCGGTTGTCAGTTATCAAAGTAGAGATCCTAGAATTTTATCCTTAGGACAAGAATATGCCGATAATTATTCAACTTACGCTTTTGAATGGGGCTACCTTGATATTTTTTTGAAATTTGGATTAGTTGGTACTTTTGTCTATTTATATTTTATCTATTTGCTTTTAAGTCGAGCCTGGCTAGCAAAAACAGATTTGTCGGTTGCTTTTTTGCTTGCTTTTGTGGCAATATTAATTACCAATCTAACTACACCTTACCTAAATCACCCTTTAGGCTTGGGAATTTTGTTTTGGTTGGTCGCAGTGGTCAATAAATCGGAAAAAAAAATTTATGAAACAACCTAAAATATCAATAATTATTGTGACTTGGAATGGACAAGCCTATATTGAAAAATGTCTTGATTCAATTTTTAACCAGATTTTGCCACCTGACTATCAAAAGCGGGTTAATGAATTTTTTGATATTTTAATTATTGATAATAACTCAGTAGATAAAACCGTGCAAATAATTGCTGAAAAATATGGTAATAATTTAACAATTGTAAAAAATAAACAGAACGTTGGTTTTGCTAAAGCTTACAACCAGGGAATTCATTGGACTAGCGGAAGGTATGTATTATTGCTAAACCAGGATGTTTATTTGGCTCCGGATTTATTTTCTCATTTAACGATTTTTTTAGACACCTATCCAAAAGTTGCTGCAGTAAATCCATTGATTTATAAATGGTTGGATAATCATACAACTAAGGTGATTGATAGTATGGGTTTAGGTTTTGACAAAAAATTTCGGTTTATAAATTTAGGTGAAGGTGAAGTAGAAATAAATAAACAAAAAGAAATAAAACCAGTTTTTGGATTTACAGGTACGGCCGTAGCTTTACGTCGTAGTGCTTTGTATGATGTAGCTTATGATCGAGAGTTTTTTGATGAATTATTTATTTCTTACAAAGAAGATATTGATTTGTCATGGCGACTACGGTGGCGGAATTGGGATATTGTCAATTTACCTGAAGCAGTTGTTTTTCATAAACGTACAGCGACTCGTCAAAAAGGTGATCTATCCTTATGGGAAAAGAAAAACAGTTATCAAACCAAACCATATTATATAAATTATTATTCCTATCGTAATCATCTGATTACCTTGATAAAAAACCTTAGTCTGCGTTTATTTTTACCCAATTTTTTTTATTTATTAGTTTATGAAAGCAAAAAGATTATTTATTTAATGATTTTTCAGCCTCAAATTTTATTTAAGTCATGGTTTGATATATTTAAAAATTTTAAAATTATCAAAGAAAAACGTCGTTATATATTTAAAACTAAGAAAATTAAATCAGCAGGTATTGCTTTATGGTTAAAACAGAACTTTCCATTATAATATTAAATTATCAATCAGCAGGTCTAGTTAGGCAATGTCTTAGAGGAATAATAAATAACCTAACTGGTTTGGAATATGAAATCATAGTTGTTGATAATGCCTCCAAACAAGGATTGGATAATTTGCCAATACTTTTTTCTGATGTGAAGTTTATTAATTTACCAAAAAACAAAGGTTTTGCAGCAGGAAATAATGCTGGAATCAGGCAAGCTAAAGGAGAACAAATTCTAATTTTGAATCCAGATATTGCTGTTTTGCCGCAGGCAATTGAGAGAATGAATAATTACTTACAATCACATAAAGATGTGGGTATGGTAGTTCCACAATTATTAAATCCCGATCGTAGCATTCAGTATTCGGTGATGCATTTTCCTAAGTGGTGGTTACCATTGTTACGTCGGACCAAGCTAGGTGATATTTCCTGGGCTAAGAAATGGTTAGATTGGTATTTATATCGTGACTGGGATCATCAGTCAAACCGGGAAGTTGACTGGGCCTTGGGGGCATGTTTATTGATAAAAAGACAAGCTTTGAATGATGTAGGTCTTTTGGATGAAAGGTATTTTTTGTATGTTGAAGATACTGATTGGTGTCGTCGTTTTTGGCAAAAAAATTGGCGCATCGTTTATTTATCAGATGCTAAAATGGTCCATTATCACATGCGAGAATCAGCAGAAAAATTTTTTTCTCGTTTGAACTTTATTCATCTAATGTCTTGGTTTAAGTATTTTTGGAAATTTAAATCAAGAAGATAATTATCTAATTTTAGCTAAAAATTGACAATTTTAAAATAAAAGAGTAAAATTGGTATAAATATTAATCAGTTTTGATTTTTTTCATTTTGACTTTTGATTTTATTTTTATGTTTGTTAAAAAAATTGGTATTGATTTGGGGACAACTTATTCATTGGTTCATCTACCAAAAAGAGGAATAGTTATCAATGAACCATCAGTTGTAGCAGTCTCAAAAATAGATAATAAGGTTTTAGCAGTTGGATTGGAAGCCAAAGAAATGTTAGGTCGGACACCTGATACGATTGTTGCCTCACGCCCTTTGAAAGATGGTGTAATTGCTGATTATAAAACCACTGAGGCGATGTTACGTTATTTTATCAATAAGTCATTGGGTGGAGTGAAATTTTTTCGACCAGAGGTCATGGTTTCAGTGCCAGCTGGTATAACTTCAACAGAACGTCGAGCAGTGATTGATGCTACTTTGGCAGCGGGAGCCAAAGCAGCCTATATAATCAAAGAGCCGATTGCTGCAGCTATTGGGGCCAATATTCCCATTGGTTCTGCCTCTGGTCATATGGTAGTTGATATTGGTGGTGGAACTGCTGAAATAGCTGTTATTTCTTTGGGTGGTATTGTGGCTTCAAATTCAATTCGAGTTGGGGGGAATAAACTTGACGCAGCAATTCAAGATTATACCCGTCGAAAGTACAATCTAGCCATCGGGGAACAAACAGCCGAAGAGGCCAAAAGAGATATTGGTTCGGCTCTTTTTTTTGATTCCAAGGATGTTTTGAGTAAAGAAGTTCGTGGTCGTGATATGGTTACCGGTTTACCACGTACTATTACTTTAACCTCTGATGATATAACTGAAGCCATTCAGGATGAATTGGAAGCTATTATCAATGCCATTAAATCTGTTTTGCAAAAAACTCCACCTGAACTATCAGCCGATATCATAGACAAAGGTATTGTGTTTACCGGTGGTACTTCTAGTTTGCGAAAATTAGATACTTTGATTTCCCAAGCAACAGGTGTACCAGCTTACGTGGCTGATGAACCGATGTTATGTGTGGTCAAAGGTACTGGTATAGCTTTGGATAATTTAGAGAGCTATAAACGAAGTATTTTAGCCACCAAATAGTTATGATTATTGGTATTGATGCCTCACGAGCCGGGAAAAAGTATAAAACTGGAACAGAATGGTATTCTTATCATTTAATTTCATATTTATCTAAAATTGATAAAACTAATGAGTATTGGCTATATACCAGAAAAGATGCATTTGATTTGCCCTTAAATTTATCCACAAATTTCCACGTCAAGATTTTATCCTGGCCAGTCAAATACATTTGGACTCATTTACGATTGAGCTGGGAAATGTTAATTAATCCACCTGATATTTTATTTGTTCCGGCTCATAGTGTGCCCTTGTTTCACCGTAGTCGCTGTGTTGTTACTATTCATGATTTGGGTTTTCTGCACAATCCAGAAATATATCAGACCCTTGCAAGATTTTATCATCGGTTTAGTGCTTGGTGGTCGATTAAATTTGCTAAAAGAATAATTACTATTTCACAGTTTACCAAAAATGATATCTTAAATAGATTTAATGTTTCTCCCGATAAAATTGCTGTTATGCCGCTGGGATTTGATAAATCAAAATATAGAATTATCCAGGATAAATCTCTATTAACCCAAATAAAAGAAAAATACAATTTTAACAAACCGTTTTTCTTTTATATTGGTCGTCTGGAAAAAAAGAAAAATATTAAATTGCTAGTTGCTGCTTTTGAACTTTTTTTAAGTCATAATCCTGACTTTAATTTAGTCTTAGCAGGTCGTTTAGGTTTTGGTGGGGATGATATATTAAAAGCTATCCACCATAATGATAAAATAAAATATTTAGAATATATTGCCGAGGAAGATGTTCCGGTTATATTGAATTTGGCCAGAGCTTTTGTTTTTCCTTCTCTGTTTGAAGGTTTTGGTTTACCTGTTATTCAAGCTATGGCTTGTGGCTGTCCGGTGATTTGTTCCAATACAACCTCATTGCCGGAAATAGGGGGTCAGGCAGCTTGGTATTTTGAGCCAGATAATAAATCTGAATTAGTGGCTTTGCTCAAAAGAATAAATGTTGATTTCGCCGCGCGTCAAACATTAGTTAATCAGGGTCTAAAACACGCGGAACAATTTGATTGGCTAAAAGTTGCAGAAAAAACTTTAAAATTTTTGGTTAGTTAATCTTTTAGTAAATAATAAACTGATAACATCGAACTTTTTTAATTTGCCAAAAACTCATTTTTGTGTTATTTTATAGTTAAATTATGAATATATTTTCTGAAATTTGTGTAGGTCAGAGTGTACAAAATTTTTTAATACGACTAGCTAAAAGACGTGATTTTGTTCATGCTTATTTGTTTATTGGGCCAAAGGGGACAAATAAAAATATAACCGCAGATTTTTTTAGCCAAATAATTTTTTGTGGTGAAAATTCAAAAAAAGAAATTGTACCTTGCAATCAATGTGAACATTGTCGTCAAGTAAAATTAGGTATTCATCCTGATCTTTATATTTTGAAAAAAAATGCTGATAGTAAAAATATAACAATTGAGCAGATTAGGGAACTTATTCAAAGGTTATCATTACGGTCAATGTCAGCCCAGCACAAAGTAGTGATAGTTCATGAGGCAGAAACAATGAACGAAGAAGCCGCCAATGCCTTACTAAAAAGTTTAGAAGAACCAGCTGGTAATACGATTTTTATATTGACTGCCGAACATAAAGATTTTTTGCCTGCAACTGTTGTCTCCCGTTGTCAAATAGTTCAGTTTGCTCATATTGGTAAAAAAGAATTGACAAATTATTTATTAATAAAAAAATTAAATTCTGAGCAAATTGAAAACATTTATCGAATTACTCAAGGATTGCCAAGTTTGATTGATGAGTATTTAAAAAATGAAGATTTTTGGTTAGCTGAAAATGAAAATGTTAAAAGTAAGTTATTACTTTATAGTCAAACTCTTGACAAAAAATTTGCGTTTATAAAAAAAGAAATCACAACAAAAAAATTCTTTACAGAAAGGAGTCTTTTAACCAATAAGGAGTTGGACATTTGGACTAGAGTCTTTAGAGATGTTTTATTGATAAAAATTGGTTTAACAACACAAATAAGATACCAAGAATTGCGAGTATCTTTGGAGAAATTTGCCCGACATTTTACGTCACAAGAAATAAAAAATGTTTTGGAGAGAATGAATGATTTACGTAATTTGAATCAAGCTAATCTAAATTCCCAGTTGGCTTTGGAAAATTTGTATTTAAATATTATATAAATTTATGAAAAAAAAATTACATTTTATTTTACTAATTTTTGTTTTGCCAATGTTTTTAACCGGTTGTATTTTTAAAGTTAAAACTCAAGCACCCCCTGATGGTGGTATCTATCGTTCTTTAGATAGTGCTACTACTTGGGAACAAAAATCAAGTTTAATGAAAGTTGGAGCTGAAAGCACCAGTTTTTCCAATCAAAATGTTTTATGGTTATATCAAGACCCAACAGATAGTCGAACAATTTATGCTAGTACCAGAGAACAAGGTGTCTTTGTTACTTGGGATGGAGGTGACAGTTGGCGACCAGTTTTGACCAATAAAGGTAATATAATTTCTTTGGCAGTAGATTATAAATCACCCTGTACCATTTATGCCGCAGCAGCTAAAGAAATATTTAAATCAATTGATTGTGGTCGTAAATGGGAGTCAGTATTTTTTGAAAAAAGAAACAACGCCACTATTACCAAAATATATATTGATCCAGAAGATCAAACTAGAATTTTTATGGGTACAAATGTAAGTAATCGTGGTGAAATTATTTTATCACAAGACAGTGGCCAAAGCTGGCAAGTGATAAAACCCAATTTCAACTCGGCTGTCACTGGAATCAAGATCAATCCCAAGAATCCTAGAATTATGTATGCAACTCTACGAAACGGCTTTCAACGTTCACCGGATAAAGGTTTAACTTGGGAAAATTTATCCCCACGTTTTACTGAGCTTGATTTAAAAAACGCAGACGAAGTCTACGCTTTGGAGTTTTTGCCTGAATTTGAAGATGGGTTATTAATTGCTTCTAAATATGGCTTGTTGCGAAGTGAAAATTCCGGAGCTGATTGGCAAGCTTATATTTTATTGCAACAACCAAATACTGTTAATATCAAAGGTTTAGCTTTAAATAAGCAAAATACCAATGAGATCTATTACTGTACTGATAAGGGTATTTATCGGACTGTAGATGGGGGGGCTAATTGGACTACAATTAAATCACCAACCAGTCGACAAATCAGAACGTGCTTGTTGAATCCAGAAAATGCCAATACTTTGTATATTGGCAGTTGGTTGCCTGCTAAATAAAAAAACTAATTTATATTATATGGATCTTAAAAAAGAACAATTTACTAAAATATTAGAGCATTTGAAAATTGAATTACAGACTTTACGCAGCGGTCGCGCTACTCCAGCTTTGGTAGAAAATATACCAATTAATGCTTATAATGTCCGTACCCCACTAAAACAGTTGGCTAGTATTCATACGCCTGAGCCGCGACTAATAGTGATTGAGCCTTGGGATAAGGGGTTGTTGAAAGATGTGGAAAAGGGGATTTTGGAAGCACAAATAAATTTAACTCCCAACAATGACGGAGCGGTAATTCGTATCCAAATCCCACCTCTCACTGAAGAAACGCGACGTGATATAATTAAAATATTAAATCAAAAATTGGAAGAATCAAGAATTTCCGTAAGACGTATCAGGGAAGAAATTATTAAAATTTTAAAAGCCAACAAAGAAAAAGGTGAGATTGGTGAGGATGAATTTTTTAAACAGCAAAAACAATTGCAAAGTGAGGTTGATAGTTATAATGAACAAATCAAAGAATTGGGAGAACAAAAAGAAAAAGAAATAATGTCGGTTTAATTTAAATTTATGACTGTACTTGTTTTTTTAATTATTTTAGCAATTTTAGTTTTTGTTCATGAACTTGGTCATTTTGCCACTGCCAAACGTTTTGGTATGAAAGTTGAGGAGTTTGGTTTTGGTTTCCCGCCACGAGCAAAAAAATTATTTATTAAAGCGGGGACACTTTATACTCTAAATTGGTTGCCTTTGGGCGGTTTTGTGAAGATCAAAGGCGAATCCGGTGACCATCGAGAAGAACAAGATAGTTTTGCCAGTAAAAAACCTTGGCAAAGATTGATTGTATTGGTTGCTGGTGTGTCAATGAATATTGTTTTGGCGTGGGTACTTTTTACCATAGGTTTTAGTATAGGTTTACCTCAGGTTGTTGATGATGCAAATGGCAAATACGTTCGTGATCAAAAAATTCAAGTAATTTCAATAGAAGCCAATTCTCCTGCAGCTAGTGCTGGTATTTTGGTTGGTGATGTTATTTTATTTTTGGACGAAAATAAATTTACAGAAATAGAACAACTACAAAGCTATATTGGTGGCAAAGTTAACCAATCAATTAATCTGACTTTACAAAGGGGAGAACAAATATTAAACCAAGAAATTACCCCTCAACAGCTCCCCCAAGCGGAACGACCGGTTTTGGGTGTGGCTTTGGTTAAAACTGGTATTATTTCTTATCCATGGTACCAGTCTTTATGGGAAGGTGCTAAAGCTACATTTTTTACCACTCTACAAATTTTAATAGCATTGGGTAATATGCTGAAAAACTTGTTTACTACCGGTTCTTTGGGAGCTGACATTGCCGGACCCGTGGGAATTGCGGTTTTGACTGGCCAGGTGGTCAATTTAGGTTTTATTTATATATTGCAGTTTGCTGCCCTGTTATCTATCAATTTGGCGATTATAAATATTTTTCCTTTTCCGGCTTTGGATGGAGGAAGAGTGTTGTTTTTAGGAATTGAAAAAATAATGCGCCGACCAATAAATCAAAAAATTGAAGCAATTATACACAACTTAGGTTTTATGTTTTTATTGCTACTGATTTTAGTAGTCACTTTCCGTGATATTGGTAGATTTACTAGTTGGTGGGAGGGTTTGAAAAATTTATTTTAGAAAATATTTTAATCATCACAATTAATCAAGTAAATAATATCACTGGTGTTTTTATAAACACCAGTTGGTATAATTGTTTAAAAAAACATTTTAAGACCATTTGATTAGAGGTAATATTATTTCAAAAAAATGTCAAAAAAAGATAATAAGATAAATTTAATACATTTTAAAAATATTAAATGGTACCGTCAAGGTTTAGCTGCAAAATTATTTTATGGATCTTACCCTTTATCTGCATGTGGAAATTTTTATTTAAAAAATAAACCTTTAAACATATATTACCGTGATATTATTTTAGATATAAAAGATGATTTTATGAATGATTGGCTTAGTGTCAATAATCTTATCAAAGTAGCCAATTTTTATATTAAAAAACAAAAGTCAAACAAAAATTTTATTAAATCTGCAAGAAATTTTTGGTTAATAAATAATTTGAAAAATTTTGTAAAAAAAGTTAAATATTTAGAAAATCAAGATTTAAAAAAGTATTCTGATAAAAAATTAATATTAAATTTTGAAAGTTTTTCTAAATGTTATCTTCGGTTATGGCAAAATGCAATTTTTCATGATGCGTTTGATTATTATAGTGATCAATTTTTAAACATTTTTTTTAAAAAAAATAATTTAATTAACTATAAGTCAGATTTAAATAGTTTATTTAATCACGACTATAAAACTATTTTTATAAAAGAAAAGACAAAATTTAATAATTTAGTCAATTTATCAAAAAAAATATATCCACTAAATAAGAGCATAAATCAAGGAATTCAGTTAGACAACCTGAAAGATAAATACCCCCATTTTTATCGACTTTTACAAAATCATCAACATGAGTTTGATTGGTTACATAATGATTACAGCTCAATTGTTAGTTTGCCATTATCATATTTTTATAAACGTCTTATTCAGGAACGTTTACATAAGATTAAACACCAAAACATAAAAATAAAAAGAAATAAGAAATCAGAATTATATAAAATTGCAGATTTTCTAAATATTATTTCTACCTGGCGAGATGATAGAAAAGCAGCTAATCAGATAGCTGGAAAAATTTTAAAAAGATTTGCTAAAGAATTATCAAGAAGATGTAATATACCTTTATCTGTTATTGAATATTTAGATTGGCGTGAATATTCAAAAGCTTTTAATTTTGAAAAAAAAGAATGGTTAGAAATAAAAAAACGCAGAGTTAATGGAATTATTTATTATATTCCAAAAAAAGACAATTTGATTATTATTAAAGATGAATTAAGGATAAGATTACTAAAATCTTTAAACAAAAAATTTAGCAACCAAAATATATTTACTGGTTTGCCAATCTCTCCTGGTATTGCTGTTGGAAGAACAAAAATTATCAAAGATAAACGTGATTTTTATAAATTAAAAAAAGGGGAGATATTGGTAGCGCCGAATACTAGACCAGAATATGTTCCTCTTATGAGAAAAGCAGGCGCGGTTATTACAGAAGAAGGTGGAATTACCAGTCATGCAGCAATTGTCTCAAGAGAGCTAGGGAAACCTGCTGTAGTTGGAGTACAGGGAATTTTAGATATAATTAAGGATGGGGATAAAGTAGAAGTTGATGCAAATAAAGGCATAATAAAAATAGATGAAAAAAGATAGAATAATCTGGGTGTGGTATACGCGTGGTACAATCCAACCTTTTCGGGCTGATATTGTATTTTATGGTTTAAAAAATTATAGCAGTAGGCTGAATATTGGCAAATTTTATTCAACTTTTTATATAAATATTGGTGATAAACTTTGGTGGGGATGGTCGAAAAAGGAATTACAAAATTTAGGAAAAAAAATACTTAAATTTTGTAGTATAAAGAAAAATAAAGATTATCACCTAAATAAAATATACAACTTAATTGCTAAAGCTTTTAAAGCTTCAGAAGAGATCAGAAATACAGACTTAACAAATTTATCTGATAAAGAAATTTTAAATTTTTTTTATTTTTTGATTGACCAAACTTCTCCTGCCCATGGTTTATTAAACACAGATGTTGACGCGATTGATTTTGTGTCAGAAATATTTTTAAAATCGAAAATTAAAAATTATTCAAAAAAAATAAAAATGGATAATTTAAATTACATTTATAATATTCTTTCCAATCCGGTTTATCTTTCTTTTAGTAAACGAGAAGAAATAAGTATTATAAGATTGGCGTTAAAGAAAAAAATATATGAACATGAGATTAGTAAGTTATATAATAAGTATTGGTGGACAAAAATTGGTTGGGAAAACATGAAGCCATTGGTTTACGATGATTTTAGAAAAATAATTAAACAGTATCAGAAAAAGACTGATTTAAAAAAGATTTTGGTTCGAGATAAAAACTATTTGAAAAATTTAAAAGAAGAAAAAAACAAAATTATTAATAAATTTCTAATCAATAAAAAAATAACTCACTGGCTTGATTTTTTTGATAAATATGCGGAAATTCACGAGTTAAGAAAAGAAATGCAAGCCAAATCCGTTTATTCTTTTTATCTATTACTAAAAGAAATATCTAGACGAAAAAAATTGAAACTTAATGATCTCGAGTGGTTATTTTTCAATGAAGTTATTGATTTATTGAAAGGTAATGAAGTTAATTATAAATTAATTAGTAAAAGAAAAAAAGGAGCGGCTGTTTACATCACAAAAAACAAAGAAATTATTTATAGTGGTCAAGATGCAATAAAAATTAAAAACAAATTTATTAAAGAAACTACTAATAAAAAAATAGGAGATTTTATATGCGGTATTCCAGTTTCAAAAGGTAAAGTAATTGGAACCGTAAAGGTATGTAGCGGTGCTGCTGAAGCACTAAAAAAAGTCAAAAAAAATGATATTTTGGTTTGTGGAATGACCCTGCCAGATTATATAGTAGCGATGAGAAAAGCCGCGGCTATTGTCACTGATGAAGGAGGAATTACCTGTCACGCGGCAGTAATTTCTCGTGAGTTGGACATCCCTTGTGTTATAGGAACAAAAATATCCACTCAAGTATTGATGGATGGCGATAGAGTGGAAGTTGATGCAAATAAAGGCATAATTAAAAAATTATGAAATTAAATTACCAATCTCATCAACGCGATTATTCTGTTTTAGGCACATCCGTAGTATTTAATCAGCTTCAAAGTAAATATCTTGAGAAACGCTCGGGTTTTCACTGGAATCCTTTTTATATATTGGTAGAGAAAGATATATTTTATTATTATCTTGTTGAAAATGATTTAAAAAAATTTACAAATGGTTGGTTTAAATGCCAAGGATCTAAAGGTTTAAAGAAGTTCATTGATTTTGAGTTCACGCGGTTAAAGGAATTTAATGAGTTTTTATCCATTAGAACAAGTAACTCGTTATTAAGTTTAGTGGAATTACATAAATGGATGTCTCACTTCACTGAAATAATTTTTTTGTCAGCTTATTTGCCAGTATATTGTCAGTACTTGAATGAATCAGAAAAGAAACTCTTATTGAGATCAAGAAAAAAATTTGAAAACGTACATAAATTGTCATTTAGTTATGAGTTTGAACTATTAGCTATAATCGAACGTCAAAGACAGATTAAAAAAGGGAGCTTGATCTATATGACTGACAGTGAATTGCAACACTTCTTATCATCTTCCATTTTACCTAATAATTTAAGTAATAGAAAAGATTTTTTATTATTGCGAATCAAAGACCGTAAGTTTAATTTTTATAGCCGTGGAAAACTTTACTTTAAATTAAAGAAAAAGCTAGTGAAAGAAAAAATGTTTCTTCGCGGTAGCATCGCTTATCCAGGTAAGACAAAGGGGGTCGTAAAAATAATTAGGAAGATGAATGATTTAAATAAGTTTAATAAGAATGAAATCCTTGTAGCTTCAATGACAGACCCTCGTTATTTAGTAGCAATGAAGAAGGCAGCGGCAATTGTTACCAATGAAGGGGGAATTACCTGTCACGCGGCAATTGTGTCACGTGAGCTGAAAAAACCTTGTATTATTGGTACAAAGATAGCGACTCATATCTTCAGAGATGGCAATAGTGTGGAAGTCGATGCCAATAAAGGGATTATCAGAAAGCTTTAATTATGCGTAGTAAATTTAAAAAAGATTGGACAATAGATAGTGTTCCTTTTACATTTTCTGAAATGCTTTTTAATGGTGATGTTTTAGTTAGAAAAAAAATATTAGGTCATAGTTATGGTAGGCATTATCTTCGAAACATAAATCAAAGTTTAACTTTTTATATAAACAAAAAAACTGAAAATGAAGTAAATATAATAGGTTACAAAAAATATCAAGATCATAATTATGTAATAAAATACATAGCTACCACAAAAAAAATTGAAAAAGAAGTTTTTAAAATAGCTAATTATATAAAAAAATTTAGATTGATTAATTTAAATAACAGGAGACTTTTTATGTTATTCAAAGATTTTTTTGACTCCTATACTAAATTATTGGCCGTATACAGGTTTACGAGACCAGATGTTTATCAAAAATTAATTGACAAAATAATTTTGGAAATACCACAAAATAAAAAAAACAGCTTAAACAAGTTGTTAGTTGGTGAATATGATGAATCAGATTTTAAAATCGCGTCTAAATTAAAAGAAACAATTAATGACCTTAGGTTAATTGGTAAACGTAGATTGGAAATGCATGACGTATATTTAAATACTTTTTTGAAGGTAAAGAAACTATATGAAGAGATAGGTAATCGTATGAATTTTACTGTATTACAAGCCCAAAATTTAAAATATAAAGAACTTGAAAATTTTCTTTTAAAAGGAAGAAAGGTACCCAAAGAAATAATTGATAATAGAATTAAGTATTATTGTCTATATTATTTAAAATCAAATTATAGATTAGATATAAAACCAGTAAAAGAAAAAAATAATTACAATATAAAAAAAGAAATAAAGGGTAAAACAGCTTTTCCAGGAAAAATAATTGGTCAAGTAAGAATAATAACTCACCGATTGGAAAAAAGTTTAAAGGTAGAGATGTCTAATTTTAATCAGGGTAATATTTTGGTATCAGTCAGTACTTCACCTGATTTGATGCCAGTGATTAGAAAGGCCGGTGCTGTTATCACAGAAGTAGGGGGATTATTATCTCATGCAGCTATAGTCTCCAGGGAGTTAAAAATTCCATGTATAATTAATGTTAAGATGGCAACAAAAATTTTTAAAAACGGGGATAGAGTAGAAGTTGATGCAACCAATGGAATCATCAAAAAAATATGATAATGAAAATACCAGAATTAGCAAAATCGTATAAAATTTTTACTAAAGACTATATCTCAAATAGAGATTGGTATGAAAAAAGTTGGTCTGGGGTACTAAACCCATTATTTTTAGTAGGTTACGGCTGTGTATACTATATCAATAAACGAGTGCCAAACACTTATCGTACCGCTTTTTGCTATCTTGAGAATAATAGATTGCATTGGTTTTGGGATAATCGTGATTTAGAACGTGTGCGCGGTCGTATCCTCAAATTAATAAAAAATAATCCAAGAAAAATTGATTCCTGGTATAAGCAGTGGGAAAAAGATTGGCGACAGCTAAAAAAAATTTATAAAAAATTTGATAATATTGATCTAAAAAATACGAAACCTGAAACTATATATAAGTTATATGAAGAATTAAAAGAAGCGTATATTTATGAAAGTACATTACCATATTTAGTTGACTCATTTTTATCAAATAAAGAAAAAGATTGGTATTTAGAACTTTTATCCAAGGAATTAAATAGATTAAAAGAGAAAAATATAGAAAAAAAGTTACATATTTTAACACTGCCTGTTTATGATACCTTTACACAGCAAGAATTAGTAGGACTTTTGCAACTATGCTTAAAAATTGGAAAAAATAAAAAAATATATACTCATTTAAAAAGTAAAAAAAATTTTATTAATTTTATTTGTGAAAATAAAAATTTTTTAAACTTATTTGATCAACATCAAAAAAAATATTATTGGGTAGAAAATAGTTATTATGATTCAGAGCCATTGAAAACTTTCTATTTTATTGAGAAAGCAAGGAGATTATTTTTAACTGAAAGAGATATACTGAAAAAATATAAGGTAGAAAGTAACAAATCAAAAAATTTGTATACTAAGAATTTATTAATAAAAAAATTAAAATTAAATTTATATTTTAAAAATTTGATTAAATACACGGATATTTTTACTAAGTGGCAAGATACAAGAAAGTCTGGTGTTTTTAGAACCAATCATTATATTTTTACAATTCTAAATGAATTAGCCAGACGTTATAAAATTGATAAAAAAGATATTTGTTTTACTTATGATCCAGAGATGAAAGATTTAATTTTACATGGTAAGATTAACAAAATAAAGGTAAAAAATAGACAAAAGGGATGTGCATTTTATGTGTGTCCAAAAGGTTGGAAATTTTTTGAAAATAATGAATTTAATAAAATTGACAGAAATATATTTGAAAAAGTAAATAAAAATACCAAAGTCATTAATGGTGTAACTGCATGTCCAGGGAAAGTTATCGGAAAAGCTAGAGTAATTTTAAATATTAAAGATTTGAGTAAGTTAAAAACAGGTGAAATATTAGTTACTAATAATACAACCCCTGATTTTGTCCCAGCAATGAAACGAGCAGGCGCTATTGTTACCGAACAAGGTGGTATAACCACCCACGCGGCTATAGTATCTAGGGAGCTTAAGAAACCTTGTGTAATAGGAACTAGAATTGCCACTAAGGTAGTTGAAACCGGGCAGTTGATTGAAGTTGATGCCAATAATGGAAAAATTTATTTACCAAAATGAAATATAAATGGAAAAAATTAATTACTCGAGAAGGTGTTGATATCGCAACAATATCTGTTTTAGACAAAGTTTTTATTGATTGTTCACGTTTGGTTGAAAATAAAATAAAAGAACCATTTTTTACTATAATTGAAAATAAAATCCTTACTCATTATCTCTCTGTTGATGAATTAGAAGTTGGTAGAATTATTTATAAACATTTTTTTAAAAGTGTTGATCAAGCTAAGAAATATTATATAGAGGGTAAGGAAATAATAAAAAAATATAATAAAAAAATTAATTATTGGAAAAAATTTGAATACACAGATTCCTTTCAGTGGCAAATTAAAGCTCTAGAAGATTTTCTGACTGGTTTTGATAAGATAAATTATCGATTTAGTATTTGGCCTTGGTGGGGTATAGAAACGTGGCAAATTGATTCAGAAAACATACTTAGTAAGTTGATAAAAAAGAGAGGATTAGAAAATAGGTATGAGGAAATTATGTCGTCTATATATAAAAGTTGGCGAACAACAGCCATTATCAGATTACAACAAGATTTACAGTCAAATTTTCCTATATCCAAACTTATAGATAAATATCAATTTTTACGTAGTTGGTCTGCAATTTGGTATCGTCCGATTGATAAAAAATGGATACAGCAGTTTAAGAAGAAAAGCATCAGTAAGAATGAGATAAAAAATATATCACACCAGAAATTATACAAACTACTTAAACCCACTAAACAAGAAAAATATCATATTGATTTGGCGCCTTATATTATATTTTTCAAAGATTTTCGTGACGATGTTAGAAGGCAATATGTTTATAATTGGACTTTTTTGTTTGATACTATAGCTATGCGTTTTAATATTGATCGTAATGATCTTGGTTACTTAAGTTTCAAAGAAATAAGTGATTGTTTAGTACAGAATCAGTTACCATCAGATATTATTGCTTATAGAAAAAAACACAAGGTCATAATAACAGGAAATAGTTTTACATTGGAAACTTGGGTGATTGATAAAAAAATAAAAAAATATTTGGAAATAATAAAAAAAATAGAATTAAATACAAAAAAAATAGTAGTATTGCAAGGCCTAAGTGCTTATACAGGATTAGCTAGAGGCAAAGTAAAAATAATAAAAAGTTACCATGATATAAAACGAGTAAAAAAAGGTGATATTCTTATAGCCAACACAACACATCCGAACTATATACCGGCTATGTATAAAGCGGCTGCGTTTGTGACTAATGAAGGTGGTATTGCCTCACATGCAGCCATTGTGGCACGAGAACTGAAAAAACCCTGCGTGGTTGGTACAAAAATAGCGACTAAGGTGATTAAAGACGGCGATAGAGTGGAAGTAAATGCCAATCATGGAGTTGTTACAATAATAAAATAATATGTCTTATTTTTATAAAAAAAATACTATTGACCAATGGGGGCCGATAGATGCAAGGATATTATATCCCTCGTTTTGGTTTAAACCTACTGGTATGGTAATTCATGGTATAAGATGGCCACATCTGATTGGTTTATATGATCATGATCGTCTAACCTTTTATTGGGAAAAAGAGTTAATGGAAAAATACGGTTATGAAGCGATTGAAAAGTGGATATTACCAGAAAAAAAGAGAAAAATTATTTGGAACGAATATAAAAAAATAATTAGTAATATATCAGTTGCTGCAAAAAGGCTTCAAAAAACAAATATAACTAATAAAAAGATATTAAAACAAACAACCAAAGAATGGTATAATCACTTGATACCATTTTGGCGATTGTCATTAATTTATGAAATAGCCAACTTTTCCGCACCAAAATATTTAGCTAATTTATTGAAACGTGATGGCGTGGATGTAAAAAAAATTGATAAAATAGTTGAGGTTTTATTAACACCAGAAGATTTAAGTTTTCATCAACAAAATGAACTTGAACTTCTTAAATTATATTTTAGCAAAAAAAATATAAAAGCTTCTTCAGTTGCCTTAAAAAATTTCGAAAAAAAATGGAACTGGGTTGATAATAGTTATTATCAGATTTACTATATTGGTGCTGGTGAATGGTTTGCTCGGTTAAAATCATATAATAAGAAAAAAGCAAAATCAATTTATGATAATTTAAGTTATTATAAAAATAGAGTTATAAAAAATAAAGCAGATATAATAAATAAATATAATTTATCCAAAAATTATTTGAATATTTCACAAGCTTTATCATTTTCTTTATGGTGGCAAGATGATAGAAAAGCAAAATCTTGGTGGGCACACAGTAGTTTTGATAAAATATTGGATTCCTTAGCAGTATTTTATCATGTAAAAAAATCTGATCTTTTATATTATACAGCTGAAGAATGGTTAGATTTGGGTTTAAAAGGAAATAAAATTGGTCAAATCGATTTAAAAAAAAGAAAAGGATATTTTATATTTTTAATTAAAAATGCTAATTACCAATTGATTTTTGGTAAAAAAGCAAAAAAGTTTTTCAATCCAATATTAAAACAAATAGATAGCCAGCAGAATAATAAAAAAATAGTTGGTGTAGTTGCGAATCGTTCTAACAAAAAAATTACCGGAACTGTCAGAGTAGTATTTTCGCCTCGTCAATTAAAAAAAATTAAACCAAGTGAAATTTTGGTAGCACCAATGACTTCACCTGATTATATCCACTTAATGCGACAAGCTAAAGCCGTTGTCACTGATATTGGGGGATTGATGTCACATGCTGCTGTGGTTTCACGTGAGCTTGGTAAGATATGTATTATTGGCACTAAAATCGCTACAAAAAAATTGAAAAATGGTGATATAATACAAATAGATGCAAATACAGGAGAGATAAAGATTATTAAATAATATATATGAAATTTAAGGAGTTTTTTTCAAAAACCAATTTTGAAAATAAAGAACCACAAGAAAATATTAAAAGTCGTGTTTTACTGCATATTACTAGACACGGAGAGAAAGAAAAAAGACCAGATAGAACCAATCTTGAACAAGAATTAACACGTAAAGGTAAAGAGCAAGCATTAGAAAAAGGTAAATCCGAGTATCCAGCAAGTGATGCCTCTTTGGCAATGGGAAGTAATATCATCCGTTCACAGCAAGCTGGGGGATTTGAAATGGCTGGGGCTATAGGTAGAGATCATATTACTGGTGAAGAAACACTAGATGAATTAAAAGAAAAACTAAATTTTATTGACGGTAAAAAATTAGAATATGGAACAAGACTGGGTGAAGATAAAAGACTTGGATTTGCTTTTTATAATGATGAATTTGAATCACAGAGCAACCAAGCATATAGTAACAATTCTGGTTTAAAATGGATGGTTGAGGAAAGTGATAAAATTGCTGAAAAATTAGGTGATGATAAAAGCACAACTTATCTAAGAGCAGCAGGAAATTTAGCGCAGATAATTGATAAATATACAAAAATTGCAAAAAATTTTGGTAAATTGATTGAAGACAAAAATAATGAAAAAAAGTATGGTAAACAACTGGAAAGATTTCTTGGTAGTCACGCTGGGGCTTTGGATTTATTTTTATGTCGGGTGGTAGAGAAGATTAAAGGTCAAGAGGAAAGGGATAAATTGGTAAAAGCTTTGGGCAATCAAGGTGTAGATTTTGCTGAAGGTTTTGAGGTTGAGATAGATAATATTGAAGGTAAAAACGAATCACGTGTAAGGTTAATTTATAAAAAGGATGATAAAGAAGGAAATTTATTATTTGAATTTAATGAAGAAATACCCTTTAAAATAATTGAAGATATAATAAATAAAAAATAAATTATTATAAATTATTTTTATGCCTTTAAAACATCTTATTTCTTCAAACGACTTATCAAAAAGTGATTATGATGAAATCTTAAAAAGATTTGAGTATTTTGAAAAAAATGGAATATCACCAGAGTTAGCAAGAGGAAAAATCGTATCTACCCTTTTTTTCCAACCTTCAACTAGAACTATGAATATGTTTCAATCAAGCATTTTACGTATGGGAGGTGGATGGATAGGTACAATCGGAGAACAAGGGCTTTCGATGGAGAAAGGGGAAAGCTTAGAAGATACAGTTAGGGAATACAGTTGTTTTTCCGACCTTATAGCCCTCAGACATCAAGATGATGACTCTGCTGAACGTTGTTCACCGTATTCATATGTACCACTTTTAAACTGCGGTAGTGGTTCAAAAGAACACCCAGTCGGTACACCCTGGATAATTTGCAATATGTTTCATTATTTAAAGAGACCTTTACAGGGAACAAAAATAGGTATTTACGGTACTCCAGAAATAAATCGAGCAACAAAATCAATGGTACCAATCTTAGGATATTATGGCGTCGAGTTGTTTATTGATGATCTTGGTCATTTTCCGCTACCAAAAGAAGTTGAGGAACAGGCAAAAAGAAACGGTGCCAAAGGTATTTATTATGATAAGTTAGATAATTTTATTGGTGATGTTGACATATTATTTTTGACTCGTGGTCTACAAAAAGGAATTATACCAACTGATAAATTTCCCAAAGAAAAAGAAGATTTAATATTAAAGAGTTATATTCCTATTACCAAAGAACATATGAAAAGAATGAAAAATGATTCTGTTTTATACATGTTAAAACCAAGGATATTCGAAGTTGATAAAGAAGTTGATGATGATCCTCGGGCTATGTATGCTAAAAAAGAGCCATATAATATTTTAGGAGCAGCACTATTGAGTTATTATTTAGATATAAATATATAAAAATAACCCCTGATTAAAATAATCAGGGGTTTTCTTATAACTAATAACTAAACAGTTATAAGAGACAAGAAGAATTCTACTCCTTTTGAGAATTGCTTTTCATCAGGATTAAAAGTTGGTTCATGATGGAAACCGCAACCCATCTTGTAAGCGCCAAGCATCCAGAATGATCCGGAAACTTTTTCCAAATATCTTCCGAAAGACTCTCCACCAAGAATCGGTGGGTGATTTAAATCAGTGGTTAGTGCGTTTTTTATTAATTTTGAATTTACTAATTCAATCGAGTTAGGATCGTTGATTGTTGACGGATGACCACTAATTGGGGTAAATTGGACTTTTGCCTGATACTTATCAGCGATTATTTTAATTGTCTCAGCAATTTTTGCTATAAATTCGTTATGATCTTTACTTGGCAGCATTGACCTAACGCCCCACCAGACTTCCATTTCTGCTGGCATAATATTCGAGCTAGCTCCATCTGGTTTACCACACAGAACTGTGGTCGGCTCAATTACAATGGGCTCTATTGGATTAAAAGCCGCCTTCATATTTTGCAAAGCTTCATTGATTTCTGCATAAATACGTAGCGCATTGTTGCCCATATTCGGACTGGCAACATGACCGCCTTTACAGGTCAGTTTCATACCTAATCTACCGGAATTTCCTAAAAGCGCTCCGCTTCTAGAATAGAAAGTACCAGGAGTACAATTTGGATCTGCCCAGATATGAAGACCGTAGATTTCGGTGACTTTTTCAAGTACACCATCTGCAATGAGAAAGTCAGCGCCGGGTTGAGTGATTGGATTTTCTTCACCGTCTTCAAAAATAAATCTAATATTGCTTCTTAGTTGCAGGTCATAACTCATGACCGCATCAAGTGTTGTGAGGAGCCAGGCAGTATGTATATCATGACCACAGGCGTGCATAAAACCAGGAATGGTAGATGAATATGAAAGATTTGTCTTTTCGGTTATTGCTAAAGCATCAAAGTCAGCCCTAATAGCAATGAATGGAAGAGTTGGATCAGTGACTACGTCGAGCCAGTAACCACCTTCGCTTGTGAAAATACTGGTATCATATAAAGAATCATCTATCCTTTCTTTTAGAAATTTTTCTATTAGAGTTCTTGTTTGTTCTGTTTTAAAACGTATTTCTGGAATTTTGTGAAATTCTTTTCGGGTGGCAAGTAATATTTGATTTAGATCCGTGGCGATCTTGTGATTTGAAATCATTTTGATTTCTCCTTGTGTTTGTTTATATTTATTGTTTTTAATGTAGAATAGGGTAGTATAGCATATTTTTTAGAAATTGTCAATAATATAAAAGTGTGATAAAATTATGATATAAAAAATTTATTTAGATTGGATGAACACAAAATTTATACACTTTTTTTCTCAAATTGATAAAAATGATGTAAATATAGCGGGTGGTAAAGGAGCATCTTTGGGGGAGATGATGCAAGCTAAAATACCGATTCCTTATGGTTTTGTAATCTCAGCAAGTGCGTTTGACAACTTTTTAATTGAAACAGATTTATATCAAGACATCTTAGCTAAACTATCTAAAGTAAATTATAAAGACACCAATTCAGTGGATCGAGCCTCAAACGTTATTCGAGATTTAATTGTTGATGCCAAATTTCCTGAAAATTTGAAAAAAGAAATAATCAAAGAGTTTAAAAAATTAAAAAGCAAATATGTTGCAGTTCGTTCTTCAGCCACAGCCGAGGATTCAAAAGTTGCGAGTTGGGCTGGAGAATTGGAAACTTATTTGAATACCTCTGAAAAAAATTTGATTAAAAACGTAAAAAATTGCTGGTCATCTTTATTTACTCCCAGAGCAATATTTTACCGAAATGAAAAAAAACTCTTAAAAGCAAAAGTTTCAGTGGCTGTGGTGGTTCAAATTATGATACAATCTGAAATTTCTGGAATTGCCTTTACTGTTCACCCTGTTACCATGGACAAAAACCAGATGATAATTGAAGCCGGCTGGGGGCTGGGAGAAGCTATAGTGTCTGGGCAAATCACCCCTGATGCTTACGTGGTTGATAAACAAGATTTTTCTATTATTGATATAAATATTGCTCAACAAACAAAAAAAATAGTGCAAAAATCAGTATCTGGTGATAATAAATGGGTGCCGGTACCAAAAAAAGACGAATCTAGACAAAAATTAACCGGAAAACAAATAGTTGAGATTGCTAAAATTTGTAGGCAAATTGAAAAACATTATAAATTTGCGTGTGATATAGAATGGGCTTATCATAAGAGTAAGTTTTATATAACTCAAAGTAGGCCAATCACAACTTTATAGATTATATTATGAAACAATCACAATTAGTTGGTAAATCAATTAAAGAAATACCAAAAGATGAAGAAAGTTTAAATGCTCAGCTTTTGATCAGAGCTGGTTATATAGATAAAGTAACAGCCGGGGTGTATAACTATTTACCCTTGGGTTTAAAAGTTTTAAATAACATCAGTCAGATTGTTCGTGAAGAAATGAATGCGATCGGTGGACAGGAAATTTTATTACCAGTTTTATCACCAGCCTCGTTGTGGCAAAAAACTGGCCGTTGGGAAGGGTTTGATGTTTTATTTAAATTAAAAGGTAATGGCAATAAAGATTTTACTTTAAATCCGACTCACGAAGAGTTAGTGACACCTTTAATTCAGAAAGTTGTATTTTCCTACAAAGATTTGCCGATATATGTTTATCAGATTCAAACCAAATTCAGAAATGAAGCCCGAGCCAAATCTGGGCTGCTACGTGGACGTGAATTTTTGATGAAAGATTTATACTCTTTTCATACTGATGAAAATGACTTAAATGATTATTATGAAGAAGTAAAAAAAGCTTATCGTAAGATTTGGACAAGGTTGGAAATAAACCAAACTACTTATGAGACTTATGCATCGGGCGGGGCTTTTTCCAAATATTCTCATGAATATCAGACAATTGCACCTAAAACCGGTGAAGATACTATCTTTACTTGTCACAAATGTTTAGTGGCAGTAAATAAAGAGTTAATTGGTGAACAAACAACTTGTCCTAATTGTGGAAATAAAGACTTACAAGAGGAAAAAGCAATTGAAATAGGAAATATATTTAAATTAAATACTCGTTTTAGTGACAGTTTTGATTTTACTTATACAGCTAAAGATGGTACAGAAAAACCTGTATTTATGGGTTGTTATGGCATAGGACCGTCGCGTATTATGGGAACTTTGGTTGAGGTTTTTAGTGATGTGGATGGAATTATTTGGCCAAAGTCAGTGGCTCCTTATCAAATACATTTAGTTGATTTAACTTCGCAAAAATTAGGTGAAAAATTATATCAAAAGTTAAATAAGTTTTGGTCAGTTTTATATGATGATCGTATAGAATCTGCCGGAGTTAAATTTAAAGATTCAGATCTGATTGGTTTACCTATTAGAGTTATAATCAGCGATAAATTGGGAAGTAAGATGGAAGTTAAGATTCGTCAAATGAAAAAATCAGAGGTTATGATTGAGACAGAATTAATGAAATTTTTAAATAATTATTTTACTTTATGATCGGCAACAAGGTTTTTTCCAGATTTTCCAAAGAAATGGGAATTGATTTGGGCACTTCCAGTACTTTGGTTTATGTTAAGGATAAAGGTATTGTAATAAATGAACCATCGGTCGTGGCAGTCAATACGAGAACCAATCAAATTTTAACAGTTGGTGGTGATGCAAAAAAAATGGTGGGAAAAACACCGGAACATATCCAAGCAATTAGGCCACTGGTTGAAGGAGTGATTTCTGATTTTGAAGTAACTGAAAAAATGTTGAAATACTTTATTGAAAAAGTTCATAAAGAAAGTTTTTCACTCTTAGCTAGGCCGGTAGTGGTAATAGGTATTCCTTTGGAAGTCACTGAAGTAGAAAGAAAAGCAGTTGAGGATGCGGCTTTATCAGCCGGTGCTAGTCGTGTTTATTTGGTAGAAGAACCAATGGCTGCAGCTATTGGTGCTAGACTTCCTGTTCATGAATCCGTGGCCAATTTAGTAGTCGATATTGGTGGTGGTTCAACTAACATCGCAGTAATTTCGCTTTCTGGCATTGTCACTTGGAAGTCTATGAGACTTGCTGGTGATGAACTAAATCGTTCTATTATTAATTATGTTCGGGAAAACTTCAATTTATTATTGGGCGAGAAGACTGCCGAGGATATCAAAATAAAGATTGGTTCAGCTATGCCCTTAGAAGAACATACAGACATGCGTGTGCGAGGGCGAGATTTGATCACCGGCTTACCTAAAGAAATAACTATTTCTGATATGCAAGTACGGGAAGCTTTGACTAGATCTATTCGGGTAATGGTAGAAAATATTAAAACCGTAATTGAAAATACACCACCTGAGCTGGTGGCTGATGTCTATGAACGGGGGATAACCTTGACCGGTGGCGGGGCCTTACTCAAAGGTCTTGATCGTGTTATTGCTAGAGAAACACAAGTGCCAGTAACTATCGCTGATGACCCTCTAACTTGTGTTGTTCGAGGCACGGGTATTTTGTTGGAAGATAAAAAATTAATGAGTGATGTTTTAGTCAACGATACCCAAGGTCAAAATATAAATAAATGAGACCAATTAAGCGTAAAAAAAATTGGTATTTGGTAGCCATTATTTTTATATTGGCTTTGGTATTTTTTCTAAGTCGTTCTTTTTGGTTGAAGGTTGTTGGTGGTCTTTCTAGTCCGATGTATAAATTTGGAATTTATATCAGTGATATTTTTCAAAGTGATGATCAACTTAAAATTGAGCTGGAAAGTTTACGTCAAGATTTAAAAATTACATCGGTTGATTATGCATTGTTGCAATCACTTGTTAAAGAAAACGAAGAATTACGAAGTTTATTAAATTATTCTATCAGCCCTGAATATAAAAAAATTACCGCCGAGATAATTAGTGTTGTACCTGGTCTTGATAAAAGTATTTTTTTGATAAATAAAGGTAATAAGCAAGGTATTTTACCTGGTATGCCGGTTATTTCTCCAGACGGTATATTGATTGGTAAAGTATATCGTAGCGACGAATATACTAGCCAAATTGTTTTTTTGGAAAATGCTTTGTTTAAAGTCACAGCCCAAATACAAAACGATGAACAAACTATGGGACTCGTCGTTGGGGTGAGAAATTTGGGTATTAGAATCAATTATTTACGGCAAACTGAAAATTTTAATCTGGGGGATTTGGTAGTTACTTCTGGACGCGATCAGTACATACCGCGGGGATTGGTTATAGGAAAAATATCAGCAATTCATAAAAATGAAAACGATTTTTTTCAATCAGGTACAATAATTTCTCCTGAAGATTTTCAAAAAGTTTTTTTTGTCGGTGTTTTAGTACCTTCGTATGAATAAAACATTGATTTTGGATTTTTTTATATTTATTATTTGTTGGTTAGGTCACATAACTTTTTTTACTCAGTTGCCAGCACTGGCTTTATTAAATATCCCGCTTTTGTATATTTTATTACGGATTGCTTTGGCTTATGAAAAAAATTTATGGTTTTTGATTTTATTTGGTGGTTTACTGGCTAGTATTTATGCTTTTCAACCCTGGGGTTTATACTTATTTTTTTATCCGGTGGCCTGTGCTTTCACTTATTTAACTTTATATTATTTATTTACCAACCGTTCCCTTTGGTCGCTGACCCTGGGAGTATTTATAGGTTTAGTAATTTTTAAATTTTTAGAAATTATTAGTTATTATTTAACTGCTAATATTGGTTTGCTAGCTTTATGGTCTTTGGCACAAAAAGTCATTTTTACCATGGGAATTGAAATTATTATTGTTTTTATTTTATTATTGTCACTTAATTTTTTCACTTTACGAAGATATGAATGATCCTTTTATCATTTTAGAAGATAATAAAAATATAAAAGATAAAAAGATTAATACTTTTTATCGTCGCAGTTACGTTGGTGAACAGTCAAGATTAACCAGTGACAGTCAGTTTATCAGTTTAATCTTCAACCAAAAAAAATCTATTTTAATTTTAATTGTTGTATTAATTTTTTTTATTGCTATTTTGTTTAGAGTCGCATTTTTACAAGTTTATCAGGGTCGTTTATTTACTGCTCTAGCTGAAGGCAATCGGATAAAAAACCAAACCTTAAAGGCCAATCGGGGTTTAATTTATGATTTTTCCGGGGAAATATTAGCAAAAAATGTTCCAGGTTTTGCCTTAGTTTTATATCCTAATGAAGTAAATTTTACATTAGTGGATGAACAAATTGCTGAATTGGCTAAAAAAGTTGAACTTGAAAAAACAGTTATTAAAGATAGCTTATTAAGATATAAGCAGTTATCAGATCAACCAATTACCATTTCAGATAATCTTAGCTATGAAACAGCTTTAGAGTTGATGGTGGTAATAAATGATTGGTCAGGATTTCATGTTCAAGAAACCAATGAACGTTTTTATCCAAGTAAAGAAAAAAGTTCTCATTTACTTGGTTATTTAGGTAATATTACTGACGAAGATTTGTCAAAAGTGCAATCCGGTCAATATTTATTGAATGACAAATTAGGTAAAAGCGGTTTAGAATTATTTTATGAAGAACAATTACGAGGTATTGATGGGCAGAAAAAAATTGAAGTAAATGCCACCGGTGAAGAAATTAAAATAATTAGCGAACAAAAACCTATATCTGGTCTCAGTTTAGTTTTAAATCTTGATTATAAACTTCAAACAATAGCTTATGATAGTTTACAAAAAAACTTAGACAAAAATAATTTTAGCAAAGGTGTAGTTGTAGCTTTAGATCCTAGAAATGGAGCTATTCGGGCAGCAGTAAGTTTACCTGCTTATGATAATAACTTGTTTACCAATCCGCGATTTTATGCTTCGGAAATTAATAAAATATTTCAAGATAAAAACAATCCACTTTTTTTTCGTGTTGTTCAAGGCGAATATCCATCTGGTTCTACTATCAAACCAATTTACGCCGCAGCTGCATTACAAGAGAAAATTGTCGATCGACAAACAACTATATTAAGCACAGGAGGTATTAGGGTAGCTCAGTGGTTTTTTCCCGATTGGAAAGCCGGTGGTCATGGTTTAACTAACATTTACAAAGCTATTGCCGAATCAGTAAATACATTTTTCTATTATCTTGGTGGTGGATTTGATAAATTCAATGGTTTAGGAATTGTGCGTTTAAAGCAGTATGCCCAGTACTTTGGTCTTGCCACCAAAACACAAATAGATTTTCCTGTTGAAAAACCAGGATTTTTTCCAGATCCCGAATGGAAACAAAAAGTAAAAAATGAGCCATGGTATATTGGTGACACATATAATATAAGTATTGGGCAAGGGGACATTTTATTGACCCCATTACAATTGGCTAATGCCTATACAGCTTTGATAAACAAGGGTATTCTTTATCAACCCCAGTTTGTTTATGGTTTCAAAAATGAGTCAAATGGTGAGATTAATATCAACCAACCGAAAATTTTGCAAAAAGTCTTGATTGGTGAAGAAAATTTAAATATAATCAAAAATGCTTTGCGCACGACTGTTACGGCTGGATCAGCAAGGTATTTATCACTTTTACCAATAGAAGTAGCTGGTAAAACCGGAACCGCACAAGTAGGTGGTACAAACCAACCGCATGCTTGGTTCGCTGGTTTTGCTCCTTTTGCCGAACCAGAGTTAGTTTTAGTAATTTTAGTAGAAAATGGTATTGAGGGTTCTACTAGCGCTGTTCCAATAGCTTTTGATATTTTTAGTCAATATTTTTTAACAAATCTTCAACCGTAATATTTTTATATATTTTTTGCCCGGTTGGCGTGTCAATTACTAAATAATCCAATTGATTTATTTCTAATCTGATATTGTCAGAAGTTTTAAAATCTTTTTGTTTTCTCGCTAGCTCCCTTTTTTTGGCAAGTAATTTAATATTGGGAGGGAGTAGTAATCTTTTTCTGATTTTGTTTAAAATATTTTTTAGATTAAGTCCCAGTAGACCATCAAAATAATAAATCGTCGCCGCAATGTCATTTTGGTCAATTTTGGTTTTTATTAATTCCCATAATAATGCCAAAACTTTAGGGGTATTTAGATCGTCATTTATGGATTCTAGTAGTTTTGTTTGATATAATTTTAATATTTTACCTTCTTTTTCAATAGGGAGAAGAAAATTTAAAATTTTTAAAAAAGCGTTTTGGGCTTGTTGGAGTGCTTCCCAAGTAAAGTTTATTTTTTGACGGTAATGAGTATTTAAAACCAAATAACGATAAGCTAGGGGATAGTAACCTTGGTCAATTATCGATTTTAATGTAAAAAAATTTCCTTGGCTTTTAGCCATTTTTGTTTGATTGATGTTTAAAAATTCAGAATGCAACCAAAAATTAGCCATCAATTTTTTTTCGGCTGCATAAGTTTGAGCTATTTCATTGTTATGATGTATAGCTATATGATCTATGCCACCACAATGAATATCAAAAGGCACACCTAAATAATGATTGGCCATGGCACTACACTCTATGTGCCAGCCAGGGAAACCTTTTCCCCAAGGTGAATCCCACTCCATTTGCCTTTTTTGATTAGGTGATGAAAATTTCCACAAGGCGAAATCAGTGGAATTTTTTTTCTCCCCCATTGCAACACGCAGTCCTGCTTTTAACGACGAAGCAGTTTGTTTAGTCAATAAGCCATAATTTTTAAGCTTACTTGTATCAAAATAAATACCATCATTTGTTTTATAGGTATAACCATTTTGTTCAATTTTTGTTATTACGGTGATTTGTTCACTGATATGATCGGTTGCTTTGCACCAAATATCAGGCAAAAGAATATTTAAATTTTGCAGATCATGTTTAAAGGCACGTGTATAAAATTCAGCTATTTCCCAGGCACTTTGACCGTGTTCTTTGGCTGATTTTTCCATTTTGTCTTCACCCTCGTCAGCGTCACTGGTCAAATGACCAACATCAGTTATATTTTGTACATGTAAAACTTTAAAACCGTTTAATAACAAAGTTCTTCTTAAAATATCTTCAAAAATATAGGTACGTAAGTTACCAATGTGAGCAAAATTATAAACCGTTAAACCACAAGTATATAAACCAACTTGACTTTTGAGAGGACGAAATATTTCTTTTTTTCTTGATAGTGTATTATATAATTTTAAGTCTGTCATATCATAACCATTTCTTTTTTTTGAAAAAAGCAATCATCAATAAAAAAATTATTGACATAATACCCAAAATCATCCAGAAACCAGCCGGTTGATCGCTAAAAGGGATATTTCCCGAGTTCATACCAAAAATACTACTAATCAAAGTAAGTGGTAAAAAAATTACAGATATTAAAGTTAAAGTTTTCATTACATCATTAATCCTAAATGAAATAGAAGATTCATTGGTTTCTTGCAGAGCGTCAATAGTTTCTTTGTGTCCTGCTAAAATTTCCCAAATGTCTTTAGTTTGGACTAATAATTTTTCAAAATAAATATAATGTTTTGACATTTGTAAATATTTGTTCTCTAAATCGATAAACTTTTTAATTATTGTACGGTGTGATTGCATAATAAAACGGAAATTAACAATATTACGTTTAACAATTAAAATTTCTCTTACCATTTCTTTTTCACGATGTTTAAAAATATTATCTTCAATAGTTTGATTGTCATCAGCAATATGATCAAGCATAGGAAAACAATTTTCCAAAAGTTTTTCTAGTATTATATAAAAAAAATATGAGGGGTGTAGGCCCATATAAAGATCCCGATAATATTCGTATTGAGAACATTGATCAAATAGTTCTTTTAAGGGGGACAACTTATTGTCATGCAAAGTTATTATAAATTGGTCGCTAATAAAAAAATCAACTTCAGCTGGCAATATTTTACGTAAGTCACGATCATAAACTGGAAAAAGAAATATTAGGAAACTATAATTTTCTCTGGCGGCCAATTGCGGACGTTGGGCCTTTTTGGTTATATTCGAATCACGTAAATCAAGTGGGTGAAAATTGAAAGTTTGCTTAAGGTAGTCTATTTCCTCATTTTCTGGGTTTACTATATTTATCCAAGTAAAGTTGGAATTTTTGACATTTTTAATTTTTTCAGCAATTTGATTCATTTACCTTATTATATCACAAAAAATAAAACCTTTTAATTAGCTGTTGTTATTGATATAATTAGACTATGGAAAATAAACCACTAAAACCCGATTCAACCAAAATAATTGAAAAAGTAAGTCAATTTGAAAAATTGACCAATTTAGAAAATACTAAAGAAAATGTTTTATTAGAAAAATCAATACTTAAGAAACCTGTCAAAAATAAAGAAGAAAAAGTACAAACTTTAGCAACAACTTTGACAAATTCAGTCAATAGCCAAACTGACCATTTGACTTATTTGGAGAAAGAGGTAGAGAGTATTTTAGCCTCAGGTCTTGATGATCTATACAATAATTTAGAACCTGCTAAAAAAATAGAGTTTAGATCAACAGGTGAAAAAACCGCAAAAACAATCGCGCTAATGATTAATAGCGTAAAATATAAAATTTATGAAATTTTAGATTTGATAAGGGGTTGGTTGTTGCTGGTTCCGGGGATAAATAAATTTTTTTTGGAACAAGAAGTAAAAATTAAAACAGATAAGATCATAAGTTTAGAAAAAAAATCGGATAATAATTAATCATGTTTGCAACAAATTTTTTTATTAATTTATTAAAATTTTTATTACCAATAATTTTTATTGTTGTGGGTGTGGTTTTATATATTTATTTTTTTAAAAAATACTATTACCGTTTAGTTTTTCAGACTATAGTTTTAAAAATAAGTTTACCTAAATTAGACAAAAATAAAAGCGGGGAAATCAAATGGAAAGAACTTTTAGGTTCAGCCGAAAGTTTATTTGCCACTATTGGTGGACTAAGAAGCAATTCTTGGATTGATATCATTTTTCGTACACACAAAAAATTTGTTAGTTTTGAAATAGTGGCGGCCAATGAGAAAATAGATTTTTTTGTTGCACTTCCTAAACAGCTTAAAAGGTTTGTAATTCAACAAATTCATGCTCAATATCCAACTGCCCAAATTGATGAAGTTGAAGATTATAATATTTTTAAACCTTATAGTCAGGTAGCAGGCGGGTTTTTTGTCTTTAAAAAATTGAATGCTTTCCCCATCAAAACTTATTCACAAATGGAGAATGATCCGATAAATTCTATTTTAAATTCTTTGTCTAAATTAAAGAAAAATGAGGGTGCTGCTGTCCAACTATTGTTAATTCCAGTCAGTAGTACTTGGCGACAGAAAGGTAGGTTGTTGGTGCAAAAATTACAAAAAAACGAAAACGTCAATACCACCGCAAATAATGATATTTTTAGTAAAACAGTGAATTCATTTTTTTCTTTACTATATTCAGGGTTTAAATATAGCAAAGACGTAAATAAAAAAGATAAATCAAATACACCAGTTTCACTTACCCCTCAACAACAAAAAACTATTGAATCAATTGAATTGAAATTATCTAAAGCCGCCTTGGGGGCTAACCTTCGGGTGATTGTCTCCACCGAGGATAAGGATACAACCAATGCTTATTTAAATGATATATTACAGGCATTTTCTCAATATAGTATTTATGAATATGGTAATAGTTTTCAATCAGCCTTTTTGACCTGGCATTCTAAATTGATTAGAAATTTTATTTATCGACGGTTCGATAATAAACGAAAAATAATTTTAAATACTGAAGAACTGGCCTCAGTATTTCACTTTCCTCATAGTCACAACGATATTCCCAACATTGCTTGGCTAGAAGCAAAAAAATATGCACCACCTGTGAATTTGCCATCAGAGGGGATAGTAATTGGTGAGAGTGAATATCGGGGAGAAAAGGTTTTAATTCGTTTAAAAACCGATGATCGCCGTCGGCACATGTATATCATTGGTCAAACCGGTACTGGAAAATCAACTATGATGAAAAACATGATCATTCAGGATATTGCTATAGGATCAGGCTGTTGTATAATTGACCCACATGGCGAACTAGCTTCTGATATTTTACGCAATATACCCAAGCATCGCTGGTCTGATGTCATTTATTTTGATCCAGCTGATACTGACCGACCTATGGCGATCAATATGTTGGAATATTCTAATGAATTTCAAAAAACCTTAGTTGTAAACGAGTTACTCGCAATTTTTGATAAGTTATATGATTTAAAAGCAACTGGCGGGCCGATGTTTGAGCAATATATGAGAAATGCTATGCTTTTGGTTATGGATGACCCAGATTCGGGAATGACTTTGTTAGAAATCCCCAAAGTCCTGGCAGATGAACAATTTAGAAAATTGAAATTAAGTAAATGCAAAAATCCCACAGTTATTGATTTTTGGCAAAAGGAAGCTCAAGCTGCTGGTGGGGAAGCAGCACTCGCTAATATGGTACCTTATATAACAAGTAAACTAACACCATTTATTGCTAATGATTTAATGAGACAAATAATAGCTTCCCAACAAAGCAGTTTTGATTTTAGGCAGGTAATGGACGAAAAGAAGATTTTAATTATCAACCTAAGTAAGGGTAAAATTGGTGATATTAATAGTAAACTTTTAGGGATGATTGTGGTAGGAAAAATTTTAATTGCCGCCCTGAGCCGAGCAAATCAAGTTGAATCATTACGTGAGGATTTTTATATGTATATAGACGAGTTTCAAAATTTTACTACTGAGAGTATAGCTGTTATTTTAGCTGAGGCTAGAAAGTATCGTTTAAATTTAATCTTAGCCAATCAATATTTAGGACAACTTACTAAACAGGGAGACACTTCAATTCGAGATGCAATTTTTGGTAATGTGGGTACATTTGTTGCTTTTAGAATCGGAGCCGAAGATGCTGATTTTGTAGTAAAACAGTTTGAACCGGTTTTTGATCAATATGATCTCATAAATGTTCCTAAGTTTAACGCCTATCTAAAGATGATTATTGACAATACTACGGTTACACCTTTTAATATTAATACGCAACGTGAACCAGTCGGAGAACAGATTAATAAGGAAAAATCAATTGCTTTTTCCAGATTGCATTATGGCAAACCCAAAAAAAAATATTAAAAAAATAAATTTAAAATATTAAACAAAAAATATGAAAAACGAAAATAAAATTGAAGAAATAAAACACATCTTAAACAATATTCAACTGCAAGTAGATCTAGCTAAGAAAGTTATTTCCGGTCAGATAGAAAAAGATAATCTTGATCCAGTTATATTGGCCCGTAGTCAAGGAAAAGAAAAAGTTGAAGCAGATGTCAAGATTATTGAGGGGGTTTTTACCGGAGATAAAATGGTTGGTCCCGATGGTAAAGAATATTTGATTCCACAAAATTACGCTTCTAAATCAAAATTGGTAGAAGGTGATATGTTGAAGCTTACAATTTTGCCCAACGGTTCGTTTGTTTTTAAACAAATCGGACCAGTTGAAAGAGAACGATTAGTTGGAGAACTTTACTTGGATGAAGAAAAAAAACAACACTATGGTCGTACTGATAAAGCAACTTTTAAATTATTATCTGCCCCAGTTACTTATTTTAAAGGTGAAAATGGTGATCAAGTAATAATGTTAGTACCGAAGAATACCCAATCACAATGGGCGGCTGTAGAGAATATTATTAAACAAAACCGTTAGATGTCACAAACCTTATATCGTAAATACCGTCCTAAAAAATTTTCTGATTTGGTTGATCAAAATCATGTTAAAATTACTTTGACGCGGGCAGTCGCCAGTGGAAAAATTTCTCATGCTTATTTATTTACAGGTCCTAGGGGTGTGGGTAAAACAACCGCGGCTAGAATATTTGCCAAGGCCGTCAATTGTAAACAAAATGAACAAGGGGAACCATGTGATCGGTGCGAAATTTGCCAAGCCATAAATAAAAATAATTTTTTGGATTTAATAGAATTGGATGCAGCATCCAAAAGAAAGATCGAAGAGATTAAAGACTTTAAAGAATTAATTAAGTACCAGCCAAATATTGCTCGTTTTAAGGTTTTTATAATTGACGAGGTTCACATGCTAACTGATGTTTCATTTAATGCACTACTTAAGACAATTGAAGAACCACCTGATTATGCAATTTTTATCCTTTGTACCACCGCTGCCCATAAAATACCAGAAACTATTGTTTCAAGGTGTCAGCGATTTGATTTTAAAAAAATATCTCACCAGTTGATGGTCGATAATCTACGTTTTATTTGTCAACAAGAAGGCGTTGATCAAGTTGATAATGAAGTATTAGCAAAAATAGCATTTTTATCCTCTGGTTCTCTGCGTGACGCTCAAGGATTTTTAGGTCAACTTCTCAGCTTGGATTATAAAAAAATTGATCAAACCACTGCTGATCTTGTTCTACCCAACACCAATCTCAACCAATTAGTTAAATTGTGGCGGCTGCTACTTACTAGTCAGACTCATGAGGCAATAAACCTAACTAATGAAATACTAGAAAATGGTGAGGATATCGATTTTTTCTTGACCAAATTGATAGAACTTTATCGTTTTGCCTTACTTTATAAAATTAGCGAAAAAATAGACAATTTAAAAAATTTATTTACTGATCAGCAATACAATGAATTAACCAAACAAATTAGACAGAGTAGTTTGGTAGATCTAAAAAATCATTTAGAAATATTGTTAGATAAACAGGCGAAGTTTAAAAACATATTTATTCGTCAGTTACCTTTGGAACTTGCTATAGTAGAAATTACTTCTAGTAATATACAAAAGTTTGATATTGTTAATCCCTCTGTTGAGCTTGAACTAGAAAATACAAAAAATAATTCAAAAACAACAACTGATCGAAAAAGTATTAACTCCTCAGCAAACGAAATCAACTTAAATCCAGTAGATCTGATCAATAAAGAGTTAAAAAATAATTTGGTTGATTCTTTGTTACCAGATTTTTATAGTCTTTCCAAAATAATTACAACTGCTGAAATATATTTTACTGCCGACAAAAATTTATTTATTCAAGTTGAACATAATTTACATAAAAATTTAATAGAAAAAAAGAAAAACTTGGAAAAATTAATTAGTTGTTCTCAAAATTTTTTTTCTGATTTAAAAGAAATAAAAGTTCAACTAACAAAAAATTCATCTTTAGAAAGTACAAACTCCAGCCAACAACTAAATAAATTTATTGATATTTTAGGTGGCTCTTTGGTTGATAGTTCTTTAGATGATTAATTTGACTAATACAAATTAAACTATTAGATTTATAAGTGCTTTGAAAAACTAAGTTTATAAAAATTTTAGCTTATTTTTTTCTTATTTAAATCCAATTTTAATCCTTACCACATAATTGTGGTTTAAATTCGTAGTTTTTAATGCGGGATCGTCTAATGGTAGGACGCCAGGTTCTGGCCCTGGTAATCTTGGTTCGAATCCAAGTCCCGCAGCCATAAAAAAACAACAACCTTTTTCTTGTTGTTTTTTTATTTAATTCTAGCAAAAAAATTAATAATTTAAATCAGCTTGACAAAATAATCACTTTGTGATAATGTGATTGATTAAATAATAATATTAAATTAATCCAAATTTATGCAAAAAAGAAAAATTATTAAGTTTGTTTTATTTACTTTTATTTTAAGTTTGTTTTTTGCTTTGGGAAATCTTCATTATTCCAAAGCAACTGGTGTGGGAAGTATTGATACTGAATGTCAAGCAAAAGGTTTTGATTATGGTGTGGCTAAATGGCAATGGAATGGAACTAGTTATCAGCCAGATAGTAGTAGTAATGGTACCAATGTAACTGGTACAAGTAAATTGGCTAATTGGACATCAATACAAAAAATTGATGGGGTCATCAGAAAAGTAGGAACAAGTTCAACTGTTTTTTCTGGCGGATTTAGTGGTAGTATTAGTAGCAGTCAAGATATTAGTCATTTGACTTTTTGTAAAAATAATACGCCTCTTTTTTGTGAACTTACCTTAACTAAAACTGATTTTGAAGTTACTACTGAACCAGGGGGTAATTTAACTTATCAGGTAAAATTGAAAAATACTGGAACAGCTAATTGTACTGGTGGTGGTGTTAAATTGAGAGATTATTTTGATGTTCAAACTAACTACGTTAGTGCCAATATCGCACCCAATGAAATAAATTCAACCTACATTGAATGGAATTTTGGCACTATTGCTCCGGGTGTTGAAAAAATTGTTAATTTAAATTTCAATGTTAAGGCAGATGTTGCCTGTGATTATATCATCAATAATAAAGTTAAATATTGGTCGGATCAGACAAGTTGGGGGAGTTTCGTTATAGAAACTACACCCATTAGTTGTCAACCGCAACCTTATTGTGGCGATGGTATCGTCAATGGCAATGAGGAATGTGATGGTGAAGCTGGTGTAGGACAATATCAAACTTGTTCGGATCAGTGTTTGTTGATTGATTTGACTTATTGTGGAGACAATATTAAACAAACACCAAATGATGTAGGTTTGGGTGGCCTACAGAATGATGGTTATGAAGAGTGTGACGGAACAGATGGAGTAGGTGATAATCAAGCTTGCACCGAACAATGTACTTTGATTAATTTGGAATATTGTGGCGATGGTATAAAAAATGGTGAAGAAGAATGTGACGGAACAGATGGAGTAGGTAATCACCAATATTGTACCGAGCAATGCACTTTAGTGACATTGCCTTATTGTGGCGATGGTAATTTAGATCAAAACGAACAATGCGACGATGGCAACAATCAGAATAATGACGGTTGTAATGAAAGTTGCGAATTGGAGTTTGGTCAAATTAACGGTTGCAAATACAAAGATTTAAATAATAATGGCTCAATTGACACTGATGAACCAAAATTATCTAGTTGGCCAATTTTATTGTTTGACCCGGTCGTAAGTACGGAAAACCCAATTCAGACCACTACCACCAATAGCGATGGTTGTTATGAATTTACTGATCTAACTTTTAATAAACAATACCTAGTTACGGAAGATAGCGTGCCGGGTTGGGAACAAACATACCCTAATAATAATCAAGGTTATCAAATAGATATCCAATCAACCATTCCCTATATCAATAAAGATTTTGCTAACTATCAAATTCCGATAAATACTTTTTCAACAATTTCTGGTTGTAAATACAATGACCTAAATAACAATGGTACAATAGATTCCGAAGAACCTACCTTAGTCGGCTGGACAATAAAATTACAATCTAAAAATAGTGATCAACCCCTAACCGCGGTAACCGGAGATGATGGTTGTTATGCTTTTACCCAAATATCTTTAGGTGAATATGAATTGTCAGAAAATCAACAAAATAACTGGATTCAAACCTATCCAGCGAGTGGCACTTATGATTTGAATATCACTACTTCTGGGGATTATGGTAATTGGAATTTTGCCAACCACCAAATAGAAGGTAATGAAGAACCATTTTGTGGTAATAACATCAAAGAAACTGGAGAAGAGTGTGATGGTACTGATGGAGTTCCAGTAAATTACAGTTGTAGCGCCCAATGTCGATTGGTTTGTATAAGTAATTGTGGTGGTGGAGGAGGACCAACTAATCCATTAATCGAAATCAATAAATCAACCTTACAATCATTTACCAACCCTGGTGGTATTGTGGATTACACCATAACAATAAAAAATATTGGTAATTCAACTGGTTTAAATTTGAAAGTTACTGATATTTTACCGGCCGGTTTGAGCTATTACGCTACTACTACAAATGGTATTTGGAATCTTGGTAATATTGCCATCAATGAAACCAAGACTATGACTTATCAAGTTTTATATGCTGATAATATAAGTGTTGGCAACTATACTAATACCGCCAAAGCAGAAATAACCAATGGCAATACTGTCACTGACTCAGCTACGGTTGAAGTCAGAGTGCCAACTGTTTTTTCTCAAGAATATGAACCAATTCTCTCTATCACAAAAACTGTGAATATGGCGTTTTCCAATCCAGGTGGTGAGGTTACCTATACGGTTACTGTGACCAATACCAATACTGGAAATTTAACAGCCGAAAATGTAAATTTACTTGATAGATTACCAAAAGAATTCTACTTTAATGAAAATAATGCCAGTGTTAACTCCTGGAGTTTAGGAAATTTACAACCTGGTGAATCAAAAATTATAACTTATAATGTTACTGTTAAACCCGGTACCAAAACAGGTATTTATGAAAATATTGCGGTAGCCAGTGCTGATAACACTCCAGAAGTTTCAGCCAAGACTCCTTTGGAAATTAGAGAAGTTACCGCTCTGGGTTTAAGTTTACCAGACACCAATGGCAGTCTAACCACTAAGTTATTGATGATTTTTGGATTCTTGAGTTTAGCAGCGGCATATTTAGTTTATCTATTGAGAAAAGAATATTCATTAGTCTAAAAACATGATTGATTTTTTAAATCCAAAATCAAAAAAATTTTTTATTGGTCGTTTGTTGTCATTTTTTGTTTTAATTTTTATTTTGATTGGTATTTACTTAATCTTCTCACCAATTCATACAGTCTGGTCAGATGATAAAAAAACCAATCTAAATGGTCTGACTGAATTACCTGCTAATTTACCACCCGAAGATTACTTACTAACAGATTTACATTTACCGATTAATAATACAATAAATCAACAACTACCTGACGAAGACCAATTAAAAGAAAATACTACTAAGGTTTTGGGTGTTAGCTATAATCAATCTGCAAAAAACGATTTAATCGTAAATGAGACAGTCAATAAAATAATTATCCCTAAAATGGGAGTAGATAGTGAGATTTTGGAAGGAAATAATGAAGATGTGCTTTGGCGTGGTATTTGGCGTATGCCAATTGGCTCAACTCCATCAACTGGTGGTAATACCATAATTACAGCTCATCGCTATTTACATCGGCCTCCTAGTCCCAAAACTTTTTATTTATTAGATAAGCTTCAATCTGGTGATATAATTACTTTATATTGGGAAGGAGAAAAATACGAATATAAGGTCTCTGATACTAAAATTATTGAACCTGATGATCTTACTATTCTTCATAATACCGCTAGTGATCGTTTAACTTTATTTTCGTGTACACCTTTATTTACCTCTCAACAGCGATTGGTGGTTATTGCCGAAAAAATTTAGAAAACAAAAAAATGGCCACTAAGCCATTTTTTTGGGTTGAAAAATAACTATATTTTTGATAAAATTATTTTATGCGTACCACCAAACCACAAGACATTACTTTTGATGAAAACTATCGTTCGCGATTTTTAAAACTAACCGAAGCGCAGCAATACCGGGTATTAGAAATCATTCCGGGTTTTTTAGTCTGGACAACCTTTATTTTAGCTATCAGTATTTCTTTTTTAAAACCACTGTGGGCTATTTATTTTATTATAATTTTTGATCTTTATTGGTTGACTAGAGTACTTTATCTTTCGGTCTATTTAGCTATTTCATGGAAAAAATACAAAGAATGTATCAGTGTTGATTGGTTTTCAGTTTTACAAAAAGAAAAACCATATTGGACCGAATATACTCATTTAATTTTTTTGCCAACTTACAAAGAACCCTGGGCTGTTATTGATAAAACCTTTTCATCTTTAACCGGTTGTTATTTCAATTTAAAAAATATAATTGTTATTTTAGCCGGTGAAGAAAGGGACAAAGAAAATTTTCTTAAGGTGGCTGAAAATGTCAAAAACAAATATCAATCGATTTTTAAGGATTTAATCATAACTTTACATCCAAAAAATTTACCCGATGAAATACCTGGAAAAGGATCCAATTTAAATTATGCAGGTCAGCAGGTTCTTGCTTATGTCAAAAATAAAGGTTGGCAATATGACCAGCTAATAGTTTCTAGCTTTGATATTGACACCAGACCCCATGAACAGTATTTTGCTTATTTAACCTACAAATATTTGTCGGTAGTAAATCCCACCCGAGTGAGTTATCAGCCTCTGGCAATATACAATAATAATATTTGGGAAACCCCCGCACCAATCAGAATAATTGCTTATTCTACTACATTTTGGTTATTGACCGATTTAGCTCGTCCCGAACGTCTTTTTACTTTCTCTTCTCATTCAATGAGTTTTCAAATGCTAGTAGATGTTGGTTTTTGGCAAAAAGATATTGTCACTGAGGATTCCAGAATATTTTTACAGGGTTTTTGTCACTATAATGGGGATTATCGGGTCGAACCAATGTATATTCCTGTTTCGATGAATACTGTTTATACCGGCTCATTGTGGCAAGGTTTTAAAGATCAATATAAACAAATGAGGCGTTGGGCTTGGGGTGTTGAAAATTTTCCTTATCAAGCTTGGTTTTATCTAAAAATAAAAAATTTACCTTTTAAAAAGGGTTTGCACTATCTATGGAACCAATTAGAAGGAGTTTATTCTTGGGCTACTGCTCCAATTTTAATCACCATTTTGGGTTATCTACCTTTATGGGTGAGTAAAAATGTAGATAAAACATCAGTGATTGCACAAACTGCACCGATTATTTTGCAATTTGTGATGAATTTTGCTATGGTCGGTTTAATATTTTCAGCGGTTCTTTCGACTATTCTTATGCCTCACAAAGTTAAAGACAAAAAGATAAAAAATTATATAATTGTTTTACTCCAATGGGTCTTGTTTCCTTTGGGAATGATTATTTTTGGCTCAATTCCTGCAACTGATGCTCAAACTAGACTGATGACCGGTCGTTACTTAGGTTTCTGGGTTAGTGGAAAAAAATAAACCATCCAAATTATAACCAGTTATAAATTGTTCAGGTCTCAAAACAGCTTTACCCGCGGGCTGGATTTTTTTTATTTCCAAAATATTTTTTTTACAACCAACAAAAATTTGACGGTTAATTTTATCAAATTTTATCTGACCTGGTTGCAAAATACCACTTTTTTCTTTAACTGATATTATTTTAAACATTTTTCCCTTAAAATAAGTATATGTTCCCGGCCAGGGGTAAAAACCGCGTATTTGACGGCTTATAGAGTTAGCCTCTTTCTCCCAATCAATCAGACCATCGCCTTTGGACAATAATTTAGTAAATGTAGCTAAATTATGATTTTGAGCGGTAGGTTTGATTTGATTAGTTAAATAATCGGAAATTGTAGTAGGCAAGATCTCAGAACCAATTTTAAATAATTTTTCACCCAGGGATTGATAAGTATCGTCAGATTCTATCTCAAGTTTTTTTTGGTTCAAAATTGGGCCGTGATCAATCAACTCATCTAATAGCATAACTGAGATTCCGGTAATTTTTTCACCTTGAAATATTGCTGTTTGGATAGGGGATGCACCACGAAATTTTGGTAATAATGAAGGGTGGAGATTAATTGTACCAAACTTGGGAATTTGTAATAATTCAGCGGGGATAATTTTACCATAAGCCACCACGACAAAAATATCAGGTTTTAATTTAATTATCTGATCAGTAATTCGCTGATCAAATTTTTCAGGTAAAATTATGTTTAATCCCAATTTTTCAGACGCAATAGTCAGTTCATTATCGGTTAACTTTTGCTGACGACCCTTTTTTTTCGCTGGTTTACTAACTACACCAACAATTTCAAAACCAGTCTCAACTAAATTTGACAGTGCAAAAATACTGACCGGAGCAGAACCAAAAAAAATTAATTTAATTTTAGGGCTTGGCATTAATTTCGTATTGTTCCAATATATCTTTACCTTGAGTAATTTTTTGACATTTATCAATAAATAAAATTCCACGTAAATGATCGAATTCATGTTGGATAATCCGGGCAGTAAGACCATCAGAATGTGAAAATTGCAATTTACCCTGACGATCACGATAAATTACCCATACTGCTGCCGGTCTTTCAACCAGACCAAAAACCTCAGGGATAGATAAACAACCCTCTTCCATCAAATTTTTTGTACGTGAGCGGTAAATAATAATAGGATTGATAAAAACTTTTTCACCACTACCATCATTCATAACAAATAAATTCATATTTTGTCCAACCTGTGGGGCAGCTAAACCGATTCCATTGGCTGCTGTCATTGTCATTATCATATCATCTATTAATGTTTGTATCTCAGCAGATTTGATAGTTTTTACCGCTGTGCTTTTATTACGTAAAATTTTATGAGGATGATAAATTATTTGTCTTATTTTACCTAAAATTTCGTTCATATTAGATTTCGTAAGGATTAAATTCAATCATAGTTGATTCTGGCAATTTTGACAATAGATCAAAAATAACCTGGTTATTTTTATAAAGTATAGCTGACTGGATGACAAAATTACCTGTTGATTTATTTATTTTAACAGCAATTAGTTTTAAAGTTTTTAGGTCTGTACAATTTTTTTCGATTTTTTGTTGAAATATTTGAATTTGTTTTTTTTCCTTGTGTTTATAAATAAGTTTAACAATTCTCAAATATGGTGGGTAATTAGCTAAACGTCGCCAATTCATTTCTTTTTGCCAAAAAGTTTGATAAGTTTCTTGGCTTAGGTTCTGCCAAAATAGATCGTCAATTTTAAAAGTCTGGACTATTCTTGTAGCATTAATTATTGCGCGAAAAGTATTATTGAAATATTGCCAGGCTAATTCGTGACTACGATAGTGGTAATTAAATAAAACTTGATCAGCACAAACAAATGCAATCAGACCAAAGTTTTCATCTATTTTTGATAAAATATATTTTGTGGCAATTATAATTTTTGCCTGGGGATCAATTAGAGGTTTATTTTTTTCATTAATAGAAATCTCTATTTGGGGGAATATTTTATTTAAATTATTTTTCAATAAACCAATATTTATCCCAAAATTTTGAATATTAACACCCTGACACTGTGGACAAAAGTTAGGTAAAATTGATTTTAAACCACAGGTTGGACAGATTAACAAATTATTATTATTAACAGGTAGAATACGTCCACAACTAACACAAGTTGGCACCCAACCGCAATCTCGGCAAATAATGTTTTTTTTATCGTCCTTTTTATCTAGAAGAAGAAGACATTTTTTACCTGAATGCAAAGCAGAAATTATTTCCTGTTCTAAAACCCACGATATCTGACTATTTTTATTTTCTTTATTTTCCAAGGACATATTAATCAATTTAAAGTCCAGGGGCCTTTGTTTTAAATTGATCAATCCTTGATTTTTTTTAACCCAAGCAAAAGTTTCAAGATTCGGTGCTAAAGAAAAAATTTTTAAACTGGCTGGATAAATTTGCAATAAATCAGATAAAATTTTATCTAGACTATATCGAGGATTTTGATCACCAGAAAAAAAACCATAGGCCTCTGATTTAAAAATAAAAATATTTTTTAAATGGGCGAAAGGTAAAAGTACTGCTGTCTTTGTACCAATAATTATTTTTGCCTGATTGGATAAAACCTTAAAATAATTTTCATTTAACTGTCGACGAGATAACTTTTTGTAATAAAGTACAGTTTGGTCTAATAATTGTCTAGGTATTAGTTTATAAATTTTTTCTATATCATCTATTTCTGGCACTAAAATAAGAAGTTGTTTTTCTATTTGTTCGATATCCAACAGCAATTCATTTAACATCTCAGGTGTGGCTCGAGGTAAAGATATTTTAATTTTTTTGGAGATAGGTACTAATTTATTTTGTACAGATTTAGCTAAAGTCAAAAGAAATTTATCATTTTTTTTCAAATTTGGTAAAATTGACTTCCACCAAAAATTTTGGGGGAGAAAAAATTTTTCTGAAAATCGTGAAATTAAAGTTGCCTGTGATTCAATAGCAACCGGCTGACCAGCTAAAAGCACTTGTTCAATTTTTTTTAATTTAATATTTTCGGCAAAAACCGATTTATTTTTCAACCGCCAAACTAAAGCGAATACTTTTTTATTTCGCCAAGGTACAATTACTAATGAATATTTTTTTACTACTAAATCCGGTGGTACTTGATAATCAAATATTGTCAAATGACGAGGTAGTTTTATAAGTGGTAAAACCTGTGCAATCATTCGAAATAAGTATTTATTTTTAAACAAAAAAGTTTATAAGTTTCATTTTCTGGATCTAAACGTGCTTTTCGGCAGGCAATTTTAAATAGATCAGAGGTGTTAAACTTACCGGGTAAAGCAATTCCATAAAATTTATTGGTTTTTATAACTAACAAACCATCTTTTTGTGGTTCTATTTGAGTTAAATTTAGAATTGGTTCCTGGTTAATAATAATATCAATTCTTATTTTCAAACCAGCAAGTTCCGTTTTTAAAATTGGTTTATAAATACCTCCGCCCTTTATACAAGCGAGACCTTGAAAAATTATTTCTTTTCCTAAACATTCTTGAGTTGGTAAAAAATGACCAAATTGACTTCTAATATTTCCAGCATAATCAAATAGAGTAAAATATAAACCAGTTTTATCTAATTTTAGCCAATCAGGAAAATCGGGTGATAAGTTAATCTGTTCTCCAGTATGTAAATAGGTTAGACATGCTTCTCTGGCTAAGGTTAATATTATTTCTTTTTTCATAATTTAAATAAGGCGGTAAGCATTCCTACACCATGTTTATTCTCATAAGAGAAAATCTCCGGAAAGTAATTTATTTCTTTTAACATACCAGCTAACACTAACCAAGGGTAATGAATGCATTGTTTGACACTGGTTAGTAAATTTTGTTCAAATGTTTTTATCTCATTTTTAGTTTTAACTGTTTTAATAAATAAACTGTCAAATTCTTTTGATTTCTCTCTGTCGGCTGCTGAGTCAAGCATTGTGTGGGTTAAATTTCCACTAGCGATCACAAAAAATTTTTTAGTCTCATGATGCAATAAAGTCATTAAAGACTGACCAAAGTCAATATGCATCTGTTGATTTAGTTGTGGTGCAGTATAAAGAGATGTGCAAGGTAAACGTAAATTTCGACTTTGTAAAAAATTTAAAACAACGCCTAAACCATAGTCAAAAAATTGTTCACCGACTAAAGATAATGGCAGTTGGGTTTCAGTGGATTCTTTGAGTCGATAAGAAAAACCAGTGTTACCTGGAAAAGAAAATTTTGTATTTAAATCACCAAACTTTTCAAAATTTATTTGATATTCTGGACAAAGATTTATTATAAATGAATCAACAATTAAATTATTATGTCCGTTGACAATTATTAGACTGTCAACACTTTTTGAAGAAATAAAATCAAGGATTTTATTTATACCAAAAATTGTAGTGGCGAAATCAGTTTGATATTGTAGGCCAATACCTGGTACTAATAGGGGATTGTGTGGAATGATTGCAGCACCGATCAATGACATACTTATTTAGCTAAATCAACGGGCTGTCCAGTTGGATGTATATCTAGTACTTGATCATTTATATATTTGATATTTTCCCATTTATATCCTAAAGATTCAAAAACTTCACCTGACACGATAGGTCTTTTTACTCCATCGGAAATAACAAAAACAGCTCTTTTTTCTGGATTATCACTGGTTACTAACTCACCATCTTGAATATATAAAGGTGGGAGTGAAACATAAGCTCTTAACTGTTCAGAACTAGCTGGAGTAATTAGCGGTTTTTCTCCAAAATTAACAATCATAATATCACGATGAACAATAGGTTGTTTTTTTCCGTCTTTGACATAAAAAACGGTACCGGTTTCTTTATTTTGTAATAAAGCTCCTTTTGGATAGGCACTTTCCATAGTAATTGGAGATCCTTCTGGTATTTCATCAAGCAATATTTGTGACATTTTTTCAATTTCTTCAGGATTAATTCCCAAAGAACGCATAACTGCCGCTGAAGCAAAACCATGTTTAACATCGTCAATTATCATATACACTGTGCCACGCGGTGATTGATATAGAGCATATTGAGGATATTTTATTGGAGTACCCAAAGGATATTGGTCTAAGATTGATGAATCTACCTGAATAATCTTATTGGGAGAATAACGACTCAAAAAAGCAGCTGAAGATTGAAATGGTCTTTTAATATTATTTTGAATTAAATAAATAGTGGCATCATTTTTGATCTGTAATAAACTACCAGTCGGATACGAATAGGTGAACCATTCACGCCAAAGACGCCAAAAATTAAAATTACCATTATAAACATGGGGTGTATAGTTGTATAAAGCAGCAGTAGCTTGATTCTGAGGTGTGACAAGTGTTGTTACCTGTCCAACATTTAACTTATTATCAACAAAAGTATAGATTTGTCCAACACGATAGCGATAATTTTGTGGATTTTCCATATAATCTCTAAACTGCAACGTGGCCGAATTCACTTGTTTAGCAAAACCACGCCATCGTTCGCTACAACTACCACTGTCAGGACAACCATAGCCAGTTGCAAAATCTAAATTACGTTGAGTTGGAGAGGGATTAGTAATTAAACTTTGTTCTTTTTGTAATAATACCAAAATAAACTTGGGATTAATTTTGTTTTGTACCGCTCGTTCATAAATAAAGTCCGCGGCTGGCATCTGTCTGAATGGCTCGTTGATAACATCAACATCAACTATGTAATCTTTTAAATAGCCACCTTTTGCTGAAATAAAACCTCGTACCTGATCCAAAGTCATGCCTTGACTATTAAAAATTTCTTCATCGGAAATTATATAATTGGGATTAAATTCCTGAGCTTTTACAGGATAAACTATTCCAAAAAACAAAAAAAATATAACAAAAAAAATGGTTTTATACTTAAATCTAAACATATAATTAATAATTATAATATTTTTAATCATAACATAAAAAAAGATTTTTTTCTATTATAGCAACTTGAAAAAAATAACAAAAAATGGCATAATTTAAATATGCGGATATTTATTTGTTTACCAATTTATAATATATAAAACAATTACCAAATATTTGTTATGTCAGAAAAAATCTTAGGCGTCAGACTTGATATTCTTGACCAAGAAGAATTAAAATCTACTTTAGAAAAATTCTTAAATCTTAATAAGTTCCACCAAATTGCTACAGTCAATCCAGAATTTTTGGTTGAAGCTTATAGAAATAATTATTTTAAAAATATTTTAAGTCATACTTCCTTAAACCTGATTGACGGAACTGGTTTGCAATATGCTTATTTTTATAAACATCACTACTGGCCACCACGTCTACCAGGAGTTGATTTAATGGATCTAATTTTTACACTTTGTCAAAATCTGAATTTAAAAATTGCTCTGCTGGGTGCAAAAGACCAAATAGCTAATAAGGCTAAACAAGAAATATTATTAAAATATAAAAAATTAGAAGTTGCTTGTTGGTCTGGCGGAAAAATTGAAAAAACAGAAAACACTTGGCAGCAGCCAAAAAATCTTATTGCCGAACTAAATCAATTTGCTCCACAGGTTATTTTGGTAGGCTTAGGCAATCCCAAGCAAGAAATTTGGCTTTACGAACACAGTAAATTTTTACCTACTATCAAATTGGGTATTGGCATAGGAGGGAGCTTTGATTATTTAGCCAAACATAAAAAAAGAGCACCTTTGTTTTTAAGACAAATTGGTTTAGAATGGTTATATCGCCTTTATCAAGAGCCTTGGCGATGGCGAAGAATTTTGAAAGCAACTTTTGTTTTTATATTTTTATTAATATTTAGTAATAACAATGAAAACGGTCAGAACTAGATTCGCACCCAGCCCGACAGGATCTTTACATATTGGGGGTTTAAGAACGGCTTTATATAATTTTTTATTTGCCCGCCATAATCAGGGTGAATTTATTTTACGTATTGAGGATACTGATCAACAACGTCTAGTACCCGGAACAACTGAAAAAATTATACAAACCATCAAAGAATTTAAACTTTTTTATGATGAAGGACCTGATAAAATTGGTAAATTTGGTCCCTACGTACAATCACAACGTTTGCTTATTTATCGTAAAATGGTTGAACAACTAGTCAGCCAAAACAAGGCTTATTTGTGTTTTTGTTCGCCAGAGCGTTTGACTAAATTGCGAGAAATACAATTAGCGACAAAATCACCGACTAAATATGATGGTTGGTGTAAAAATTTGTCTGCTGATGAAATTAAAAATAAAATAACTCAGGCTATTCCTTATGTTGTGAGATTGAAAATAGAACCAGGCGAAACATACTTTCAGGATTTAATCAGAGGAGAAATTATAATGAAAAATGAAAATATTGATGAACCAGTTTTAATTAAAAGTGATGGCTTTCCCACTTATCATCTGGCCAATGTGGTTGATGATTACTTAATGAAAATTTCCCATGTTATAAGGGGAGAGGAGTGGGTACCCTCAACACCTAAACATATTTTACTTTACCAAGCTTTTGGTTGGGAGCCTCCTCAATTTGCTCATTTACCTTTACTTTTAAATAATGACAAATCAAAACTGTCCAAACGTCAAGGGGATGTTGCGGCGGAGGACTATTTAGCAAAGGGCTACTTACCCGAAGCGATAATAAATTTTATTGCTTTACTTGGTTGGAATCCGGGTAATAACGAAGAATTTTTTACATTAGATAAGTTGATAGAAGAATTTTCTTTAACTAAAATCCAAAAAGCCGGAGCAGTTTTTAATCAAGCAAAACTAGATTGGTATAATGCTCATTATCTAAAACAAACAAACGATGATTTGTTGATAGAAAAAATCAAACCATTTTTAATTAAACAAAATTTTTTTACTGAAAATAAATTTACTTTGAAGAAAATAATAGCTTTATTTAAAGACCGACAATCTAATTTATCGGATATGGCTGAACAAACATTTTTTCTTTTCAATTTACCCGACTATGAAAAATCTTTATTAATTACCAAAAATTTTGATTTAGCCAATACAAAAAAGGTTTTACATTTTTTACTTGACTTTTTTGAAACTTACAAAAGACCCTGGTTGTCCGAACAGCTAAAAAAAGATTTGGATCAGGCACGTCAAGAAGCTAATTTTGAGCGCGGGCAAGCTTTTTGGCCGTTACGGGTTGCGGTCACGGGTTTGAAAGATTCACCAGATGCTTTTTTGGTAATGGAAGTACTTGGAAAAAACGATACACTAAAAAGAATTAAAACTGCTATTGCCAAATTGTCTTAAATATGATATAATATAGTTATGGATCATGCCAATTATAAAAAAAGTAGAATTATATTTTTATTTTTGTGCGGTTTAATTTTTATACCGTTTTATTTAGCATTCGGTCAACAAACTGCAAACGATATCAGTCAAGAAATAAATCAACTTCATCAAGATATCTCAGTAAAAAAAGATGAAATCAGCAGTATCGAAGCAGAAATATCGCGTTATCAGACAGCAATTAGAAATAAACAACAAGAAAAAAGCTCATTATCAACACAAATCGACATAATTGATGATCAAATTAGTAAAACTGAACTTGAAGTCTTAAAAATCCAAGAACAAATTAACCAAATTAATTTGGAAATTAGATTAAATCAAGAAAATATTGACTTGACCAACTTAAAAATTGAAAAGGTTAGACAGCAAATAGCTGAATTTATTAGAACTATGAACCGTCAAGATGATAAATCATATTTAGAAGTCATGGTGCTATATGGTTCATTGTCAGAATTTTTCAATGAGATCACTTATTTAGAGAGTTTGGAGGGCGATTTAAAACTAAGTTTGGATCAAGTAAAAGATTTACGTAATGAATTACAGTCAGAACAAATTGATTTAAGTGCAAAACAAAACCGTTTAATCGAAATAAAAAACGAACTAAACGAAAAAAAACAAGACCTAGCATCTGCTCAAAATACCAAAAACTACCTACTTGAACAAACTAGAAGAGACGAGGTCAGATATCAACAACTTCTCCAAGAAGAGCGACAACTTTATGAAAAAGTAAATAACGAAATAGCTTATTTAGAAAAAACCGTCAGAGAGAAAATGTCTTCCTCTGGTCAATTGGGAGATATTTCTAAATCTGGTATGATCTGGCCAGTAAGTTCACAATATATAACTGCTTATTTCCATGATCCCGACTATCCATATCGAAATATCTTTGAACATCCAGCAATTGATATCCGTGCTAGACAAGGGGAGGAGATCAACGCTGCCGCTTCTGGTTATGTTGCTAGAGCAAAGGATGCCGGTTTAGGCTATAGCTATATAATGCTAATCCACGACAACGGTATCTCTACTGTTTATGGTCATGTGTCAAAAATATTGGTAGAAGAGGAGACTTATGTGGTTCAGGGACAAACGATTGGTTTAGTTGGTGGTACACCAGGTACAGCTGGTGCTGGACGTTTAACTACAGGGCCACATTTGCATTTTGAAGTTCGTTTAAACGGCATTCCAGTTAACCCTCTTAACTATTTAGGAAATTAGCAAAACATAAATACCCAAATTATCAGGGGATGGTTTTAAATAAAATTTTTTTATAATATTAGTGTCGCACAATAAACCTTATACGACACTTAATATTAAATTTAATAATTTTTATTATTTATAATAAATCCAGCCAGCAACCGATAAGTCAAGATATTCACTGATCTTGATATTTTCTTGTTCTAATTTAATCAATAAATCTCTGGTTGTTTCGATTTGTTTTGCAATATCCTGATTCTTATTCAAGTAAACTTTAAAACCTTTTTGTGTATTGATTATTATTTTATCTATATTTGAAATATTTTCTTCTAATTCAAAACTTTTTATATTATTATTGATTATTAAATTTGCCCATTTATTGTATATTTCGTTTAATTTAGCTAAAAGAACTGGTTCAGATAAACTGGCTCCAATTGACAAATTATAGGTGGAGAACTCAATTAAAGGTAAATCTAACGGTTCAGGCAATTTATCAATAATATTAATTAAATTACCCTGATTATCAAGCGTAAAAAAATGTCCTTGATTGTGTAAATAAAAAAAAGATATTTTTTCTTGTATATTTATGATTAACAGTCGATCGCGATAGTCTTTTTTGACTTCAAATTTTTCAAATAAAATTTGTTTGGAAATATTTTTTTTTAATTCTTTAATATTAAAAAAAACAATCTTGTCTTGGGTAAAAATAAAGATTCTTTTGTTTTTTTGTTGGGTTTGAGCAATTTCAGCAACTAAATTTGTTGTTAAACTATTAGCTCCGTTTAATTTAATACCTTGAATTTGTAAAATTGATGTATGTTCAATAAAGTAATAAATACCAAAAAAAATAATAAAAATTAAAATTAAATTAACCCAAAATACCGATTTTTTTTTATCCTTTAAAAAAAAAGGATTGGCCAATTTTTTTTGGTGATAATCTCTTCTTTTTAACAGTTGTGTCTTAGTTTTAGAATGAAAATAAATTTTATTCATATCCCCCAGATAAAGCCCCATTTTTTATGTGTCGTAAAATATCAAGAGATTTTATCAAAACTTGTATAGGATCTTAATATTTCAGGGATTAAAATCGAACCGTCCTTTTGTTGATAATTTTCTAAAATAGCAATTAGCATCCTACCAATAGCAAAAACAGTACCATCATTCATATGAATAAATTCTATCTGTCCGTTCTCTCTTTTAACTCTCGTATTTAAACGTCTGGCTTGATAATCAGTCATCAGGTCTGCTGTATGTGTTTCCCGATATAAATTTTGACCTGGTAGCCAGGTTTCAATATCAATCTGTCTAGCATCTGGCAGACCCATATCACCAGTGCAAATTAAAACAACTTGATAAGGTAATTTTAATGATTGCAACAAATATTCTTGACAAGCAACAATTAGATCTTGCTCTAACAATGAATTTTCTGGTAAGCTAAAAATTTCAATTTCCAATTTATCAAATTGGTGTACTCGTAAAATTCCCTTGGTGTCACGACCATAACTTCCAGCTTCGCGACGGAAAGCCGGTGATAATCCAATAAATCTTTGTGGTAAATCATTGGCTGACAAAATTTGATCTATAAATATAGGTCCGAGTGTATGTTCGGCGCTGCCAATTAAATAAAGATCATCTTTTGGTAAATGATATTTATCTTCATCACCATATTTTAATCTGGCCATTTTTTCGTAAACTTCCGGTTTAATCATATAAGGTGGTATTACCGGCTTAAAAGCTTGGGGAGCTAACTTTAAATTATTAGTTTTAATTATTTCAGCTACTTTATCTTTACTGGTTAAAATATCAAAAGCATAACGAATAAGAGCTAATTGTAAAATAACCGCTTGATTTTTTAAATAGTTAAACCTAGCGCCAGTTACTTTGGCTGAAGTTTCTGTGTCAATTAAATCATGAATTTTACCCAAATGAACGTGATCTTTGGGAGTAAAGTCAAAATTTGGAATTTCCCCTACTCGACGTAACACTTTATTTTTTTGGGCATCGCTACCGACGGGTGTATCAATTGTTCTAATATTAGGTATTTGATAAAGTAAACTGATAATTTCTTCCTCTACTAACCTAATTTCTGAATCATGTTCAGCTATTTTTTTACCCAAAAATTTCAACTTTTCAATTAATTCTGAAGTTGGTTTAGTCCGAGACAGTTTATTTCTTTCTGATCGCCAACTATCTGCTGTTTGCAGTAATAAATTTTTTTTGTCAGCTAAGGTAATTAATCTTTTTAAATCTACTTTTATGTTACGTTCCTGATTGTTGCGAGCAACTAGTTCTAAATTTTCTTTAATAAATTTTAAATCTAACATATTTATAAAGTATTAATTTTGGGAATAAGTTTTTTAATCGCCTCACCCCGATGATTGAATTTTGTTCTGTCAGCTTTAGTGAATTCAATATAATATTTACCAACTTTAGAAACAAAAAAAATAGAACGAATCGGATAACCAGGTAATGTCTGTTTGGCTAATCGGGTTGCTATCTCACCCACTATTTCTCCTTCGGCCTGTAAATAATTTTGGTTACTCGGATTATAAACAGTTATGACTGTTTTTAATTTTGCTAAACGATCTTTACCGGTTAAACCGGACATTTTTTCCAGAATTTTATTTACCAACTGATTGTCATCCAAAGGTTCATCCGTTTCCCAACGTCGAGTCTTAACTCCAGGAAAATTACCTAAATAAGGAATTTCCAATCCACTATCATCAGCAAGTGTTAATAATCCGGAAAGATGGGCATAAAATTTGGCTTTATGTAAAGAATTTTCTTCAAAACTTGTAGCTTGCTCCTCGGCTATTTGTTTGATATTTAAATCATCAAGTGAAACAAGTTGCCAAGGATAGTTTTTTAATAATTCTTTAAAATCATTTAATTTTGCTATATTGTGTGTAGCTATTAGTAACTTATTCATATTTAAAGATCAAATAAATCTTTTTTTTGTTGTAAAGTAGCGAGTGCCAGAGACATAATCTCATCCAAATTCATATTTAAATATTCTTCAGCCTTAGCAATTATTGATCGATTGACACCAGCAGCAAAAGATTTTTGTTTAAATTTTTTCTTTAAAAAATCCAAATCAACCGCCAATAATGACTTTTCGGGTGTAACCAAAGCACAAGCAATAATTAAACCAGATAATTCCTCAACTGAATACAAAGTTTTTGCCAATAAAGTAGATAAGGAAAGTTCGTGTAAATAATTGTGGGCTTTGATCGCATAAATTATTTCCGGATGTAAACCATGTTTAATTAAAATTTCTTCTGTTTTAAGACCGTGAAGACGTAAATTGTTTTTGGTTTCTAAATAATCAAGATCATGCAACAACCCAGCAATTGCCCAAACTGTTTCATTTTGTTTAAAATGACGTGCAAAAGAACGCATAATTGCCTCTACCGCTAAGGAATGTTTATATAAAGGATCAGTCGAAGGAATATATTCGTTCAATATTTTTAGTGCTTGTTCAAAAGTTATACCGGGATCAGAAATCAATATCTCGGAGTCATAAATTTTTTTTTCTATTTGATCTTTACTTTTCAATAAGGGAAATAAAATACTATCTTTTAAATTTTCTTGTTCAAAAAATAAAGTACAAAGGCGATCAATTCCCATCCCCCACCCCGATATCGGAGGCAGACCATATTCCATTGCTTTAATATAGTCTTCATCCATCATCATAGCTTCTTCATCACCACCTTCTTTAAGTTTATTTTGCGTAATTAATCTTTCCCTTTGTTCAAAAGGATCAACAAGTTCAGAATAAGCATTAATAATTTCCCAACCATTTACCAACAATTGAAAACGATCAGCAATTCTTTTATCGTCATCATTGGCCCTAGCTAGTGGCGATAGACTAATTGGATGTTTCACTAAAAAAGTCGGTTGAATTATTTTTTCTCTTGCAACTTTTTTATAGAGCAAATCAATCAAATTTCCAATGCCTAAATTTTCAGATTCTTCCAAAGAAATTTTTGCTTGATGAATTGCCACTCGCAATTCAGATGCTGTTTTAAATTTATTAATATCTATTTTAGTGTTTTTTAAAATTGCCTCTCGTAATGATAAAATCGGCCAAGGAGGAGTAAAATCTATTGTTTGTCCAAATAAATTAACTTTCAATTTGCCAAATAATGATAAGACCAATTGGCTAATCATTTTTTCTGTAAAAACCATATTATCTTCCCAATTCCAATAAGCAGCATAATATTCCAACATGGTAAACTCTTGTAAATGGGAAGGGTCAATACCTTCATTTCGAAAACATTTAGCAAATTCAAATACTCGCTCATACCCACCAACAATAAGGCGTTTTAAATACGTTTCGGGAGCTATCCGTAAATAAAAATCTGCTGCTAAGGCATTGTGATGAGTAATAAAAGGTTTAGCAATTGCCCCGGAAGCCGTAGGTGATAAAATAGGTGTTTCTACTTCTTCAAACTTATTCTGCTGTAAATAACGACGTAAAAAATCAACAATTTTTGATCTAGCTTGGAATCTGTCCCTTGTTTCTATATTGACAATCAAATCCAAATAACGTTGTCGATAAAGTGTTTCCTTATCTTTTAACCCATGAAATTTCTCAGGCAATTGACGAAAAGCTTTACCTAAAAAAATAAAAGAAAAAACCATCAAGGTCACTTCTCCTTTATGAGTACGGAAAATTTTACCAGAAACACCCAACCAATCGCCCAAATCAAATAAATCAACAACACAATATTTTTCAGCCGATAAAATATTAAGAGAAAAAGCTAGCTGGACTTTACCAGTATGATCTTGCAAGTGAGCAAATGTAATTTTGCCATGAGATCGTAAGGTCATTAAACGGCCAGCAGTGGTAAAAATTTGATCACTTCTATCTATTTCTTTGACATCAAAAATTTCGTTTTCATTAGCATAATCAAACAGTTGTCGAATATCATGCTCTTTACTGAATCTTTCAGGATAAGGATTAAAACCAGCTTTTTTTAAAGCTAAAATTTTTTTCTTTCTAATCTCAAATTCTTCCGAGTTATTTTCAAGAATGTTCATAAAAAAATAAATTGATCTACATCAATTATATTGATTTTTTGTTATTTATGCAAAGAGCAATATTTAACTAAAATATTATCTAATATCGATTATTTTATATTTTATTTTTCCTTTTGGCACATCAACTTCAACTAAATCGCCCTTTTTACGACCTAAAAATGATTGTCCTAGCGGTGATTCATTGGAAATTTTTCCTTCCGCTGGATTGACTTCATTGGAACTTACTATCTTAAATTCGATATTTTTTTCTCCAGTACTAACTACGATGGTATTACCCATTTCAACCTCAGTCTTATTAATATTGTCACTATCGGTGATAGTAGCGACACGAAGTAATTCTTCCAATTCATTTATTTTTTTAGCAACCATACCTTGTTCGTCCTTAGCTTCTTGATATTCAGCATTTTCAGATAAATCACCCAGTTCTTTGGCTTCTGCAATTCTTTTGGCTAATTCAGGAATTTTAGTCTTTTTTAAAAAATCCAATTCATCAATTATTTTTTTGTGTCCTTGTTTAGTAAGTAACTTTCTCATAAATTAAAAATTTATTTTTTTCGATTAGAAATAAGGAACCAGTCTACCATTAAAGGTGAGGCTACAAAAATAGAAGAATATGTACCTATTCCAATACCAATTAGTAAAGCCAAAATAAATTGTCTAATGCTATCGCCACCAAAAAAATAAACTGCAAATAATACCAGTAGAGTCGTAAAGGAAGTATTAATAGATCGGGCAAAAGTTTGATTCATAGATTCTTCAACAGTCGTGGAAAAATCTACATGTTGTTTAAATATATTTTCCCTGATACGATCAAAAACCACAATGGTATCGTTAATTGAATAACCTAAAGTAGTGAGCAAAGCAGTTAGAAACAAGACGTTGATCTCATAGTTAAAAAATTTTCCCAAAAAAGCAAATGCACCGAGTAAAACTATTATATCATGAAATAAAGCGATCAAAGCAGCCAGGCCATATTTCCAAGAAGCCATCGGATATGAAACTTTTCGAAAAGCATAAGCAATAAACAAAATGATAAATATTAAAGTCAAAATTGTGACCATTACTGCCTTATTCTTTAATTCTACGCCAATGGTGGGACCAATTGACTCAAAACGTTGTTCAATAACTTCGCCTGAAAACTCAGTTTGATAAAAATTATTAAGAGAATCAATTAATAATTGGTGTTCGTTTTCAGACAAATCTCTTAAACGTAAAATAAAAATATTTTCTTCTGATGGCTGAACACTTACATTACCAATATTTAAATCACCAATTACATCATTAAGCTGACTGTTGGTTGGGGGTTCACCGGTAAATTGAACTTCTAAGAGTGAGCCACCAGTAAAATCAATTCCGGGTTTTAGTCCCCAGACAGACAATGCCCCGACAGACATGGCTATCAATAAACCGGAAAAAATATACCAATATTTACGTTTTTTAATAAAGGGAAAATGCATATTATTTAAAACCAAACAGCCATTTAAACCTCTCCAATTTTTTTACCACAAATAAATTTAATAGTGTTCGCGTGACAAAAATAGCACTAAACATACTTACTAATACACCTATACTTAAAGTCAAAGCAAAACCTTTAATAACCGAAGTTCCAAACCAAAAAAGAATTCCGGTTGTGATTAAGGTAGAAATATTTGAATCACGAATTGCTGGCCAAGCGCGCTTGAAGCCAGTTAACATGGCTATATCTAGAGGTTGACCGTGTCTAAGTTCTTCTTTGACCCTTTCAAATATCAAAACATTAGCATCAACAGCCATTCCTAAAGATAAAATAAAACCTGCGATACCTGCTAAAGTTAAAGTCACCGGAATAAATTGAAATAAACCAAAAACAACAATACCATAGACCGCCAACGAAAGAATAGCAAATAAACCGAGTAAACGGTAATAAAGTAGCATAAACAGAGCCAAAGCTAATACACCAATTATGCCGGCAAAAATACTTTGATTGATGCTCTTGACGCCTAAAGTTGGTCCAATTGTTTGTTGACTAACCAAAGTAATCGGTACTGGCAGCGCACCAGCATTTAATCTTTGGGCTAAAAGTTTAGCTTCAGAAATTGTGAAATCACCACTGATTACTGCTTCGCCCTCAGTAATTTCAGATTGAACGGTCGGAATGGAGATAGATTGACCATCTAAAAATATTGCTACTGGTTTATATAAATTTTTCTTGGTAATTTCTGAAAATAATTTCTTGCCTTCATCATTAAAACGCAAGGATACTTCTGGGGCATTAGTATTTTGATTGAAGACCAATTGAGCTTTTTGTAAATGTTTTCCAGATAGTTCGGTATTGATCCATTGATTATCAATTGGAATTAAATCTTGCGGCGTCATTTTGGCAATTAAAATGTGACGTGATTCGACTTCTCGTTCCTCACCAAATCCACGATCATTTAATTTCTGAATAATATGATAACCAAACTGTGATTCTATTGGTTCAGATGTAATTTCATTGTTTTTTAATTGATTAAATATTGCCTCTTCAAATTCTGGGACAAAAACATTCCTTTTTACATAACCAAGGTTTCCACCGTTTTCTTTACTACCAGGATCTTCGGAAAATTCTTTAGCTAAAGTAATAAAATCTCCCCCTTGATTCAATTTAATGATTATCTCTTTAGCTTTATTTTTTGCCTCGTTGTTATAGTTTTCTAATGACTGTTGCTGCTCAGCATTTAAGGAAATTTCAGAGGTGAAAGAAGGATTCTGTTCTTTAAATTCCAATAATGGAGTCTCCCCGATTTGTTTTATTGCATCATCAATATCAAATACCCCCGCCAATTCAACAATCACTCTATATTTATCACCCTGTTTATTTGTTTGAACTAATGGTTCAGCTATACCGAAAGTATTTACCCTTCTTTCAATTACATCTCTAACACCTTCAACAGCTGACGATCGATTATCAATCTCAATTTGTGAAATATCGGTTTCAAAGACTAAATGAGCACCTCCTTGTAAATCAAGTCCTAATTTTGGTTGAAAAGAATCAAACCAATTTTTTCCTGGAAACCAGTTGGGCATTACCGGATAAACGATCGCTCCAAAAAAAACAAAAATAAAAACAATCACGGCTGCTTTAAACCACAATTTTTGACGACTATCAACCTTACTTATTTGATAATTTTTTTGAGTCATGATTATAAAAACAAGATGGGTAAACCATCAAATATTTAACGAATATATTATACTAGACTGAAAAAATATTGCAACTAGGTTTTATTGTACGATTACTTTTGTGCCAATATTAGCCCAATTATAGAGCCACTTAGCTGGACCAATACCTAGTCTTACACAACCATGGGATACAGGAACACCTAAATGATTTTGACCTTCCTTTAATCCACCCGGCCATTCCGGCAGTTCGTGAATGCCATATTGTGAACCAATAAAACTCATCCAATAAGGCATCCATAAACCGTAAGTTTTAGACCAAGCTCGAGGTATTTTATTGTTTATTTTGTATTCACCTTTTGGTGTTTCATAACCTTTTCTTCCAGTTGATACTGGAAAAACTGACAATGGGATATTTTTTAGTAAAACTGAAAGTGTTTGCGAGCTGGTATCAATAATAATAGTTTGGGGTAACTTATTGGCTGTGGAAACAAGTGGATCAAAACTATTCAATATTTCTTCATAATCACTAAAACCATCACCATCTGTGTCTGGATTATTCAAACTGGTGTTAAATTGTAATTCCAACCAGTCAGATAGTCCGTCTTTATCAAGATCATGCTGTGATAATGTTTTTTCTGGTGCGTGAGGAGAAAAATGTTTTTTTAACTCTTCTCCATCTGAAAAACCATCATTATCAGTGTCAGGATTTATTGGATCAGTAAAATATATATTTAATTCTTCACTATCAGATAAACCATCGTTATCACTATCAAGTTGCTGGTTACTTTGGGCGGTAACTAGATTTGGATATATAAAAAATAAAATAAATAAAATAATTAGTATTTTTTTCATTTTTCTAATAACAATTTAAATCGTGGTACCGTTTGATTGTCTATTTTTATTTCTTGTAAAAACATTTCTTTAGGCCTTACCCAAAGTTTTTTGTCAGATAAACTTTGATAAACTACTAAATCAGCTTTGGTCTCACTGTGTTTAGCCACGCCAATGACTTCATAATAACCACCTTTATAATGTTGGTATCTACCTTGCTTAATTTGCATTATTTTAGCATTAGCAATAATATTTATTTATCAGAAAAGAGAAATAAGCAACTCTTTTCCTCTCCCAAAGGAGTGATAATGATTAAGCTTATCGCCAGATTATCAGAGGGTTAAGTAGTGGCAAACGAAAGACCTTGTTTACATCGCTCTGAATAAAAACTGGCGATTTTTTTATTTTTAAAATTTATCATCTGTCACGCCCCGTGACAGCGTTTATACTTTTTACCTGAACCACAAGGGCAAAGATCGTTGCGTCCTACTTTTTTACCAGCAACTCGGGCATATTCATTTTCTACTGAAGCTAATTGAGAATTACTACTATTAGGTAAATCATTCTTGGCATTTTGGTTTTTATCCATAGTTTTAGCAGGAGCTGACATAATTAGCCCCCGCCGTTGTAAGGGCGAACGCAAAGAAACTTCCTGAGCCTGGGCAACTTTAAAAATAGAATAAACTACTTGGTTTTGAATAGCTTGTAATAATTCATTGAATAACCGATAAGCTTCTTTTTTATACTCTACCAAAGGATCTCTTTGACCATAACCACGAAGTCCAATCCCCTGTCTAATTCGGTCTAAAGTATCAATATGTGATATCCAATGAATGTCAATGGCTCGAAGATAAACAGCTTTTTCTATCTGGCGCATGACTTGTTTATTTTCTCCCAGGGGTCCTGATAATATTTTATCTGATAACTGCTCATACTTTTTGAGTAAATCTTGAAAAATTTTTTCAATCAAATCTGTACGATACCCAGCTTGAGCAGCACCATCTAAACTTTTTTCAAATAAATTTTTCAACTCTGACAATAATTCTTTTTCCGCAGGATAAATAGTAGTGATTGTTTCATAAATTTCTTTAGTGTTCCATTCGTTACTTCTCTCGCCGGTGGTATGAAAAGAAACAACCTGTTCTATTTCATCTTGAAGAGCTTGTAAAATCAATTTACGCAAAGCAGAATCTTGGTCTGAAACATTGTTTTTTATATCAGCTTCAGCTGACGATAATATTTCTCGACGTTTGCGATATATAGCTTCGCGATGCTTATTGATAACATCATCATATTCTACTAAATGTTTACGGATATCAAAATTATGACCTTCAATTTTCTTTTGTGCTGTTTCAATAGATTTACTTATTAAACGATTCTCAATTGGCATGTCTGCTGGGACTCGTAGCGTATTCATTATCGCTTTCATCCGGTCGGAACCAAAAATACGCATCAAATCATCTTCCATAGATATGTAAAACTGGGTGCTACCTGGATCACCCTGGCGACCGCTTCGTCCGCGTAACTGATTATCAATACGCCGGGATTCGTGTCTTTCTGTTCCAACAACATGAAGTCCACCCGACTTTTTAACTTGCTCATGTAATTTTTGGTCAAAAGGTTGACCTCCTAAAATTATATCAACCCCACGACCAGCCATATTGGTAGCCACGGTAACTGCACCCGGACGTCCGGCTTGAGCAATAATTTCTGCTTCTCTGGCATGATTTTTAGCATTTAATATTTCATGCTTTACTCCGGCTCGTTCAAGCAATTGATGTAAAAGTTCATTTTTTTCAACAGAAACCGTACCAATTAGAACCGGTTGACCAAGTTCTACCCTTTTTTTTACTTCTTTAATAAGGGCATGAAATTTTCCTTCTTCTGTTTTATAAATTGAATCTTCTAAATCTTTTCTAATTATTTGTTTATTGGTGGGTATTACTGTTACTTCCAAAGCATAAATTTTATAAAATTCCTCTGCTTCAGTAAAAGCAGTACCAGTCATACCAGAAAGTTTTTCATACATTCGAAAATAATTTTGGAAAGTTATTGAGGCTAGAGTTTGAGATTCTTGTTGAACTTTTACACCTTCTTTTGCTTCTATAGCCTGATGTAATCCTTCTGAATATCGCCTACCCGGCATTAAGCGACCAGTAAATTCGTCAACAATAATTACTTCGCCTTCTTTAACGATATAATCACGATCGCGGTTAAATAGTGCTTTGGCTTTAAGAGCATTTTCAATATGATAAACCAAGTCCAATTGTTTATCCGTATAAATATTTTCTACTTGCAACATTTTTTCTACCCGCGCGATACCCGATTCGGTCAAAGTAACTGCACGCATTTTTTCATCAACATTATAATCTTGGTTTTCCACCAATTGAGTAGCAATTTGAGAAAATTGTTGATATTGACTTCCTGATTCTTCGGCTGGGGCAGAAATAATTAATGGAGTTCTAGCTTCATCAATCAAAATCGAATCGATTTCATCGACAATAGCATAAGACAATGGCCGTTGTACAATCTGTAAGGTTTCAATGGCCATATTATCACGTAAATAATCAAAACCAAATTCATTGTTGGTACCATAGGTTATGTCAGTACGATACGCTTCAGCGCGAGTGATGGGTCGAAGATTATCCATATCAACCACTACTGCTTGATCGTCGATATTTTTGTGGGTAGGATCATAGAGATAAGACACACCTTGGTGTTGAATACAACTAACAGTCAACCCAAGAAAATGATAAATTTGACCCATCCATACTGTATCACGTCTGGCCAGATAATCATTAACTGTAACTAGATGAACTCCTTGATTAGTTAAAGCATTTAAGTAAAGAGGCAAAGTTGCCACCAATGTTTTTCCTTCTCCGGTTTTCATTTCAGCAATTTGCCCACTGTGTAAAACCATTCCTCCAAGCAATTGGACATCAAAATGACGCATACCCGTGGTACGACGAGACGCTTCTCTCACTACTGCAAATGCCTCAACCAAGAGATTGTCGATTTTCTCTCCTGCTTGTAGACGCTGTTTAAATTCGTTTGTTTTATGGCGTAATTCTCCGTCAGTTAAGTTTTTTATATCTTGTTCAAGGTCATTAATTTGTTTAACTTTCGGTAACAAAGTTTTTAGATATTTTTCATTTGGATCGCCAAATATTTTTTGTAATAATTTCATAATTTTATTATTCTAACATACTGTTTTGATTTAGAAAACTATTTATCTTTTTCTTTGCTTAGTGATAATTTTTTTTCTCTGTCTAATAATTATCAATTTTAGATGATCTTTTACTTTGTTCACAACTTTAACAAAAGATTCGGCTTTTTTCTCAACTCTAAGCAATTGTCCATCAATTAAAACATTGGCTTCGCAACGGACAACATTTCCTTTTTGGTGATGTTTATCTTGTTCAATTTCAATCCTAACTTCTTGAATACTATGATTAAATTTATCAACTCGCAAAAATTTTTCTGTTATAAATTTTTTCATCTCTCCATCTAATTCAAAATTGGTACCTTTAATGATAATATTCATAAAATTAACTTATTATTTGATAATGATCATAAAACTGCAAGCCCAGTTTATCTCTAACTTGCTGTTTTAAATAAGATGACATAATTACTAAATCATCCAACGAACCTTGATTAAAATTTTCTGCTACATTGGGATTATCAGCCAATTGTCTAATTCCACCAAATACTTTATCGGTTAAACCTAAATGTTTTAAAAAAATAGCTGGTGTTAAAATTTTATTGGGTAAAACTTCCAATCGTTCATGAGTAATAATTTTTTGTATGTTTTTATCCAACGATAATGATTTAAAAAGTTTGATGTTTTTTTCTTTTTTTAAATTATCTGGTAAATAAATCAACAACTGGTCATATCCGGTACTGGCTACTAAAAAATTATCTTTACTCGTAAAAGCAAAAAAAAATAAATTATGATCCTTGGCTAGCTGGCAAGCTTTGTTAAAATCTAATACATCTTTAGCCTGATAAAAATATTTTACTCTACCCCCCAGTCCACTTGTTGAAAAATCAGACATTTTTACGTCAAACAAAACCTTGTCGTCAAAAAGTTTGATTAATTGTTGTTCTAATTTAGTCATGTTTTAAATTTAATAAATCTGTGCCTACCCGCCAAACATCACCAGCTCCCATGGTAATTATAACATTATTTTCATTTAATTTTTTTTGTAGATAAGCAACTGCACTGTCAATATTTTTGATATATTTAGCATTCTTGCTTACTTTATTAATTTCCGCAGTTAATGTTTCAGCATCAATACCACCTTGTTTCTCACGAGCACTACCATATATATCTAATAAAAGAACTTCATCGGCATCAATAAAACTCTGACAAAAATCTGTTAGTAATTTTAATGTCCGAGTAAAAGTATGGGGATGAAATACTACAATTATATTTTTTTCTGGAAAAAGTTTTTTAACCATACTAAGAGTTGGTTTTATTTCTCCAGGGTGATGAGCAAAATCATCATATATTACAGAATTACTGATAGCTCCTTTTTTTTCAAAACGTCTTTCCGTACCACTAAAAGCATACAGGGCAGATAAAATTTTCTCTTTATTGGCGCCAAGCTCAACTGCCGTAGCAATTACCGCTAAAGCATTTAAAACATTAAAATCACCAAATAAACTAATTTTTACAGCCGAATGCCAAAGCCGTTGTTGCCAATAAACATCAAAAATTGTTTCTTTTTTAATCTGAATATTTTTTGCTTGCCAATCAGCTTGTCTTTCTAAACCAAAGGTAATTAGTTTTTTGGAAAAATTTTTACTTAATTCAAAAACATTTTTATTGTCTATTCCTGCGACCAAAAAACCTTTGGCAGGAATCTTAGCAATATATTCTTTGAAAACTGACAAATAATCATTAGCTGAAGCAAAATAATCAGGATGGTCCCAATCAATATTATTCAAAATTATTGCCTGAGGATTATAATATTTAAATTTATTTTGATACTCATCAGTTTCAACTAAAAACAAATCAGATTTTCCCGCTAAGGTATTACCACCAAATTGAGGTACATTGGACCCGACCAGTGCCGATGGTTTAAAACCACACTTATCCAAAACATATGCTAACCAAGCAGTAGTGGTGGTTTTACCATGAGTACCAGCAATAGCAATAGTCAATTTAGAATTTATTAATTCAGCTAAAGCCTCAGGATAAGTGAGTAAAATCAGTTTTTCAGTTTTGGCAAAAATACACTCGGTATTTGTATTTGGATCATAAGCTGTCGAATGGACTACTACTTCAGTTTCAACGGGAATATTGGCTGGTGAAAAATTTTCAAAAAATTTTATTTGATGTTTTTTTAAAACTTTATCTGTATAAAATTTTTCTGACGAATCGCTACCGGTTATATTTTTGTTCATACTTTTTAACAACAAAGCCAAAGCGGTCATCCCCCCACCTTTAATTCCGACTAAATGCCAATTTTTATATTCGAGAATTTTTTTCTGCATATACTTTAAAAATTGTTACTGCCAATAAACGCGCGGCATCCGGATTAAAATTTTTTTTGATATTACGACTTAGAAAACGCAAAGACTCCTCATCTTTCAATAAATGTTTTATATCATCAATCAAACTTTGACTAGATAATGAATCTTGTGGTAAACAAATAGCTGCTTGTTGTTGACAAAAATAATTGGCATTAAATTCTTGGTGACTTTGCGGAATAGGAATTATAATTGTTGGTTTCCCTAAAGCTGATAATTCAGATAAAAAACCCATGCCACCTCTGGTAATTACCAAATCAGCAATGGCCAAAAAATCAGGCATTTCATTGATTATAAAATCAAACTGATGATAACGAGGTGAAAAATCTTTCAAGGCCAGGGCGCTTATTTTTTTATTTTTACCACTAATATGGATTACTTGGCAAAATTGTACGAGTTCGGGCAGTGCACCACTGATTATTTGATTTAACCTTAAAGCGCCAGTACCACCGCCAACTACTAAAATTGTTGGGAGATTTGGTTCTAAACCCAGCAACTGAGTAGCTTTTTCGCGATTTCCTTGCAAAATATGTATACGTACTGGATTTCCAGTCAAAACAGTTTTATTGGCTGAAAAATTTGGTAATTGTTCTGGAAAAGATACAGTAATTTTTTTGGCAAAAAAAGACAGCAGTTTATTTGCTAACCCCTTAGCAATATCCTGCTGATGAATAATTTGTGGACAACGAAATAAAAAGGCTGCCAATCCAACAGGCACAGCAACAAAACTACCAGCGCTGATTAAAATATCTGGTTTTAATCGATAAAAATAATAAAGTGATTGTAAAAAACCGAATAAAATAAATAATAGGTCAGTGAAATTTTGCCAAGAAAAATAACGACGCCATTTACCAGAAAAAACTGAAATAAAATTAATATCCTCAGCTAAAACCATATTTTTTTCTGGCCCACGATAAGTGCCCAGCCAAATAAATTCTATTGGCTGGTCAAAACTTTGTAATTTTAAATATTGGGCTAAAGCCAGTAGTGGGGCTACTGACCCACCTGTACCTCCGCCAACAAATAAAATTTTCATAAAAATTTTGCTTTATTATTTTTAGTAAACTGGGAAATATTAAACACAATTCCCAAACCAGCTAATATAATTACCATCGATGATGAACCATAAGAAATTAGTGGCAACGGTGCACCGGTTAAAGGAACCAAACCTAACATTGCCATGATATTTAATAAACTTTGCCAAACCAGCAAAACAAATACCCCTAAAATCATTAGTCGAGAAAACTCATCAGGCGCATTTTTGCTTAGACGGAAAACTAGATAAAAAAAGTAAAAATAAAAAAGTAAAAATAAAAAAGTAAAAATAAAGCCTAGTTCTTCAGCAATCACGGCAAAAATAGAATCACTAGCAACTTCTGGCAAATAATTGAATTTTTGTCGCGAACGTCCAAGGCCTCGACCAAATATTCCTCCTGAACCAACTGCTAAAATTGCCTGATTAATATGATAACCAATCCCCAATGGATCCAATTCTGGATTCAAATAAACCATTAAACGATTAGCACGATAAGCTGCTTTTTTAATTAAAAAATAAAAAAGCCCGCCTCCAACTAAACTTAGTCCTGCTAATAAACCAATCTGCCCTCCAGCTAAAAAATATAATGACAAACAAATGGCCACCACTAGTAAAGTTGTACCCATGTCGGGTTGTAGCATTATCAAAAAAGCGATTAAAGCCACAATAATAACAAAAGGTATAAAAACTTTAGAAAAATCTTTTATCTCATTTTTTTTACTTGCAAACCAAGCGGACAAATAAATTATTAGGGCTAATTTAATAAACTCTGAAGGTTGAAAAGAAAAGCCAAATAGGTTTATCCAGCGTTGGGCATTATTGACAGTCTTACCTATAGTTGGAATAAAAACCAACAACAATAACCCAATCCCCACCAATAAAATTAACCAAGCGTTTTTTCGCCAAAAATTATAATCAATATGGCTGCAAATAAAAAATAGAATAAAACCAAAAAAAATACCTTTAAAAAATTGCTCTTTCAACAAAAAATATGGATCTTGATGAGCTTCAAATGAAGTAACCCACGAAGCTGAAGCCAAAAAAACTAAACCGAATATCAAAATCAATCCCAATACCACCAATAAAGTATAATCGGGATCATGTGGACCATTTTTATAAAATAACCATTTATAAAAATTTTTTTTGTTGTTAGCTAGCCTTTTATTCATTTTATTCTTTTTACCCAACTAACAAATTGTCTCCCTCGATCAAATTCATTTATAAAGTTGCCAAAACTAGCAAAACCTGGAGAAAGTATAATTTTATCTCCAGCTCTAGCCAAACCAAAGGCATCAATTACTATTTTTGACATACTGTTATAATTGACCAACAATTTATTTTTTGGATAATTTATTTTTTGTAAAGCCGTGATCAATTCATTACTACCATCTCCAGCAAATAATAAACAAAATTTGGCCTTTCTCTTAATAGTTTTTGCTAAATTATCAACTGGTAATTTTTTGGAACTACCCCCAGCGATTATAATTAGTTTCTCCGGAAAGGAATTAAGTGCCGCGATTGTTGCAACCGGCGCCGTGGCTGTGGTATCATTGATAAAAATAATTCGTTTATAGGTCCGCACAACTTCCAAGCGGTCACTCAAACCTTGATAGTTTTGAATTATTTGAATAATAATTTTTTTTGGTATTCCTAATTTATAAGCCACACAAATTGCCCCTAATATATTTTGCAGATTATGTAATCCTTGAAGTTTAATTTTATCAATAGAAGTTATAAAATCTAATTTACCCTGGTCGGTAAAAAATATTTTTTTACCATTTACAAAAATACCACGAGGTACTTTTCGTCTAATACTAAAAAAATAAATTTGTGATTTTATTTTTTTTATTAACTGACGTGAAATCTGGTCATCCCAATTTAAAATTGCCAGATCATTTTTGTTTTGATATTTAAAAATTAAATATTTTGCAGCTATATAACTTGAAAAACTGGCATAACGATTTAAATGTTCAGGTGTTATATTTGTCAATAAACTAACCTGGGGTGATTTTTTAATAACCTTAAGACCCTCCAACTGCCAAGAAGACAATTCCAAAACAATCTTACTGTTAGATTTAATTCGATCAATTATTTTAAACATGGGGTTAATTCTGATATTTCCACCAACCAGTGTGTTTTTAAAATAAGCGACCAGAATTTTACCGAGTAAATGAGTACTAGTTGATTTGCCTTTGCTTCCAGTGATGCCAATGATTGGCCTATCAACCAACAAAAAAAACAAAGCTGCTTCGTTTAAAACCTTAATTTTTCTTTTTTTTGCCGCTTTGATAAAAAAATGTTCACTTGGTACACCTGGATTTTGCAAAACTAAATCAGTATTTTTTAACCAAGATAACTTTGGTTCCTGTCCCAAAAAAACATGGTTAGGTGGTAATTTTAATTTTTTTAAACTGGCACGTAAATCAGTAGCACTTTTTTTATCTGTCACAATAACGTCAGCATGTTGTCGATTTAACCAATTTGCCAAAGCCAAACCACCACCGTGTAAACCCAGTCCAAAAACAATTATTTTTTTATTTCCTAAAAAATTTGTATTCAATTCTGCCTTCATATTGAATGTAAATATAGTCATACCAAATCAAACCAAAATATGTTCCCGCCGAAAGGGAAAAACATAAAACCAAAAATGAAAAAATAGTATGCAGAGACAACCAAGCATCATAACTAATTCCCATAGAGTAAAGAGTAAAATTTTTTGTTAGAAAAAAAAGTAGTGGATACTCAATCAAAGCATGACAAATAATACCAAGCCCCAACCAAAAAATTATGGCGGTGGCTAAATAAACAGCTTTGAACCAATTTTGTAAATAATATTTTTTCATAAAATTAATACAAATAATCAAGCAAAAATACTATCAAACCAATAACGGCCATCACCCCGGAAATAATCCAAAAACGCATCACTATCTTAGGTTCTGACCAACCAATAGCTTCAAAATGGTGATGAATTGGAGTTGATAAAAAAACCTTTTTACCTCTAATTTTTTTAGAAATAATTTGAGTTAAAACGGATAAGGTTTCCAACATAAATAAAAAACCTATAATTGGTAATATCAAAACTGTATTAGTCAACATAGCAACTATCCCCAAAGTTACTCCCAATGACATTGCCCCAGTATCACCCATAAAAAACCTGGCCGGGTTAATATTAAACCATAAAAAAGCCAAAAGTGCCCCAACAATTGCGCCACAAAATGCTGCTAAATCGTACTTGCCTTGTACAAAAGCAATTGTGCCAAAAGCAGTAAAGGCTGATAATAATCCCCCACCCGCCAAACCATCGAGCCCATCAGTTTCATTAACAGAAAAAGCTGTTGCCACAATAATAAATATAAAAATCGGAATATACCATATACCAATACTATAATTACCCAGAAAGGGAACATGAATTACGTCCCATTGTAATTTATAAAAAAACCAATAGGCACCACCACTGGCAATCAAAGTGTAAGCTAATAAACGATGCCTGACTTTCAAACCGCCACCATTTGAACCAATTCCATGAATATTCAAAAAATCATCAAATAGACCGACTAAGGCACTAATTATCAAAGCCCCTAAAGGAAGCCAGGTTTCTGGACGAGTCAAAAAATTAATATCAGAAAAAAATTGCCAACCAGTAAAATGCCATAAAGTATTTATTGTTAGAGCCAAGACTAAAACCGAAAACCAAATCAAAATACCACCCATAGTGGGAGTACCTGATTTGGCTTGATGCAACTTAGACATGATAGGTGCACTAGCTTCTGCCCGAATGCGTTTACCCAATTTATATTTATAGAGAAAATGTGTGAGTAAGGGTGTTAAAAATATTGCCAAGGAGAATGACAAAACAGTAATAAAAAAAATCTTAATAATTGCTGTTTCTACCATATTTAATTATTTAAATAAAATACAAAAAGCAAAAAGGATCCCGCTATTAAAAACAAATTTAGTAATAAAATATAACTAAATAAAAACAAAGACGTAACAATATGTTGACGTCGCCATTTAATACCCAGCAAGAAGCCAACCAACAACCATAAAGTTCCTAATAAAGGGAAAAGATATAAATAATATTTAGGTCCAAACCAATCAATCCCATAATAAACATTATAATGCAAAGGTATAACTTCATTACTGAAACGTATATTAAAAAACAACCAAAACCAGTGAAAAATTAAAATTAAAAGATTTGTGGAAATAATTATTCTTCCGACTGAGATCGTATTTAAACTGAAAAAACGTTTAAGCATATATATATCATCCAATAAAAATACATCAAAGTCAACTTTTAAGCATTTTTACAGAAGAAGTAGTTTGTGGTATAATTTAGTAAAATAAAACCATGCTCAATAATGATCTTATAAAAAAAGTTCTTTTTAGCCAAAAACTAGTTGATCGAAAAATTTTTGAACAAGTCTGTCACGAAGCTAAGACTGAAAATACAAATATCCTTGATGTTATTTTGGCAAAAAAAATTATAACTGAAGACGCCCTATATGAAATGGCTGCGCAACAGTTGAATTTACCTTTCATAAATTTAAAAGGAAAAGTAATTCGCAAAGACATTTTGTTTATGATTCCTGAACCTATTGCTAAAACACATCAGGTTATTGCTTTTGATTTATCTGAAAATTCTTTAAAAATTGCAACTTTAGATCCAGACGATCTACAAACTTTTGAATTTATAAAGAAAAAAACCGGTTTGAATTTAGAATTATTCCTTACTTATCCAGCAGCCATTAAAGATACCCTCAAACAATACCACAAAGGATTAAAAGCTGAATTTAAAGATATTACTACGACTGCTGATAATCAAGAATCTTCTACTGGACAAGATTTAAAAGAATTAGCCACTGATTTACCGGTGGTTCGTATTGTTGATACTCTGCTGGAATATGCTATTTTTGAAGGCGCTTCTGATATCCACATTGAACCCATGGAAAAAAATTTATTAGTTCGTTATCGAATTGATGGTATTTTACGTGATGTTATGACCTTACCAAAAAATGCCCAAGCTGGGGTAACAGCCAGAATAAAAATTTTGGCTAACTTAAAATTGGATGAACATCGGCTACCACAAGATGGTCGCTTTAAAATTTCTACTGATCAATACAAAGTCGCCTTTCGTGTTTCTATTATACCAATTTTTGATGGTGAAAAAATTGTTTTACGTTTACTTAATGAATCGAGTCAGATCCTTACTCTAGAACAACTAGGTTTTCATAAAAAAGCTTATGAGATTGTCAAAACCAATATAACTAAACCTCATGGAATGATCTTAGTTACCGGCCCTACCGGAAGTGGTAAAACTACTACGCTCTATACTATTTTAAATATTTTAAATACCCCCAAAGTCAACATTGCCACTGTCGAAGACCCAATTGAATACCGTATGCCGAGGGTTAATCAATCACAAATCAACACCAAAATTGGTTTTACCTTTGCCACTGGTTTACGCTCTCTTTTACGCCAAGACCCAGATATAATTATGGTTGGTGAAATTAGAGATTTAGAAACTGCTGAAATTGCTATTCATGCCGCTATGACCGGTCATTTAGTTTTATCAACCCTTCATACCAATGATGCGGTTTCCACTCTTCCCAGATTACAAGACATGGGTATTGCCAGTTTTTTAATTGCCACTACTACCAATTTAATTGTTGCCCAACGTTTAGTAAGAAAAATTTGTCCTAATTGTATATATTCTTTTAACTTAAATAAAGAAAATATCAAGGAACTTGAACAACGTTACAATTTAGATTCTTTACTTAATACCTTGGTTCAAGAAAAAATAATCGATTCAGTTGATATTCCTTTATCCGAACTGCTCTTTTACCGCGGTAAAGGTTGTAAGCAGTGTAACAACAATGGTTATAAAGGACGAATTGGTATTTATGAAACTCTAGAAGTAACTCCGGCTATTCAAAAATTAATCATGCAAAAAGCCACTGACCGTGAACTTTCAGAAGTGGCCAAAAAACAAAATATGTTAACCTTATTTGAAGACGGAATTATTAAAGCCAAAAATGGTATTACTACCATTGAGGAAATAATTAGGGTAACCAAAGAATAATGCCATCATTTGCTTACACCGCCCGCAGTAAAGAGGGTGAGATCAAAAAAGGCGTGATTGACAAAACCAATCACGAAGAACTGGAACAATATTTATCCAGTCACGATTTAATATTGACTGAATACAATCAAATTGACACTACCAATTCAATAAAAGATTGGATAAATAAAATTAATAACTATTTGATTGATCTTTCAGGTGTACCTACATCGGAAAAAATATTTTTTACCCAAAATTTAATGGTTATGGTAAAAGCCGGTATATCGATGTCCCAAGCCTTACATACTTTGGCCAAACAAACTACTAATAAAAAAATGCAAAAAATTTTATTGGAAGTACAAGCTAAAGTAGAAAAGGGCAAATCATTGGCTGAGAGTCTACAACCTTATGTCAAGATATTTGGTGAGTTATATATTAATATGTTAAAAACTGGTGAAGCTGCCGGTCAACTAGAACAAGTATTAAAGCAACTAACCTTGCAAATGAAAAAAGATCATCATCTAGTTGCAAAAGTTCGCGGCGCTCTAGTTTATCCTGCCATTGTAGTTACTGCGATGATTATTATCATGATAATTATGTTCGTGTTTGTCATACCTCAAATCACAGCTATTTTTAAAGAGGTTGATGCTGAGTTACCGTTAGCCACAAAAATATTAATTACTGTTTCAGATTTTATTCTCAACAATGGTCTTCTTGTGGGGCTAGCCTTTATTATTCTTATTTTTTCTTTTATCAAATTTGTCCGAAGTCAAAAAGGAAGAATAGTTTGGCATAAATTCATTTTAAAAATACCTATTATCAGTCCAATTTTAAAAAAAGTAAGTTTAGCAAGATTTTCTCGAACTACCAGTTCTTTATTAAAAACAGACATCCCCATTACTGAAAACTTTTTTATTACGGCCAAAGTTTTAGGTAATAGCTCATACAAACAACTACTCAACCAAGCTGCTGAAGAATTAAAAAAAGGTGTAAGTATCCATTCTACACTAGAAAAACGACCAGACCTTTTTCCTCCAATTGTTATTCAGATGATAGCTGTTGGCGAAGAAACTGGATCTCTTGATAATATCTTAGAGCAATTAGCCGTTTTCTATGAGGAAGAGGTTGATCAAACTATGAATAATTTGACTGCCACTTTAGAACCAATTTTGATGTTATTACTTGGTCTAGGTGTAGGTAGTATTGCTGTGGCTGTTATCATGCCTATGTATTCTCTAACTCAACAATTTTAATGACTACAAAAAATAATAAAGCTTTCACTTTATTAGAAATAATTATCAGTTTAGGCTTGATGATTATGGCGGTTTTGGCAATTTCTAGACTTTATGCCACTTATCTGCAACTTACTGCTAATGAAAAATTTAAAATAACTGCTTCGGCTTTAGCTAATCAAAAAATTGAAACAATCAGAAACCTACCTTATCACAAAATTGGTACACTGGGAGGGATCCCAGCGGGTTCAATCTTGCCATCAGAAACAGTTACTAGGAATGGATACAACTATACGGTTCAGACCGAAATTTTATATATTGATGATCCTTTTGATGGCACTTACAATCCTGGTCAAGTTAGCAACCCTTATAACATCAATAACCCTGAGGTAATCTTTTACTGGAATGCAAACAACACCACCAATAACCAACCACCCCAAAAAGGATCAGGTGTGATTACTACCCCCACTTCTCTAACTACAGCCAATGGAGTTATTGACAAAGGAGCTTTTTATAACCCTGGCAATCAAGCTGACTATACTAGATTTGATATCGCCAACAATATTGATTTAGCCAGAGGTAGAATAGGTTTTTGGTATCAAGCAACCAACAAAAATATTAGTAGTGATCGATATTTATTCTATTTAACGGGCTGTGCTGGAGAATTTTCAGTTAAAAGAAAAAATTCAAATAAACTTGAGCTCCGTTTTGGACAATCTCCGGCAGCAGAATATCTTGCCACCCACCCTCAAAAATGGGATGTGGGTGAATGGTATTTTATTGAAGTAGTTTGGGACTCTGATGGGAATCAAATTTTACTTCTAGTAAATAATGAAGAGATTGGTTATAAAAGTAATGACATTCTCAATCCACCCGCAAATTGTAACTCGGCTTTTATTGGCAATTCTAGCACGGTCGGTACACAAAACGCTGACGGTATAATTGATGAATTTTATATTTTAAATAATCCTTTTCCCACCAATGTGCCTGAAGATTTTTTAAACACTGATTATAAAAGAATAAAAGTAACGGTCACTTGGCAAAATCAATATGGTGAACAAAATTTAAGTTTATTTTCCGATGTGGCACCGGTTGGAATAGAATCTACTGAAGGCGGGGGCACTTTAATTGTCAATGTCTTTAATAGTCAAGGACAACCAGTACCTCAAGCTCAAATAAATATCTCTAATCAAACTTTAGAACCAATCATTGACCTGCAATTATCAACCGATAATAATGGTCGCATTATCATCCCTGGTGCTCCAGCTAACGATAACTATTTATTGTCTGTTACCAAGACCAATTTCAGTACTGACGGTACCCATGCACCAATAGAAAACTATCCTACACCAACTAGACCACCAGTAAGTGTGATTGCTTCCCGTAGCACTGAAATAAGTTTTGCCATAGATAGCCTCAGTACTTTGATGGTAAAATCCGTTTCTAGGGATCTACCTGGAAATTGGCAAATGACTACAGGACCAACTACTACACCCTACTACCAAGCTAAAATAGTCGCCGGTACTAATGCTTTGTTTAATGTTTGGCAAGATTTTCGCGATGGTTTAGAAAATCCCAAAACCTATAGCCAATCATATTCATTTAATGGTAATAAATTGTGGGGCAATGATCTGGCTATCGCCCAAGCTTCCAACCAAACTAATCCCGATTTGGCTATTGATGAGAGTGACAATATCTATACTGTTTGGCAAAGTAATTATCTTGGAATCAATGATCTTTATCTAAATAAACATTCTGCCAATGGTACTGATCTGTGGAGTGGTCAAAAAAAAGCTACTCATAATAATACTGCGGAAAAAGTTGATCCTCAACTATTATACTCATCTAGTACAATATTTGTTGTCTGGCAAGACAATCGAAATGATTTAGGCGATATCTATTTAAATATTTTAGATCAAGATGGTAATTATTTAACCAGCGCTGACATAAAAATTAATACGGATAGTGGAACATCCGTTCAACTACAACCAAAAATAACTAATGACCCGGAAGGAAATGTCTTGATTGGTTGGTTAGATAACAGATTAGGAGTAAAAAATATTTACTTAACTAAACTAACACCCAATGGCAATTTAATCTGGTCAGGTGAGATTAAAATAAATACTGAGGAACCAACAGTTGAACAAAATAATTTTTCTTTAACCACTGATTCCAATAATAATATATTACTCTCTTGGTCAGATGATCGTGATGGACAGGAAAATATTTACTGGCAAAAAATTAATTCAGCTAGTAATAAACTTTTCGCCAATGATCAAGTTCTCATAACTCAAGCAAATTTTTTCCAGCAAACAAATCCGCTTATTGTTGTTGATACCAATGATGATATTTTTATTGCTTGGCATGATAATCGTAGTGGTCAACAAGATATTTTTGTTTATAAAATTAATTCTAATGGGGTACCGATTTGGGATCAAGAAGTACAGATTAATTTAGAAAATAATGGTGATCAAACCTTAAATGATATAACTATTTATCAAGAAACAAAATTAGCTTTAGCTTGGACTGATTGGCATAATGATCAACCCTCAGTTTGGAATGCTACAATTCCAGATCAAGTTACAGAAAACATTATCCCTAATTATGATTTCACTTTAGTTGGCTCTAAACTTATTTATCAAAATCCTGATTTGTCTAAGTTCAGTACCAATTTAACTACCAACTCCCAAGGCGAATTGTTTATCAATAACCTGGAGTGGGACTCTTATCAAATCATCAACAACGATACCTCATATAATTTATTGATGTCTGAACCAACTATTCCCTTTTTATTGCCAGCCGGTACTAGCACCTCTATAAAATTAATAATTGATTAATGCTACAAGTAGCCAAAATGAAAAACCAATCTGGAGTTACCTTATTGGAGCTGTCAATCACAATTGGAATATTTGTAATTATTGTTTTTGCTTGGAATAATTTTACAATTCAAAATTTGCGAAGCAGTGCTTATGGTCAAGAACAATTGGAAGCAATTAGACAAGCACAAAAAGGTATTGACTTAATGGCTAAAGAATTACGTGAATTATCAACTGCTGAAAACGGTTCTTATGGCTTAGAATTAGCAGGAGATCAGGAAATTATTTTTTACTCTGATATTGATCAAGATGTCTATACTGAACGCGTACGATATTTTTTGGAAAATGAAAATTTAAAAAAAGGTATAGTCGAACCTACTGGCAATCCTCTAACTTATGATTTTAACAATGAAGAAATCTCTGTTGTTTCTGAATACGTTCGAAATAACACCGAACCAATTTTTATTTATTACAATAGTGATTATCCCTATGACATTACTAATAATCCTCTACCAGCACCTGCTAGATTGATTGAAACAAAATTGATTAATGTTTTCTTACGAGTTAATATTGATCCCTTACGTGCGCCAGATGATTTTGATTTATATACTGATATTCAACTTAGAAATTTGAAAAACAACCTTTGATTTATGAACTTAAATACAAATATTATATCAAATAAAAAAGGTGGCGTATTGATTTTAATTGTAGTTTTTACAGGAATTTTTTTGGTTGTTATAACTGGATTAATGGGAGTTGTTTTTTATCAAAGAAAATTAAATGATCAATACCTAGCAAAAATCCAAGCCTTACATATAGCCGAAGCCGGAATAAACTATTATCGCTGGCATTTAGCTCACGCACCAAATGATTTTACCAATAACACCGGCCAACCTGGTCCTTATCTTTTTGACTACTCTGATCCAACTAGCAATAGCGTGGGTAAATACAGTCTGGAAATTGATCCGCCACCAGTTGGTTCGACTGTAGTTACGATTCGTTCTACTGGTTGGACCAACAAATATCCTCAACTAAAAAGAACTATTGAGGTTAAATATGGTAAACCTTCACTTGCACGCTATTCTTTTTTAACAAATTCAGATATCTGGTTAGGATCAAATGAATCAGTTTCAGGAGAAATGCACTCAAACGGCGGTATTAGAATGGATGGAGAAAATGATTCACTGGTAACTTCTGCCAAAGAAACCTACATCTGCACAACGGCTCATGGCTGTAGTGATGAAGAAAAATCAGGTATTTGGGGTATTGGCCCAAACAATGATCTCTGGGATTTCCCTGTACCAGAAATTGATTTCAATACTTTGACATTGGATCTAGCAAACATGAAAACAGCCGCCCAAAACAATGGGCATTATTATCAACCAAAAAATTATGGTTATTTAGTTTCTTTCCGTGATAATAGCACTTATGATATCTACCGTGTTACTCAATTATACCCTGCCATTTTACAAATTAATGATAACTTCACAGATTATGAATATAAATCCGAGCGAATTGACAGTACAAGTTTTGTTGGTAACTACCCTTTACCTAGTAATGGACTAATTTTTATTGAAGACAACGTTTGGGTTCAAGGCACAATCAATGGTAAGGTTACTTTAGTTTCAGCGCGCTTTCCTGACTCGCCACTCACTAACACTAGCATTTTTATCAATAATAATCTTCGTTACTTAGCCAGGGACGGAAATCATAGTTTAGGACTGATTGCCCAAAAAAATGTACAAGTACCTCGTCATGCACCGACAAATTTATCTATTGATGCCATATTACTAGCTCAAAAAGGAAGAGTTTATCGGGGACTTTATTATAGTCGCTCAATTAAAAATTATATTGAAGTTTACGGAGGAATTATTACCAATAAAATTTGGACCTGGACTTGGGTATCGGGTATAAATGTTATTGATGGTTATACCAATACAAAAAGTATTTTTGACAGTAAATTGATATTTTCACCACCACCATACTTTCCTACCAGTGGTGATTATTCATTTATCACTTGGGAAGAATTACCAAATTAGTTATAATATAGATATGATTTTCCATAATAAAAAAATTACTTACTTTGGACTAGATTTAAGCGATTTATCTTTTAAATTAGCCGGATTACAAAAAAGAAAAAATAAGTTTGAACTAACAAATCTTAACCGAGCAACTGTACCACCAGGCTATTTTGATAACGGCAAAATTGTTAAAATGCAAGATAGTGCCTTGTTAATTAGGGAATTAATAAATTCTGCCCAAGGGCCAAAAATTAAAACAAAATTTGCCCACGTTTGTCTCCCAGAAAAACACACTTTTATTAAATTAATCAAATTGCCAATCATGTCAGAGCAAGAAATACCAACAGCAGTAGAATGGGCTGCAGAACACCATCTTCCTTTTACACTCAATGAAATTTATTTTGATTACCAAATTATTCCAACACAAAATTCTCAAGATGAAATTTCTATTATTATTGGCGCTGCCCCCAAAGAAATTGTTGATGACTACACGAAATTGGTAAAATTAGCAAATTTAATACCTTTATCTTTTAAAATTGAAGCGATTGCTATTGCACGGGCAATTTTCCCTGAAAAAAATAACTCAGCTACTACGACAGCCATTGTAGATTTAGGTGCGAGTCGGAGTAGTTTAATAATTGCCAACTCACATGCTGTACTCTTTAGTCTTAGTTTACCAGAAAGTGGAAATCAAATTACTCAGATTATTAGTCAAACATTAAAGATATCCCCTACCCAAGCAGAAAAAGCAAAAGTTGTATGTGGTTTGGACCCGGAAAAATGTGCTGGTGGTATTAAAATAATTTTAGAAAAAGAATTAAATCTTTTAGCTGATAAAATTGTAAATGGCATCAAATATTACCAAAATAATTTTACAGACACCCAACCAATCGATAAAATTTACTTATGCGGTGGCGGTGGAAACCTAAAACGTTTAAACGATGTATTAACGGAAAAAACTGGTTTAAAATCAGAGACCGCTCCACTAGAAAAACATATTACTTTGGGGCCAAAAATAAAATTGCCTAATACCGACTGGCTGTCCTTTACTACCGCTATTGGTTTAACTATGAAATAACTTTATGATTGAGCTAAACCTACTACCCTACAAAGAAAAAATTAATTCTTCTTTATTGTGGAAATATGTCATGGCTAAAACCATTATAGTCATTATTTTGACTTTGTCTTTTGTCATTAGCGCGGTTTTATTTGGAGCAAAATTGATTTTATTGAAACAATTTGCGGTAGTTCAGGAACAATCAAAAGTTGTAAACATCACTCACCAAAAAATTAATGAGCGGGTCAATGCCTACAACCGACAAATCAGATTACTAAATGACATCCAAAATGAATACTATATTTGGCCAGAAACACTTTTTAATGTTAATCAAGCAATTAGTCAAGGTATTCACTTACAACGTTTAACAATTAATCTTTCGGAAAAAAGTTTAACCTTTGAAGGTATAGCCAATACTAGAGAAGATTTATTAAATTTTAAAACTAGTTTAGAAAAATGTAACTTGGTTAGTGAAATCAATATTCCTTTAAACACCCTTTTAAAAAAACAAAATATTGACTTCAATATTAACGGAATTATAAACGAACCAAACTGCCATGATTAACTTAAAAACGCAAGATAAAGAATCGTCTTTAACTCTGAACATTACTATTATACTTCTAATGTTTTTATTGGTAGGAAGTACTTTTTTTACTATTTTGACTATTCTTGATATTTTAAACTTAAATAAACAAATTTATGAAAAAAGGGTCGAATTGGAGACTAAATATTTACAAGGTTTATCTTTGAAAAAAACAAATTTGGAAATAGAACAATCAAGAGAACGTTTAGAAAATATAAATCAAATAATTTTAAATACTGATAATACTTTGAATTTTATCAATGATATAGAAAAAACCGCAGAAATACATAATGTAAAACATATAATATTATTACCTAATTTTGAAAAACCAAAATTTCCCTCCCCAGTCTCAATACAAATTACTTTGAATGGCTCTTATGTTAATGTTTTAAAATTTATTTCTGCCCTAGACACCAAACCGTATTATTTTAATATTTACAATATATCTTTTGATAAACAAACATCAGAAATTACAGCCAATCTAGAAGCTAAAATGTATTGGCAATAACTATATGAAAATCATCACTACTTTCAAAAAATTAAAAAATACATTATTAAATCATATCAAAACGTTAACTATACTTTTTTCAATCTTAATTGTAACTGGTGTTGGTTTATTTTTATACTATAATTTCTATCAAACTATAATCTCTGCTAAACAAATAATTATCCTGCAATCTGATATTGCCCCATCTACTGTTGATATACGTTTACTCGAACAAGTTGAAAATAAATTTAAAATAAAAACCCAGACTAAAAATATTAACTGGGACAACTTTAAGAATATTTTTTCTGGAAATCTAACAGTTACAAATAATCAAGACTCTATCGACAGCGATATTAGCCCAAAAATAAGTTTTTAAGCTTAGTCAATCATTATTACTTCGTTTATAGCTGAAAAAGCTTTTTGTAACTGTTTCTCCACGCCTATCTTTAAAGTAACCGAGGAAAGTGGGCAACCGACACACGCACCCATCAGTCTTATTTTCACCTGCTTGGAAATTTTATCATAGGCAATAAACTCAATGTCCCCTCCATCAAGTTGAATGTAAGGTTTTATATTTTTTTCAATATATTTTTCAATTTTTTTAAAAGTCACACTAGGTGATTTATTTTTACTTGTTTTTTTTGTCATATTTATATTTTAACAAAAACTAATAATAAATAAAGTCCGGATATTTGACAAAAACGTGAAGTCAATATAAAATAAATACTACTGCGGTATTTATACCAATTAAATAAATTAATTCTTGAAATCAATTTATGGCCCATAAAAAAGCTGGCGGCTCAACAAGTCTAGGGCGAGATTCAGTCAGTAAAAGACTGGGGGTAAAGATGTTTGCTGGACAATTAGCAAAACCAGGAAATATTATTGTCCGACAACGAGGTACAAAAATTAGGCCGGGAAAAAATGTTATTCGTAGTGGTGATGATACTTTAGTTGCTATAGCGGCAGGTGTGGTTTCATTTCAGACAAAAAAAGTTACCCGTTTCAACGGACAAAAAAAACTTACCAAATTCGTCCATATTATAAAAAAATAAGTCTTAACAAAAAATCATCTTAATTTTAAGATGATTTTTTGTTTTTTTCTTTGATGGCAACTTTTACAAAGGCAGCAAACAAAGGATGGGGTCTTAGGGGTCGAGACTTAAATTCAGGATGGAATTGTGTCCCCACAAAAAAGGGGTGCTGTTTTAGTTCAACTATTTCTACTAAATCTCGTTGCTTATTAATTCCGGAAATAATAAGACCTTTGCGTTCAAGTTTATTTCGATATTTATTATTGAATTCATAGCGATGACGATGTCTTTCGACAGTAGAAGTTTGGTTATAAAATTGTGCGACTTTTGTTGTCGGAATGAGATGACATTGAAAATTACCCAAACGCATTGAACCACCATAACGAAAATCTTTTAAATTCTGTTTTTGTTCAATCATTAAATCTATTATTGGCTCTTTGGTTTGCGGGTCAATTTCAGTAGTGTTGGCATCTTTCAACTTCAAAACATTGCGAGCAAATTCTATACAAGCTAACTGCATACCATAACATAAACCAAAATAAGGAATATTATTTTTTCTTACATATTCAATTGCTTTTACAATCCCTTCTACCCCCCGACTGCCAAAACCGCCAGGTACTACAACACCATCAAATTTTTTTAAAACCAATAAATCAACTTTCTTCTTCTCAAAATTTTCACTATCCAGCCAAACAAATTCCACTCCTACCCGGTTATACCAGGCAGCAAATTTCAATGATTCGATAACTGAAATATATGAATCGGACAATGTAAACGAACCAGTAGAAAAATATTTCCCCACTAGGGCAATATTTACTTTTTTCTTAGATTTTCTAGGTATTTCTAATAACTTTTTTTTCCACTCTCGCAAATCTCGCTGACTAGTCTGACCACCAAACTTATACAATATCCTCTTATCCAAGTTTTGCTGTTGATAAACTATTGGTACTTGATAAATACTATCAACATCAGGAGAAGAAATAACATCCTCGACAGCTACATTACAAAAAATAGAAATTTTTTCTTTGCGCTTATTGTCAAGCGGGCGTTCACTACGAGCTAAAATAAAATCCGGTTGAATTCCAGCAGAATTCAATGTTTTAACTGCTGTCTGAGTGGGCTTAGTTTTCATTTCACCAATTTTTGATGGTATGGGTAAATAAGATACCATGATAAACATAACTTTATTGGGCATTTTTAATTTCATCATGCGAGCCGCCTCTAAAAAAATAAAATTTTGGTATTCCCCAACTGTACCGCCAATTTCAATCATCACAAAATCAGCTTTACTTTTATTGGCTAATTTTTTTATTCGTCGGATAACTTCATCAGGTATATGAGGCACCGGTTCAACACATTTTCCTCCATACTCTAAATTACGTTCTTTATTTATCACTGTTTGCCAAACCGAACCTTGCGTCATATAATTGTCTGCATCTAACTCTAAATCTAAAAATCGCTCATAATTTCCAATATCTTGATCAGTTTCCAACCCGTCTTTGGTAACAAAAACCTCACCGTGCTCAGTAGGATTCATAGTACCAGCATCTACATTGATATAGGGATCAATTTTCATTGCTGTCACTTTAAACCCCCTACTTTGTAACAATTTAGCTATTGATGAGGTGGCAATACCTTTACCTAAACCAGATAATACACCACCCATAACAAAAATAAATTTTGTCTTGGTATTTCTCATTTTATTCGGGTAAAATTGTTAATTTAAAATAAATGTTTTTCTGCCCTGGAAAAGCTATCTCTACCTGATGTTCGCCAAGGGTTTTAAAAGATTGAGCAACTATTTTTACTTCCGGTAAATATAAGTTGATTCTACTCAATTCTTGAATAATATCTTCACTTTTTACTTGAGCAAAAAGATGATTTTGATCATTGGCTTTACGATGTATTGTTAAATTAAGTTTAGACAGTTTGCGAACATAACTTAACCAACGATCAGATTGTTTATTTTTTACTTGCTGCTGCTTAAGCATATTCAACTGCCAATCTTTTAAATTTTTCTCATCGGCGATTTTAGCAAATCCTTGAGGTATCAAATAATTTCTGGCATAACCATCGCTTACTTCTTTCATTTCCCCGACCCGACCAACATTGGAAACTTGTTTAATAAAAATTACTTTCATGTTAATAAATTAATTTTGAGAAATAATTTCCATCACTTTATCAATTTGTGGGTCTTTATTTTCATCATAATCTTCATTGGTCATTTCTACCACTAAATCGGGAGTAATTCCCACTTCATCAATCTCTTTACCTTTAGGAGTCAACCATTTAGCTACGGTCAATTTTACTGAGGAACCATCAGTAAATTCAATTAGATCTTGTACACTACCCTTACCAAAAGATTGTTCACCAATTATTGTTGCCAAACCATAATCTTGCAAAGCGCCGGCGACAATTTCAGAGGCAGAAGCTGATCCTTCATTTAATAAAACATAGGTCTTTTTGTTTTTCAAAATCGGTTTACCAACTGCTGGAAATGGTTTCACAGTTTGGTCATAAGTCTTTTCCAAAACTACAGGTTCGTTTTCAACCCAATAGCTTGCGATTTTTACAGCTACATCTAAAAAACCGCCGGGGTTGTTGCGTAAATCCAATATTATTACTTCGGGATTAGCAGCTAACACTTCATTTATGACCTGACGAAAATTATCAGTCGTATCTTCATTAAAATATGATAGCTTTATATATGCGACTTTATTAGTTTTTTGTTCCCAAACAACACTAACTATTTTGATAGTATCACGTACTATTTCCAACTCCTTTGCTTCACCATTTTGCAAAAAACCAATAAGTAATTTCACTTTACTTCCCTTTTCACCTCTAATCAAACTAACCGCTTTATCCAAAGCCATACCTTGGGTATCAACACCATCAATGGCTAAAATTTTGTCACCACTTTTTAAACCAGCTCTGGCCGCTGGGGTATCTGGTAAAGGCGCAATTACGGTTAATTGATCTTTGCGTATACCAATTTCAGCTCCTATGCCTTCAAATTTACCACTTAATTCTTGAACAAACTCTTGATTGACTTGGGGATTAAGAAAAATTGAATAAGGATCATTCAAAGAACCTACTAATCCTGCTAATGAACCGTAAAGCATTTCTGTTTCTTTTATTTCTTCCCGATCATAATACCTATTTTTTATAGTTTCCCAAACCTGCCAATAAAGATTAAAGTCAACATCTTGGCTCAGATAATCTGGTAAAAAATTTTTATTAAATACCTTACCTGTTCCGGTTTTAACCAGAGCACCTACTATAAAATTGCGATTTTGTACACCAATAAATATACCTGAAAAAAATAAACCCAAAATAAAAAAACCAATAAAAATGGCTAGAATTAATTTTTTAAATAAACCCATATATCTTGTAATAAAAATTAAACTTTATTTAATCTTCAAATTTTTGAATTTTAGCGCCGATTTTTAGCAGCTTATCAATTAATCCTTCATATCCCCTTTCAATTTGATAAATATTTTCAATTTCTGTTACTCCCCGAGCAATCAAACCTGCTATTACCATAGCAATACCGGCCCGCAAATCAGGTGATTCAAGTTTTTTACCTCGCAACTCTGTTGGACCACTAACTATAACTCGTTGTGGATCACACATAATGATATTGGCACCCATCCGATTCAAAAAATCAGTATAAAATAATCGCCCTTCAAAAATAGTTTCATGAATCAAGGATTGACCATGACTTTGGGTCATTAAAACTGTAAAGGGGGCTTGTAAATCAGTGGGCATCCCCGGATATTCGTGGGTTTTTATATTCACTGAGTGTAAATTTTCTCCTGGCAATACTTCTAAATAATTAGCACCAACTTTAATATTGGCACCCATTTGTTCCAATAAAGCTATGGGGATACGTAAATCTTCGGGTTGACAATCAATAATTTTCAAATGACTATTACTAGCACAAGCTAAGGCTAAAAATGATCCAGTCTCAATGCGATCAGGAATTATTTCCACAGCTCCATTACCTATCGTTGAAACACCCTCAATCTCTAATAAACTACTACCTAAACCGGATATTTTAGCTCCTTGTTGAATGAGATATTCACCCAAGGAAACAACTTCCGGTTCTTGAGCAACATTTAACAATCTAGTTTTGCCCTTAGCTCTTACTGCTGCTAATAACAAAGTTTCCGTACCAGTAACACTAATTTGAGGGAATACAATATCTGCACCCTGTAAACCGTGCGAGCGAAAAGTATAAAATTTTTCATCCATTTTTACATCTACCCCCATTTTTTCAAAACCATTTAAAAACATATCAATTGGTCTTTTGCCAATAGTGCAACCTCCTGGATGAGGAAATTTAATTTCATTAAACTGAGTTAAAAGTGGCCCGAGTAATAAAATTGATGCCCTAAATTTACTTACTAAATCAATGTTTAAATTCTTAGGGTCGACTTTCCCAGGATTTAGTTGATAAGAACCCTTGCCTAAATCTTTTACCTCAACACCCAGTGAAGCTAAAATCTCTAATAATCTTTTTACATCCTCAATTTCAGGCACATTTCCCACTTTCATAACTTGTTCGGATAGTAAAGAAGCCACCAAGACTTTGGTCGCCATATTTTTTGCCCCAGATATAGACACTTCGCCGGCTAGCTTGTTTTGACCTTCGATAATGTATTTGGACATTTAAAAACTAAAATTACATTATTTATTGTAATTGATAAATTAATTTTATTCAAGAAATATAAAATGGTATAATATATAACAGACTATAATCCTTATATTATGCAACTAAAAACTAGGCGACTTATATATCTTATATTTGTTTTGCTTTTTCTTATTACTGCTCCACTAGTAGTACTTTATACAACCGGATATCGTTGGAATCATTATAAAAATCGAGTGGAAAAAATTGGCAATTTAGTTATTAAGACCACACCTAAAAAAGTGTTGATCAGTCTTAATGATGATCTTTATGAAAAAAATACTCCTTGGCGTTTCAACAATTTACTTGCCAATACTTATCGAGTTAAAATTTACCGTGAGGGTTTTTCAACTTGGGAAAAAAATCTTTCTGTTAACTCCGGTGAAACAACCTTTGCCGAACATGTTTACCTTTTCCAAGAAAATGCTACCAGCTCAATTTTGCTCTCCAATATAAATTTTTGGACTAGTCATGACCAGCAACAAATTATAATTTTTCAAAAAGCCGGAAAATTGTGGCTTTTAAATTATCAAAATAACCAACAACAATTGATTGGAGATTTAGCAAATTCAATCATAGATTACACTTGGTCAGAAAATAATCAAGCTTTACTGTTAGTAACAGCTGAGTCTTACTATTTTTGGCGCTTATCTGATCCAAATAAATTGTCCAGTTGGCCAAAAAACACAAACAATCAAATATTAAACTGTCGTTTATGGGGAGAACTAAACAATTCAGTGATTTGTGCCCAAGCAAACCAAATATATTTTTTTGATCCTTTTACCCTTACTCGCCTAGAAACTGTTGTCAGTAGCACCAATTCTTTGCTAATTGATTTTTTTACGGAAAATAATCTTATCTATTATTTAGAAAATAAATTATCTGACAACAACATTTACCTACGCACCAAGCAAACTGGCCTTGACAATCAAGTTTGGCCAAATTATCTACTACCCTTCTCAGATGGTTACCGATTTATTCGTGTGCTTGATCGACAAGCAGTAATTTTAGATCAAAAAAATTTAAAACTTTATACCCTGAGTTTAAATAAAGACGAAGATGGTTTCAACAATTATTCTCGTATTTTTAACGATGTGAAAAAAGCTTTTTTTTCACCCCAACAAACCTTGATTTTTTATGATAATTGGGAAATATGGCACAAACAAGGTGACAATATTTCTTTGATTACTCGCGAATCAACTCCTATCAAAGAAGTATTATGGTATAATTCCAATAACCATTTATTAATTGCAAATCAAAATGGTTTGGAAATGATAGAACTTGATAATCGTGACAAAAGAAATCGTGCCCAATTGCTAAATAATAATAAGATTCAAAAAGCCCGGTTCAATAAAACCGGTACTCAGATTTTTTATAGTCAAAGCAATGACAATGACTCACAAGATTTGTTCACTAGGGAAATTCTGCCCACCGATGCTGGTTTTTTGCCGCCCAATTTGAGGCCATAAGCAAAGAATCAAATGTACCTGTATCAAACCAATCGCCCTTGATTATCCGCACATCTAATTCTTGTTTTTTTAAATAAACATTATTGATATCAGTAATCTCTATTTCACCACGATTTGAAGGTTGTAAATTTTTAGCTATTTCAACTACCTGTTGATCATAAACATAAAGACCTGTTACACAATAATTGCTTTGGGGTTGTTTTGGTTTTTCTTCAATAGACAAAGCGTGTCCTTGTTTATTGAAAGAAACAACACCATATCTTTCCGGATCGGGAACTTGTTTAGCAAAAACACGACCTCCACCAGCAAATGATTTAATATCTTGACTTAGATCATCACCAAAAATATTATCACCCAAAATCATAGCTACATCGCCATTGTCAATAAAATCCTCACCAATAATAAAAGCATCAGCTAGTCCCCTGGGGCTTTCCTGAATTTCATAAGTAAACTTAGCGCCAAACTGTCTGCCAGTACCAAGTAGATGCAAAAAATGTCCAGCATAATCTGGAGCAATGATAATGAGTATTTCTTTAATCCCTGCGGTCAATAAAGTAAACAAGGGATAAAAAATCATAGGCCGATTGTATACCGGTAATAATTGTTTGCTTGTCACCAATGTCAACGGCCGCAATCTAGTAGCTTTGCCGCCCGCTAAAATAATTCCTTTCATGGTTTATCTATTTATGAAGTGGTGGGTATTTTAAACTGGAGGGCGGTGACATCTGGGTCTTAATAAATACTTCATTTGATTTTTCCAAATAGTCTTTTACCCGTTCCCAATTTTTGTCAGGAAAATTCTCTGGCAATTTATCTGTTGAAAAATAATCAGCTGCCACATAATTGCTGCTTGGTTTAGGAGTCTGTTTTTTATTCATCAATCTGACAGAAAATAAAACCACCAGTTCATTCTGTATTGGTTTTGAATAAAGACCAATCACTCTATCAATGCTAATTGTCAGTCCTAATTTTTGATGAATTGCCTTGATAATTGACTCATCTATGGTTTCACCTAAACTCATCTCCGCACCCGGAAGTCTCCACATATCACGGTCAGATCGTTTAACCAATAAAATTTCTCCGTCTTTTTCAATAATGGCATTGACTGATATTAAAAAGTCATGGCCCATAAAATTGTATTAAGTATAAAAGAAATTAAAATTTAGTTTGAATATATTCTGCCAGTGCTTGTGACCAATTTCTAAATTTGGGAAATTTATTATTGTTGAGCAGTGAATAGCGTGGTCGTTTAGCAACACTGGGAAAATCAATGCTCTGACACGGATTAATTTTAGCATTTATATTCATCTGCCGCAACGCTTCACAAGCTAACCCATACCAACTAATCTGTCCCTCGTTCACCAAATGATAAATACCTTTTTGGTAGTTATTAGCTACTAGTTTTTTTATTCCCTGGGCTAAATCTTTAGTATAAGTTGGTCTGCCCCACTGATCATCTACCACTTGAAATTTTTCTCCCAATCTTGCCTTTTCTAAAATTGTATCAATAAAATTTTTACCCCTGGGTTTACCTTTTTGCGGCGCCTGTCCATACAACCAAGATGTTCTAACTAAAAAATAATCAACTCCCGAATCAATCAAAATTTTTTCACCCTTAGCTTTTGATTGGCCATAAACATTGATTGGATTGGTTGTTGCCTCTTCATTATAACCAGACATATTTTCTCCATTGAAAACATATTCCGTACTAAGCTGCACAACTTTACTACCAATTTCTTTAGCTGCCAAAGCAACATAACCAACCGCATCAGCATTGATAGCATAAGCTAATTCTATTTCTTTTTCCGCTCCATCAACATTAGTATAAGCAGCTGCATTGATAACTATTTCAGGTAAGACTTCTTTAAATTTTTCTGACACCTTTGCTTGATTTGTTATATCCAATTCATCCCGGTCCCACAAAATCGGATGATAGTCTTTGAAAGCTTCAGCCAGATCATGGCCGAGCATTCCTTGTGCACCCAAAATCAATATTTTTTTCATTATATAATTTAATAATTTATTCCCACCCGTATTCGCTGTATGATATATTATTTTTAATTTGATCTAACGCATAAGCCAAATACTCAACTGTGTTATTTGGCAAATTGTTCAGATTATACCAGCCAACTTCATCACACTTTTCAGGTTCATTATTGAAAGGCTCATTATCCCAATTTGTTATTTTAAAAAATACATCTACTCGTTGATATTTCGTACCTGATAACCGGTTCATAATATGAACAAAGCTAAACGAATGGTCTTTCAACTCTATTCCGGCTTCCTCCTTAACCTCGCGTAAAAGTGCCTGGGTATATGTCTCACCTGCCTCTACGTGGCCAGAAGGCACCATGTATTTTCCATCTTTATATCCAGTATTGAAACGCCTGGTTAAAAATATTTTATTGTCACGTATAAATAACGCATATACTGCTGGCACGTGAGTGTTACGTTCTATTCCATCAACTAATATATTGTGATTTTTTTCTTTCATCTATAAATTATCTAACTAGTTAAATAATTTATTTTATTATTTTTACACTGGCAGGTAATTTCTCGACAATTATACTTAGATCCAATTCTGAATAATTATTTCCAGAAATATTTAAAGTTTTAAGGTTTTGCAAATTACCCAACTCATAAGGAAGTCCTGTTAGTTGGTTGTTTGATAAATTAAGAACTTATAAATTTTTAAGTTGACCAACTTCAGCTGGTACTCCAGTCATCTGATTGTTACTGGCATTTAGGATTATTAAATTTTGTAAAAATCTTATCTCCCCTTGAATTGCCCCTGTCAATTGATTATTGGATACATTTAATTCTTGTAAATTTGTTTGCTTAAATACATTGTCTGGAATCTTACTCAAATTTTGCTTACTTAAATTTAAAGTATTTTTGTTGGCAACCTCAACTTTAGGTGCTTCCGTATTATTAACCGGTGAAGTAGGCTCTGAATTTTTTGTTTCTGTGTCAACAGGTAAATTATTATTTATTGGTTGTTCAAAACTCACTTTTGTTTGTTGAGATTGATTTAATAAACTACAACCACTTAACAATAAACTTAAAGTAATTAAAGAAAAAATCTTATATTTCATATTTTTTATTATGAATTATTATAAACAAGTCTGCTTTTTAACTTTTTTATTTAAAGTATCCATTAATTTATTTTATAAGTTTCTTCCACCATTCTTGATTTTGTTGATACCACTCAACAGTTTTTTGTAAATAGGTATCAAAATCATGAGCAGGTTTGTAGCCGAGTTCAGTTTTAGCCTTACTCCAATCAACTGCATACCGACGATCATGACCAGGACGGTCTTTAACATATTCAATATATGATTCATCTTTATCCATAAGAGCTAAAACTTTTTTCGTAATATCAATATTATTCACATCTTCGGTTTGTCCACCAATGCAATATGTTTCACTAGTCTTGCCGGAATTGATAACTAAATCAATTGCCCGACAGTGATCTTCCACATACAACCAATCCCTAACATATAAACCATCACCATATACTGGGACTTTTTTGTCTTGAAGTAAGTTAATTATCATCACTGGCAAAAACTTTTCTGGATACTGATAAGGGCCAAAATTGTTTGAACAGTTGGTAATAGTATATTTAAGGCCAAAAGTAGTGCCATATGATCTCACTAGATGGTCAGAAGCAGCTTTTGAGGCGCTATAAGGTGAATGGGGGTTATAAGGCGTTATTTCGCTAAATTTGGCCTTACTATCAAGCTCTAAGGCACCAAATACCTCATCAGTAGATACATGGTGAAAATGGGCAATTTTATGCTTTAAACAAGCATCCAAAAGTACCTGAGTACCTAAAACATTTGTTTCAATAAAAACAGCCGGACCAGTAATAGACCTGTCTACATGTGATTCAGCTGCAAAATGAACAACCAAATCAATATTGGGTAGTATTTCATCTAATAATTTACCATCACCAATATCACCTTTGATAAAAGTATAATTTGGATTATCAACAACATTTACTAAATTATCCAAATTCCCGGCATAAGTAAGCTTATCCAAATTTACAATTTTATCTTGAGGGTGGATGGCTAACCAATAATGAATAAAATTACTGCCAATAAACCCAGCTCCGCCTGTGACTAAAAGTTTCATAAAGTTATTTGTCATTCCGAATTTATATCGGAATCTCTAGATCCTGAAACTAGTTCGGGATGACATTATTTATAATTAATAATTTATAATTTAAAATTGAGCTAAGTACCTACTTCCCAACTGGCTAAATAATTTTTCTGTTCACTAGTTAAATAGTCAATTGCTACACCCATAGTTTTCAATTTCAATTTGGCAATTTCCAAATCTAACTTTTCTGGCAAATTATAAACATCAGGTACTAATTTATTTTTATTGTCTTTGACAAATTTAGCTGCTAAAAACTGACCCGCAAAGCTCATATCCATCACTTGCGCTGGATGACCTTCAGCCGCTGATAGATTTACCAGCCTGCCCTCAGACAATAAATATAAAACTTTATTTGGCAATTCATAAGCAGTGACTTCAGGTCTAACCTCTTTACTAGTCCGCGCTAAATTACGCAAAGCCTTGATATTTATCTCTACATCAAAATGACCGGTATTAGCCATTATTGCACCAGCTTTCATTTGGCGAAAATGTTTTGCATCCAAAACATTTATATCCCCAGTTGCGGTGATAAAAATATCACCTAGTTTAACCGCCTGACTCATCGGTAACACGCGAAATCCGTCCATTTTTGCTTCCAAAGCTCGCACCGGATTTATTTCAGTTATCACTACATCTGCCCCGTGACCTTTAGCTCGCATAGCTACTCCGCGTCCGCACCAACCATATCCTGCTACCACCAAAGTTTTTCCGGCCAACAACACATTGGTGGCACGAATTAGACCGTCCACTGTTGATTGACCTGTACCATAACGATTATCAAATAAATGCTTGGTCTGTGCATCATTAACAGCGACGATCGGATAAGCCAGTTTTTTTTGCTTAGCCAATGCTTTCAATCTAATAACACCAGTAGTGGTTTCTTCAGTACCACCCCAAATATTTTTTAAAAAAAACTTTTTTTCGCTATGTAAAGTTTTTACCAAATCTGCCCCATCATCCATGGTAAAATTAGTGTCTTTATCTAAGGTAGCATGCAATTGTTGAAAATATTCTTGTCTTTTAGCACCTCTAACAGCAAACACACTGATTCCATAGTCCTTTACCAAGCTGGCAGCGATTTCGTCCTGAGTGGACAAAGGATTGGAAGCTGAAAGTTTTACCTTAGCTCCAGAACTTTTCAATAAAATCATCAGATTGGCCGTTTCACTGGTAACATGCATACAAGCAGCAATATTTAAACCGTGCAACGGTTTAGTTTGTTTATATTTTCTTTGTAAATAATCAAGCACGGGCATGGCTTTTTTTGCCCAAATAATTTTTTTTCTACCTGCTTCGGCTAGATGAATATTTTTTATTTTACTTTTAATCATAATTCAATTGTAAATTTTCTTATTTTATTACCATAATCATTCATCTCTCCTGCTTGATAAGCCTGTCCTTCCCACATTCTTAAATTGTCACTATCAAAACGAGGAATAATATGAAAATGAAGATGTTTCACTACCTGTCCCGAAGCTTGACCATTATTTAAACCAATATTAAATCCATCGGCTTCTAATGCCACCATAAGTTTAGGGGCTATTTTTTTTATTGTTTTCAAACAACCTTCAAGTTCAAGTAGTGGTGTTTCCAATAAATCTTTATAATGTTTTTTAGGAATAACTAAAACGTGCCCTTTGGTAACCGGTGAAATATCCAAAAAAGCTACCGTGTTTTCATCTTCATAAACTTTTTCGCTAGGTATTTCACCGACTACAATTTTACAAAAAATACAGTCATGCATAATTTAGAATTAAGAATTTAGTATTAAGAATTACAAATTAAGAATTACGAAGTAGTATTAATCCTTAACTATTGGTTTACTATTCCAATCAAAACCAATTTTATCATCATCAAAAGCGATTCTTTTTTCATCTGGATTAGAAGAGTTATAACTTTCAGTTGTATGATAAAAAAGCAATACTGGCTCAGTGGATAAAACTTTATAACCATGAGCCACGCCAACCGGAATAACTATCAACTTATAATCACCCTCACCTGCGCAAATAACTTGGGTTTGACCTTGGGTGGGTGAACCTTCTCTTAAATCATATAATACAACCATAGCTTTCCCCGTGGCTACAAACCATAAATCATCCTGTTTCGCATGGAAATGAAAAGCTTTGATGGTACCTTTATAAGCGACAGTAAAAGTTGTTTGTCCAAATTTTTTGAGTAATTTGTCATCAGCTCGTAATACTTCCATCAAAAACCCAGGTTGCGACAAAATTTCGTCGGTATCTGGTATGTCAGCATGAACTTTTAATTTTTTTATTATTACTCCGTCAATCATGTGTCTATATATTAAATGATAATCTTTAGAGTGGCAAATCAGAACAATAAGTTTTTCAACCAAAAACGATTAATAAATAAGACTAAAAAAAATAACAAGATTCCAGACAAAATGCCAAACACTTTATTTGTTGCTAGAAAATAAACAATCAGACAACAAGCTATTGCTACTAACCAAGAAAAAAGAATTAATCTTTTTTTACTGGGTATTTTTGGTTGCCAACTGTCATTGGTAAAAAGTTGAAGTAAAAAGAGCAAAACTATGACCACAACCAACCAATGTGGTGAAAAATGAATCCTTACTAAAAAAGGTTTTAAATCTTCCAATAACAAAAGACCGATAAATAAAGCCAAACTCCAAAATAAAAGTACCTTAATTGTTCTAGTCAAATAATATTTTGACATATTTTCACCATTTGTTTTTAAAGCGCTGCCAAAAACGGGTTAATTTTATTCCCAGATTATTTAGGGTAATTGGTTCCTTAACCAAAGAAAAATCAACTCGACGTATCAGCACTCGACCACCAGATTCAGCTAGATTGGGCGCGGAAATGACAAATTTATAAATATGCCCTGCCAGCCACAATTCATTGGGATAAAAAGTTGCTTGTACCAACCGCCAACCTTCACTCAAAACAACTGGCTTTCGATAGGTGGTAAGTAAAAAATCAAAATCTGAATTGGTAAATTTATTGTCCCAATTTATTACTTGATGATTAGCAAGTTTCTGATCAGCAAAAAAATAAGTAGAATACACAGCATCGGGGTAAAGTAATAAAATTTCATCCCAGGCAGTTAAGTCAGCAGGTAATACTTTTTTTCCAGCACAAATTTGCACTTCGGAAAAATCTTGGCAGTCCAGATTTAGATTATCAATAAAGTCATTGATCCCTGGTTTGAGTGTTATCTGCCAACCCTGATCACTCCCTAGCCCTCCAAGCTCTACTACTGGTTGACCTGGATTTTTCATCAACAAAGAAAAATTAATTCTTTGATAAAGTCTGGGAATATATAAATCAAAATACACCGGATCAATAAATATTTCCCAATAGTCCTCAGATGTCTGTAAACGATCAACTGGAACTGGTCCATTTACCAGAGTATGATGTTTATCAATGGCATGACTAATATCTCGAATACCTTTTGGATTAATATCATACCAAATTAAGTAAACTAAAAAGAAAACTGAAGCCAAGGCAATAGCTAAATTCAAAAAACGAGTTATTTTGTCAGTTTTAGTCATTTGATACTATTATAACAAATTAAACAGATTTTTCATTCCTACAAAAATATTTTCCTGCTACAATATATGTATGGTCTCTTTACAGAAAATCCTGAAAAAAAATACTTCTTTTTTAGCTCTGTCCGAAGGTATATCTATGCTGATACTTTTTTTTATCAGCGTACTGATAGCTAGAAATTTGGGTAGTACGGTTTATGGCCAATTTGCTTTTATTTTAGCTTACGCCCAAATTTGGCAAGTAGTGGCTGATTTTGGTTTAACTCTATTAGCTGTACGTGATATCAGTGTTGACAAAGACAATGCCAAAAAAATCTTAGGAAACTACTTATCATTTAAACTTATTTGGAGTGTTTTAGTCTATATTTTAATTGTAACTGTTACCTGGCTGATAAACAAACCAATAAACATTAAACAATTAATATTAATTGCCGGGGCTTATTTACTAGTTTACACCGCAGCCGAACTTATGCGCGCTGTTTTTCGTGCTTATGAACATTTCAAATATGAAACTTTAATAAAAATCAGTCAGCACCTATTACTGTTTCTTATTATTATTTTTGCTGTCTGGCAAAAATCTCTATCTTCGGTCGTTTGGGCATACTTTATAGCTGGTTGTTATTCTTTGCTAATCAGTAGCTGGCTGATTAAAAAGAAATACAACGTTTTAGCTTGGCATTGGGATAATCATTTTATCAAACAAATTATTCGTCAAGCTTGGCCACTAGCGTTGGCTAATATGTTTGTGATTATTTATTTTCGTATTGATACCGTAATGCTTTCCTTACTGAAAGGCGACCTAGATACTGGTTTATACAACGCTGCCTATTTGCTGATCTTTTCCTTGACTTTTGTAGCTTACATTTTGATTATGTCAGTTTTTCCCAAACTATCGCTCTTAGCCAAAGAATCTATCACTAAATTTCGCCTATTATATCGCCAAACTTTATATTTAATGACTGGCGCAGGACTAATAATACTTGGACTATCTACTTTGATTGCTAAATGGTTGATTGTTTATCTTTATGGACCTGACTTTCTTCCAGCGGTCAAAATATTTTATATTTTGTCTTTAGCCGTATTTTTTTCCTTTCTCGCTCATGTCTGGCTCTATACTTTGAACGCCTTGGGTAAACAAATTGCCTATACCTTGGCAACTTTTTTAGGTTTAGTGATAAATGTTATTCTTAATTTTTTTTGGATACCAAAATTTTCTTATCTGGGTGCAGCCTGGTCAACAGTACTAACAGAAATTATTACCGGTCTTTTGATATTTTTGGCTGTGGAATACTATTTGAACAAAAAATTTATTCAAATAAAAGAGATTCCTATGCCCAAATTAAACAAACCAATTTAATATATGAATAAAGTTGCTATCTCTATTCTCCATCATAAAAACACCCAATTGACCATCAACTGTTTAGAATCTTTAAAAAAACAAAGTTATAAATTTTTTCATATTCATTTGCTGATTCAAGGAGCAGTCCACTCGGACGAAATCACTTTGCAAAACCTATACGCTCAAGAAAAAAACATTACAATAAATATTTTGCCAGAAAATAAAGGCTTTGCCGAAGGCAACAATATCAATATCAGGCAAGCTCTAGCTGACAATAACATTGAATACGTTATCACCTTAAACAATGACATTGTAGTAGAAGTTAATTTTTTACAAGAATTAGTCAACGCTACCACCACTAGTCAAATTGATATGGTACAGGCGAAAATGATGAAAATGGACAAACCTAGCGAAACTGATTGTTTGGGAATTGAACTAATGATGTCTGGACTTACTTTCAATATCAAATCTTCAGGAAAAATTTTGTTTTGCCCGTCAGCTGGCGCTGCCCTTTACAGCCGCAAATTACTAGAAAAATGTCGCGAAGAAAAGCAAGTTTCAACTGGTTTTGAATCAAGAATTGTTTATGATTATTTTGATTCCAGTTTTTTTGCCTATGCGGAAGATTTTGATTTAGGATTCAGAGCCAGGCTTTTTGGTTTCCAAGCTATTCTAGCAGCTGATGCTATTTGCTATCACAAAGGTTCCGCTACTACCGCTGTAATGTCTGACTTTGCAATATATCATACTTATCGCAATTTAATTTTTGCTCTTTACAAAAATTTTCCTACTAAAGTTTGGTGGCAATACGGACCATTTTTACTAATGGGACAAATTATTATTAAGCTAAACTGTTTAAAAAGAAAACAACTAAAAACTTATGTAGCGGCCTTTTACTCTGCTCTAAAAAACTTAAATAAATTCAAATATAAACGTTCGGTTATCCAAGCCAAAATTACAACCGACATCAAACCTTTCATCACCAAAAAAATTGTTGACAGTGATTACTTACCAACAAAAAAATTTATAAATATTAATTAGTTAATATTTCTAATATTAACCTGGTCTATTCCCCTGCTTTTATTTGCCAAATAAAGACTTTCCCAACCTGCGCTTGCGGTGGCCCAAAAATTTCTAGATTTTCTTCCCACACTTTATCAGACATCCATCTCTTTTCTGTTAGATACCAACATTCACTACTTTTAGTTACCTCAAAAGCTTTTTTTAACCAATCGTCAGTCTTTGGTTTTCTTATCAAACCTTCAAAAATTTTTACTCTTTCTGGCTGAGCATACTCCAAATAAACCGGAAACCCGCCAGCAATTATTTTCCTACCGGAAACATATTCAAGCCCCAATAATGGCCAAGTATTGGCTACTACACAATAAGGTGAGTTTTTATCAATTTTTTCCCAAACATATTCAGCCGCCGAAACTTCGTCTTTAGTTACTACTTCTAAAACCGGCCCAGAACTATAAGTCGACGCTGCCACTACCGCCAACATAACAGCAATAGCATAAACTTTTGTAAACTCATCAACCTTGGTAAAAACATTTTCCAGTAAATAAAAAATTCCCAAAGCCACAAGAATCAACCAAAAAAAAGTTATTGTTACATCCAAACGTCTAGCTAAAATATGATTGCCCGTCATAAAATACCAGGAAAAAACATAACTAAAAATCATAATTCCTAAAGCTACCAAGATAAACCAAGCAATTTTTTTATTATCAAGCTTTCTAATTTTTTGTATACCCAATAAAGCCAATAACCAAACCAAGCCGGTGAAAAAAAAGGGAAGAATGCGCAGACCAAACAAAGAAGCCTGACTCTGGGTTTGTCGAGTTTGATTATAAAGCCAGTTGCCTTGATCAATATGAGTGGGTCTAGGAATAAAAGCTACCACCCCAGTTAAAGTTCCAAAAGCTTCAGCCGTTTGATAAATTATTCCTTGAGGCGAAGAAAAAACTTCTGCCTTTAAACTGCCATAGCCCATCAATGATTCCAATGCCGGAATAACCAAACAGGATCCAGCGATAAATAAAATTAATAAAAATCGTTGTATTTTTATTTTTTTTATTTCCCCAATAAGTAAGCATCCCAAACCAATTACTAATAATAAAATAAAATAAAGAACATAACCCAAATAAGAAAATAAAGTTAAAATTATTGCCAAATTTCTTACTCGCCTTTCCTGGTAACGCAAATAATAAAACCACAAGTATAAAATCAGCAGAAAATAAATTGCCCCCAAAGATACTGGGATGGTGATAGCACCAAATACTTGTAAGGTGTAAAACAATGTGGGCAAAAACGATACTAACAACCTAAACTGTTTTTTATTATATATCAACCCCGACAAATGATATAAAAGTAAGGGCACAAAAAACGACCACAACCCAAAAATTAACCAATAATCAATCCAAAAAATATCTATTGATAAAAATTCACTCAGTAGTAAAGTTAAGCCCCATTGATTTCCATATGAAGTTTTATTGCCAGCTACCAATACTTCGGGTAAACTAATTGGACCCAAAGTCACCATTTTAATCGGCTCGCCAATTAAACTTGGGCTATAGATTTCACCAGCAGCCAAAAATTTTTCTGAGGCTAAATGACGCCATTTATCACCACCAAAACCGGTCTCATATACTAAGGGTAAATAAGCATGTAAAAAATAAGAGTGAATAATAATTAAAAATATTACTACGCCAGTTTTCAATCGGCTGAACAACAAGGAACTAACCGTAAAAGTGATTAATAAAAATAAATAAATGTAAATTTTAGGAATCACCTGCCAGGGAGTAATCAAATATTCTTCGCTCCGTGACAAAAATAAAAGCACTAAGCTCACAAACAACAATAATGGTAAAGCTACCACCAAGTAAAAGGGAGGTCTGATAACCAACTCCGCTGTTTTTGATTCAGGTAAATCATCAAGCCAATTATATTTAAAACCAATTAAATAAGAAATTACACCCAGTACCACAACTGACAGCAAAGAAAATAGTTCATCATATTTGTAAAAATTAACAAAAATAGAAATAGTAAAACTTAATAAATAAAACAAAGTCAAATAACCAAAAACCAAAGAAGTAAAAATTCGTAAGGATAATAAGCGTTGATACAGCGTCCCCCAATAAATTCCAGCTAAAATAAGGCAAAGTAAAAAACCAAAAAAAACCAAAAAGGAAATTTTGTAAAATAAAAAATTAATAATTAAAAAAACCAAGTTAACTACAAAAACCAAGTTAATAATTTTTTTATATTGATTGACAGTTTCTACCCCAAACATATTCAAACTTGATAGATGGTTTTTAATTTTTTGATAATTTCCGGCCAACGATAAAATTTTTCCACCCGCAGGCTAGACTGCTGACTGAAAAATTTTCCCAAATTGTCATCAGTTAAAATTTTTTCAATTTTACTTGCTAAGTCCTTAACATCTTTAGGTTTAACTAAATAACCAGATTGACCATTTTCAACTACTGATCTCACGCCGGGCAAATCAGAGGCAATCACCGGAAGTCCGCAGGCCATCGCTTCCACTAAAACAATACCAAAAGCTTCAGTCTGATCAATGCTGGGTAAACAAAAAACCGTTGCTTGTTGATACAAACGTACCAACTCTTCATCGACTATTCCTCCCCTAAAAACAACTTTATCTGCAATACCTAACTCTTCAGCTAAGGACTGGTAATGATCAACTAACTCTCCACTGCCCACAATCAGTAGACGCCAATTACTAAAGTGCAATAAACCACAGGCAGATATTAATTTATCTACACCTTTAAAATAGTGATTACGATCCAGTCCACCTACAAACAAAATATTTTTCTCAATAGGTTGTTGGGCAATTCTGTCTTGGGCTGGTTGATAAATTTCTTTAGCACCAAAAGGAAGAGCGACAAATTTTTCTGGTCGTTGTTGATAATATTTTTTTATTTGACTACTTGCTGCATAATCAAATGAAGACACCATGATTACGTCGGCTTGTCGCAGTAATAGTGGCAAAAAAAATGTTTGATAGAAAGAAAATATATTACCTAAAATACCTTGTCCAATTAAATCGTGATGATAAAATAAAAATAATTTTTTATTCTTATTTAAACGACGCCACAACCAAACAGTTTCTGCCAGGCCAAAAGCCGGATAGTGCAATTGTACAATATCATATTTATTCAGTCGCCATAATAATTGAGGACAAAAACCTGCTTTTCCCCAACGTATCCAAGCGCGAAGATAGTGAACAGGAAATTTGTAGGTTTGCTTAAGACCATAGTTAATCGTCAAAGCCTCTACTTTTTCACCCAAATCATATAAACCTTGGGTATAATTATAAGCCACTTGTCCAATCCCTCCCCGATAGGGGGGAAAAACTGCTGATATTTGAGCAATTTTCATAATTCTACCAACGAACTAATAATCTAATAAAATTAAAATAAACAACTGCTAAAGGATTATAGGCATATTTAAGAAAAGGACTGCTTATTGCTTCAAATTCTAATTTCGCAATTTGCAGTGAAAAAATATCCCGATCTTTTACTTTTCTTATCTTTCTCAGTGACCAACGTCGGCTGATAATATTTGGCAGCAGCCACACAAAGCCCAACCAAGACTTCAATTTGTATTTTGTCCAACCGGTAAAAAAAGCATAGACCAGCATAGCAGCTTCTGTAAACAATATAAACGGAAGTAAAAATAAAATAGTCAGTAAACGATAATTAGTAAAAATCAGTGCTAATCGATTACGTTCAACATAATAAAATTTTTTAGTTCCAAAAGAAAAACTGTATTTATGATAAGCTTTGGCGTTAGCTGATAAATATACTTGATAACCTGCTAACCAAGTTCGCCAACTAAGATCCACATCTTCGTGATACATAAAATACTTCTCATTGAATAAACCGATTTTATCCAACAACTCAGTCTTAATAAGTACACTGCTGCCAGAAGCTACTGAAATCGGACCAGAATTTAAATATTTACTACTCAACTGTTTGAATCCTCCTGACCAAGAAAAACCAACAAAATGCAAAGGATTGCCAATAGTATTGATTCGATATTTTTCTTCAAAAAAAAGAACTTTGGCTTGAACCATACCTATTCGTGGTGAGGACTCAGCTACTTTGATCAATTCTTCCAACCAATCAGCCGCCACTGTCATATCTGGGTTCAATAACACCACCCGACTAAATCCTTGATTTTTTGCCCAAATTATACCTAAATTATTTCCCCCCGCATAACCATTATTTTTATTTTGAAGCAATATTACTGCGGGAAAATTTTTTTGTACAAACTGGGCTGTATTGTCGGTTGAACTATTATCAACTACTACCACCTGGTAACCACCTTTGAAAGTTTGGTTTTGTACCGATTGCAAACAATCACCAATTTGTTGTCGGTTATTGTATGTAACAATAATAACTACGACTGGCGACATATTAATCTTTTTTTTCAGTTTTTTCTTTGATGGCTAAATGTCTAATAATTTTGGTCAGATTCTGTTCTAACCTATCAATTTTAACCAATAAACGGAATAAAACATAAAACAATAAAGGGATGGAAATATAAACTATCAAATCAACACCACGACCAGAAGTCAATCCCAAACGACTAGCAATTAGATCAGCTGTTTGCGGCAAAAATGTCGCCACTCCCGCCAGCAACCAAAAAATAGTCCAACCCAACCAAACTCGATTATCTATTTCTTGTGCACGCTTACGTGCCCATACGCGCCATAAAACAAAAACAATAATAATCAATAAGAGATATTGGATACTATTCATAGTTATCTAATTAATTTTCCCAACAATAAATCTTTTAAAATTTTAAATCCACCTTTCACCCCTTGACCGTATTCAAAATATTTTATCTCCACCGGCACTTCCAGATAATTCAATTTATATTTTTTTATTTTTTCCACAATCTCGGTATTGTGAGCCATACGATCGTGACTAATTTTTATTTTTTCAGCTGCCAAACGTGACTGGGAACGAAAGCCATTGTGGGCGTCGGTCAACCAGAGCTTAGTAAAAAAATAATTTACCAATTTAGACAAGGGTAAAACCAATCTTTTTTTACTCCAGGGCATATCAGAATTCGTTACCAAAAAACGGCTACCCAGAGTAATATCAGCTTTACCAGTTATAATTGGCTGGACCAACTTTTCAATATCTTTGGCTTGCATCTGTCCGTCAGCATCAAAATGAACTATAATATCTGCCGCCTGACTAAGAGCATAATCATTCCCGGTTTGTAAAGCCGCACCCATACCGCGGTTAATAATATGACGCAATACCACCACCCCTTGAGACTCAGCCATTTCTGCTGTACCATCGTCTGAGCCATCATCTACAACTACAATATTATGATAATTGAAAGTTTTTAAATCAAGTAAAACCTTTTTTATGCTATTAACTTCATTGTAAGCCGGAATAACAATAAAAATTTTCATAAAATTTTATTTCTAAACCAGGTATAAGTTTCCTCTAGTCCAGCTAGTAGATCATATTTAGGCTTCCAATTCAAATATTTTTTAGCCTGAGTATAATCTAATGCATTACGAACAACTTCGCCAGCAATAGCCGACTTTTTTATTGCTTCAATATTTTTTTGACAAACTTTTTTTTGCAATTGAAAAAGATCGACAATACTAGTTTCTTTACTAGTACCAATATTGAAAATACCACATTTATCAACTTGTGCTGCTTGATTAAACGCTTCGGCCACATCCTTAACATAGACAAAATCACGAGTTTGCAAACCACCGCCATTCAAAAAAACTTTTTCACCTTTTATTAATTGTTTAAAAAAAATTGCCACTACCCCCGCCTCACCAAAAGGATCCTGACGCGGACCATAGACATTAGCTAAACGCAAACTGGTATAATTTAAATTCTTTAGTTGAAAAAAAATCTCTAAATATTTATCAACAACATATTTAGTCAACCCATAAGGAGACAGGGGTTTAGCTCGTGCTAATTCCGTCAGTGGTAATCTATCTTCTGCATCATAAATTGCTCCCCCACTAGAAGCAAAAATAAATTTTTTAACATTATTTACCAAAGACAATTCCAGTAAATTTAAAGTCCCCAGAATATTGATACGAGCATCAATACTGGGATTTTTTATCGACAACCTGACATCTTTCTGAGCAGCTAAATGAAAAATGATCTCGGGTTGGTAAGTACTAAAAATTTTTGTCAGCGGCTCAGATTGGTCAATACTTTGCTGCCAAAAAGATATTCCAGTTGGTAAATATTCTTTGTGTCCGCTTGATAAATCATCAACTACTGCCACCTCATGACCTGACGCGAGTAAACTATCAACCAAATGAGAACCAATAAAACCGGCTCCACCGGTGACCAATACTTTCATAAACTAAAAAAAATATTTTTTTATTTTTCCCACCTGATCTGTTTTTTCCCAAGTAAAGTCTTTCTCTTCGCGACCAAAATGACCATAAGCTGCAGTTTGTCTATAAATTGGACGTAATAAATTTAAATGTTTAATAATACCAGCCGGTGTCAAAGGGAAAATCTTCCGCACCATTTGTTCTAACTTACGATCAGAAACTTTTCCAGTTCCTTCAGTATTTACCAAAATAGAAACCGGTTCAGCCACACCAATAACATAAGCCAATTGAATTAAACATTTGGTAGCTAAATTGGCGGCAACAATATTTTTTGCAATATAACGAGCCATATAAGCCGCACTACGATCTACCTTAGATGGATCTTTGCCAGAAAATGCACCTCCGCCGTGCGGTGCATAGCCACCGTAAGTATCAACAATTATTTTTCTTCCTGTCAGTCCAGCATCTGCTGGCGGGCCACCTTTAACAAACTTACCAGTAGCATTTATATAAAACCTTGTTTGAGAATCGATATATTTTTTCCCGACAAACTTTACGACTTTATCAATCAAATCATGATAAATTACATTGGACTTTGCCTCGGGCAAATGCTGCGCCGCTATTACCACCGTATCAAGTCGATAAGGACGATCATCTAAATACTCAACTGCCACTTCAACTTTGCCGTCTGGCCCCAAATAAGGCAATATTTTCTTCTTTCTAACTTCAGCCAGTCTTTTAGCCATCCGATGGGCTAACATAATTGGCAACGGCATATATTCTGGCGTCTCTTGGCAGGCATAACCAAACATTAAGCCTTGATCACCTGCCCCTTGAACTTTATACTTGCCGCGATTTTTATCAACTCCTTGAGCAATATCAGGTGATTGCTCATCAATAGCAACTAGTACCCCGCAATCATCTCCATGAAAGCCCATACTGTGATTTTCATAGCCAATTTCTTTTACTGTCCGACGAGCTATATTAGCTATATCCACATAAGTTTTAGTATTAATCTCCCCTGCTACCACCACTAAACCAGTGGTGACTAAACACTCTATTCCGGCCCGAGCCTGAGAATCATGACGCAATAACTCATCCAAAATCGCGTCAGAAATTTGATCACAAACTTTATCAGGGTGACCTTCCGTAACAGATTCTGAAGTAAATATATTTCTTTCCATAAAAAAATTTGTAAATAATTAAATTTCCACTAAATTTTTTTGGGCTTTCATATATTCAATCGTTTTAGTCAGACCGTTACGCAAATCAACCAAAGGGAACCAACCCAAAGTTTCTTTGGCTTTGGTAATATCTGGTAGCCCGTGTTTCATAATATAAAGTGGTGCTTCTCGATAAACAATTTCTGATTTAGAATCAGTTAACTCTTTGATTATTCGGGCAGCCTCTTCAACTTTGACTTCTTTAGGATGACCAAAATTTACAACTAAATTTTCCTCTGTCTCCATCGTTTTCAAAATTCCATCTATCAAATCGGAAATATATAAAAATGAAGTACTAACTCCCTCATCGCCAAAGATTACTAATTCCTCATCTTGTAAAGCAGATCTAATTATATCAGGAATCAACCGAGCATCATTGAATCTCATTCGCGGACCATATGTCTGAAAAATTCTGGCGATTTTTATTTTTATATGATGATGTTGGGCATAATTGAAAGTCAAACTTTCAGCAAAACGTTTACCTTCATTGTAAGCGCTTCTTGGACCAATGGGATTTACATAACCCCAATAATCTTCCTTAAAATACCTGATATTTTTTAATGGCTCACCATAGATGGAAGAGGTTGAAGCTAAAAAAAACTTTGCTTGAAATTTTACGGCTATTTCTAGCATGTTTCTAGTGCCGTGAGAGTTGGTAATAATTGTTTCCAAAGGTAAATCACGATAGTCTTTATAAGAAATCGGACAAGCCAAATGATAAATTTCGTGAATACCCTTGGCTTCCAAATAAAAATTTTTCAATTCTGGCAAATTAGCCAAATCAATCGGGGTGGTAATGTCATGATTGATAAATCTAAAATTTGGTTGTTGTAATAAAAATTCAATATTACTTCTACTACCACTAATAAAATTATCTAGACAAATAACCTGGTGTCCTTTTTTTACCAATTCATCACAGAGGTGAGAACCGATAAACCCGGCACCACCGGTAACGATAATGTTTTTTTGTTCAACCATACTATTTTAAAAATAATAATTCATAAAAATTTTAACACAAAACAGCCATAAAAGCAAAGTCCGAAGGGATTGCCCTTCGGACTAAAAAATAATTACTTTTTGAGCTCAAAAAATCATTACTACCAATATTTCTTCCACAAAATGAAACTTAGTAAGAAGTAAAGTTGAAGTCAAAGCAATTAAACCCAAACTTTGAACAATCATATGACCATGCTGTATATGTGGTCTGACCAAAACATTGATAAGTAACATAATTATAAAGGCTAGTAAAAATGCAAGCAAAGCATAGCGGGTAAATATAATTACATAATCAACTAAACTTTTAGACATTTCTTGACTGGTGCTGGTGATAACTATTGGTTGATCAGCAATATTTACTTCTGCGGGCACATTTATTTCGGGGGTTAATTCTTGTGGTTGAGGCGCAATAACTTCAGCAGGTAAACTATCAGGTAAACTTTCATCAGTTTTGATATTAATATCTTCATTTACCACTGATTCGACTACGGTCGGTGGCGTTGCGGCTGGCTGATCAGTAATTTGCTCGGTCGAAGGAATAGGTTTTGCTACTTGCTTCTCAGTTGTTGGTTCAACGGGAATGACAGCTGATTCATCCGTTGGCATATTTACTTCAATCGGTGTTGATGCCGCTGCTACTTGTTTTGTTTCAGCAGCTTGAGCTACAGGAACAACTGTCGGAGCTTGTTTTTGCGCACCAAAAAATTCCACTAGCACGATTGTTTCCCGATTATTAATTGTGCCTACCGCCACTCCTACGCCCATATCTTGATATTTAGCATTCATAATATTTTTCCAATGAGTTGGAGATTGTTGAAAAGCACTGTGGGCAATTCGAGCGGAAGAAAAATCCATAGCTAGATTTTCACCCATATAAAGAAAATAATAATCACCTTTATCTATCCATTCCCAAGGTTGCTTGCCATCAGGACTGATATGGGCAAAATAGCCATTGGTTACCATATCATCTGCTTTAACTTGGGCAGCACGAGTTAACTCCTCGTTCCAATTTAAAATGTTTATATTTTCTGCTTGTCGGGACTGGTTGGTTAAATCAAAAATTTCCTGTGCTATCTTTTGCGATAAAATTGCCGGTGTTGGATAGGTAAAAAATAAAAATCCTACCGTAATCACTTTTATTAAAACTAAAACTACCGCATAAGCTTTCAAATAGCGGGTTGATAAACCGTGAGGTTGATGATTATTGTTTTGGTTGGGAATAAAAAAATCTCGCCAAAAAATAAACCAACGTTTTCTAAAATTTTCTATTTTTTCAGGTATATATTTACACTCTTCATTTAAAATCAACGCAAATCTATTTTTTTGTTCAACCAAATTCTTTTTTATTTGCTGTCGGCGGGGAAAAAACAAAAATCCTAAACCGCATAAAACCACCAAAAGTTTCCACCATTGACCTTTCTTTTTCTCCGGTTTTTTCTTTGTTTGTTTGTTCATAATGCTAATTATATTATAGCAAATATTTTATTAACTAATAAGTATAGCAAAAAAAACGGATTTTGTCAACCGTTATTAGACAATTTTATAAAAACATCAATTTTTAATAAATATCCTCTTTTTTCTCTCGGACATAGCCGGTCCACTCTTCGATTGCTTCCACTATTACTTTAAATGGTGCTTCAATAATAAAATCAAAAAATACTACAAAAAAATTAATCTTATTTAATTTAGCTGACAACCATCGGCCTGATTCCAAAATTGGTAATGATAAAAAATCTTTGATAAAAGTAAAAATGTTTTCTTTTTTTTCTACAATATGCAATTCCCGGGCTGACTGTGAAATACGGATTGAAAAAAATGATACTACGCTAAGGAAAAATAAAAAGATAACCATACTGGCGATATTGAATCCTAGATAATCTAAGCCATAGACAATCAAACTAAATGTAAAAATAAAAATTATTGCATAGACAAAACGAAAAGCTCTGGTCATAAGTACGCTTCGTTTAATGGGTTTTTTTATTTTCCTAATCACATTACGCTCCTCAAACTGATAAGATATTTCTTTGATACCTTGGACAATTTTATCAGTATTTTTTATACCCGGTACTCGAATGAAAAGACCAATTATAAACATCAGCATTGGCGGAAATAAAACATTGATAATTACCGTAGTATAATTGATAGTTGTTTCCAACATTAAATCAAGCGGAAATTCCAACAAAACCGCCAAAATCATTTTGGTTATAAACAAATAAATAATACTGCGAATAATACTACGAGTCAGTTTGGTTCGAGAAATCTTATATCTTCGTTTGGCTGCTTGCCTAATCCGCTCTTCAAGTAACGATGGCTGTTTCCAAATTTCCAAAGCTTGCAATGGATATTCTTGGATTATATCCCGAATAATTAAAAATAAAACATTGTATTTGCGTAAAATTCGAATATACAAATTGCGCAACGGATTTTCTATTTGACGCTTAATTTTGGTATGAATATCACCAATATTTTGGGCTATCAACAATACTTCCTTATCAGTGGCTTGACTCCAGTGTGGTATATACAGAAGCAATAAATAAAAACTGACTCTGGCTTCATCATGTTTCATTAAAGAAAGTAAGATTGATACGTATAATTGAATTTTTTTATCCGTCTCACTAAATCGGGTATCAGTTACTACTACATCTTTTTTTACCACTTGATACATACATTCAACCAAGGCATTATCGCGATCTTTGGGTACCAATAAATCGTCAATTTCAATCGCTAGTAGTGGCAGTAAAAAATCAAATAAAACTACCTTTTCCTGTTTTTCTTTATAACTGCCAATATAATCATTCAATAATATAAAACGATCAATCAACTTTTCAGTTTCTCCAACAATTGCTTCGGGTAACTGATCATTGGGCAAATAACCAGCACGAATCAAGTCATAAACCAAAGGTTTAGCTATCAAATTTCCTTTGCGATTGGGTAAGGTCAGAGTGCGTTTAAGATTACGCAAAATTGCCCGTTCGCGAAGTAAATGATCGTCTGCATAATCAACTGCGTTTCTCAACTTTTCATAAAAAAATGAGATCTTAGAAACCACGCGATTCAGTCTAAGACGCGAATCTTCGGGAGGTAATTCAATTTGGGCAGTTTTTTCAAAAACCCGAATTAACTCCAAAAGTGGTAAAAACAAAGTGTAAACTTTTTTATTGGTTTCGTTGGCCATATTTAAACTAAATTTAGCTTAATTTTCAAAAAAGATCAATTGACAAATTTAGCTAAAACATTTTTTTCTGGCAAATGCTTAGCTAGGGTCAAAACTTGGTCTAATATTTTTTGTTTTTAAAATTATTTAGCCAGCTTCTGATCAGTTTCACGGTTGTTACTTCATAACCAGACAACGAATGTTTGGCATTGGTCAAAATAACAACACGACTACTAGTGCTAGACAAATATTTTTTAAACCAATCGGCTATTTGTTCGGTTGGTCGATCTTGATATTCATCTTCACTAGCCAACACCACCAATAATGGCTTTTTGACGCCAATTAAAAATTTTGGATTTTTGTGAGCAGTTACATAAGAAAATATTTCCTCATGGCTATGGGCGGTATACAAACTTAAAAATCGTTGGGCATCATCATAGCTTGGCCACAAATCAAGCGGTATAAGATGATGTTTTTGACCACGGTGGACCATTTGTTTAGCAAGACTAGCAATTTTTTTCAATTTCTCTTGTCCAAAAAATTTAACCGCCGCTGCATAATCACTCATCGGACAAAGTAAAATTGCTCCTTTTACTTTTTCTCTATGCTTACCTACCGCTAAATAATATACTGATTTTTGGCAACCAGTCGAATGTCCGATCAAATAAATGTTTCTTATTTTTCTTGCCAACATAAACTCAACTGCTCCAGCTAGGTCATCTTTACATTCAGTAAAAACTTCATGTGCTCCCCCGGCACGAAGACTACGATAACCTTTATTAGTACGTTTATCAAGCTTTGGCACTCTAGTCACTTTATCATGGCCACGCGTATTTATAGCGAGAACAGAAAAATTTTTTCCTGCCAAAGAAGTCAACAAATCGATCTTGGAAAAAACACTACTAGCCAGACCGTGAACATAAATAAAACCAAATTTAGCCGCCTGGGTACCAAACCACAAACCGTTTAAAAGAATTTTATTGGGGGTGATAATATCAACCACTTCACACTGGTATTTGTTTTTTTTCATAGATTTACCTTGTTTTCTTTATTTTAATATTTTTAGTCAATTTTTACTACACCTCATAATAAATTTTTTTAAAATTAAAAAAAGCGACTCAAATTGAGTCGCCCGGATCTAAAATAGCAATCAGATAACTTGGGGTGCCTTTGTTTATGGCTTCTATCCCCGACTGATAGTGTTTAAGATTCTTGAGATGCATCACTTGATGAAAAGTCAAACTTTCACTTTTTATAAATTCTTCACCAGCAAAACCGGTGCCAAAATTTGTATCACGCATAATAGCTTTTACACTTGCACCCACAAATATGTAGGTATCGCCGTTTTGGGCAATAAATTTTTTAAAGAACATTTTCACTCCTATATTTTTGTTAATTGCTAAGTCAACTCAATCTACAACCACTGATATTTTTTGTCAATATTAAATCCCGCAAAATTTGCGGGATTATTTTTATACTATATTGTAATTTTCATCAAAATCATCCAGGTCTTCAATTTCTAAACATTTATTGTCAATCTGCTTTTTACTTAGGCCGGTAAAATCCTCCGGCAATAAAATTGTTTCGTCGTCTTGCGGACAATAAATATTCAATTTTTTTAAAACTGGAACAATTTTTGTACTCGGTACTATTACTTGTACACTACCAGCCCTTTGGATAATATTTTTTTCAGAAATATTTAATTCGGTAAAAAATATACCGGCTTCAACTAATATATCAACTGGACTTTTTACCTCTTCGGTATCCATGAAAACTAAAGAAAAATCATTTTGCTGTTTTTTTATAAAAAGATCATAACAGTACCGATGGCTATGAAAAGCGGCCGAACATTTTATTTGTTCGTTCTTTATTTCACAACACGGTGTCTTCTCTTGCAGGAGAGAAAATACTTGTTCCACTGATACAGAGTGTTTTGATTTCATTATGAGTACTCCTTGATTTTTGATTGTTAGGATTAATTATTAAGGAAACGATTATAAAAATATATTAAATTGTTTCTAGTTTGTCAATCTTAATTTTTAAATTCTTTATACTAAAAAAGCCTTTTTCTTTAAAAAATTTTAAAAAAATTAGTTGGAAGTATTTTCTGCTGTAAAACGAGAAATTAAACCACTTCGAATAACATACTTATAAATTCGAACAAAAAATAAATAAGCAAAAAACAAGTAAACCAATCCTAAACCAATACCAACCAAAAGTTCAAAACCAGGAATTTGTCCGGTTTGTAAAATCTGACGCAAGCCATTGAAAGCATAGGCTGGCGGTACTAAACTAGCAAAATTTTGCAAAAAATCTGGTAGAGCAGTGGTGGGATAAAAAACACCCGCCAATGGTGAAATGATAAATGGAATTGGCCAGACAAACCATTCCGCTGCCGGACCAAAACGCAACACTACCCCGGCCGCAAATATACCCAAAGTCAAACCAAATAAAAATAAAATAAGTAAAAATAAGATTAAACTACCACCCAGAACAAAAATATTAAAACCAAATAAAAGCAGTGCCAGCCCCAACATTACTACTAATCCTGCAAAACTGGTAATAATACTTGTTATAACCAACCCGGTAACATATTCAGGAATAGTCAAAGGTGAGGCAAAAAAATTAAAAAAATTCCGCTGCCACATATCTTCAAAAAAAGCCAGCATCACTCCTTGTTGAATACGAATTAAAAAATCCCACAAAACTACCGCTCCCAATAAAACCGGTACAAAACTAAATCCAACAGCTGTAACTGAATCAAGGTAGCGGGTAATAAAACCCCACAAAATTATATCTACAGTTATCCAAACAAAAATATTTACCAGTCTGGTAAAGTTATGCCTGATCAAAAAAAGTTGGCGTATAAATATTGCATAAACTCGCCGGAAATTCATATTTTGACTTTTAAATTTTCTCTGGCTACTGCGATAAAAAGATCTTCTAAATCTCTTTTCCCATAAGCTACGGGTAGTTCACGAGGATTACCAGCCAAACAGATTTGCCCACGCGAAATAAACATTACCCGATCACAAACTGCTGCCACTTCGTGCATATTGTGTGAAGTCCACAACACAGCCGAATTTGTCTGTTGCACATAATCTTTTATCTTCGCCCGTATCACCTGGGCACTACTAGGGTCAAGCGATGCAGTTGGTTCATCAAGTAGTAGTAATTTTGGTTGATTGAGCAAAGCTTTAGCTAAAGATACCCTAGTCTGCTCACCAGAAGATAAAAGTCCTACTTTGGTTTGAGCAAAATTTTCCAGTTCTAAATCTGACAATAGTTCTTTTATCCGTCCTGCTAAATTAACGACTCCATACAATAAGCCAAAAATGTAGAGATTTTGCCAAACGGTTAAATTGCCAGGCAATTGAGCATAAACCGCGGCGAAATTTATTTGCGACATCACTGATCGATCAGTTCTTAAATTTTTTCCTAAAATTTCTACCTCCCCAATACTTGCTTCCAATACTCCTAAAATTATATTGATAATAGTAGTTTTACCTGCCCCATTCGGTCCAAGCAAGCCAACAACCTCTCCTTGAGAAATTCCAAAAGAAACGTCAGTTACGGCGCGAATTGATTTATAATTTTTGCTAATATTCTTGACTGTCAATACTGAACCTGTTTCCATAAAACTTTACTATAAACTCAACTTACCTGCTCCCAATGGATTATAACCATTGTTTAATTCTTCACCATCCAAATAACCATCACCATCAGAATCCTGACTGTTCGGATTGGTTAGATAAAGATACTTTTCATCATCATCACTCAGTCTATCATTGTCACTATCAATAATTTCTGATTTTGCTGGCACAATACCTTCTGGTGTCGCATACAACACCCCGGCCGGCAAACCACCCACAGTAGAGTCTATTTGCCACTTTATACCATACTGATCTGATTTGATAGAAGTATAAATATATTGTCTTGCACTAAAATCAGGATCTTGCGGTACTATATTCATATAAACTGGCCGCTGTGAAAAAGGTGCATCAGAAATGCATCCAGAGTCAACCGCTATAAAACCGCGGGGTGCAATACTTTTATCACCACAAAACATTAAGCCGTTATGTAAAGCCAAATTTAAACCCACTGGATAGGTGTTATTATCAGCAAAATAGAGTTCAAGTGCTGTCTGAATTTGTTTGATATCTGCTATACGTTTAGCATCACGGGATTTGCTTAAACTGGGACCCATTAGTTGCTCCAAAAGTTGATCCCAAGTCAAAAAATCAACGGGTTTTTCTACTTGCAATGGTTCAGTCAAAGGCTGAATATTGGTTAAAAAGGTCAGATCAATATTGGCACCCAGACTTTTTTCATCACTATTGTATTTTATCTCCAGTTGGCGCAACAATTTATCGTCTTTAGTTACCCAAATTTTTACTTTTACTTTTTGCAAAATTTCCCACTCTTTGTCATCCAAAGGTTCTAAACGATCCAATAAATATTCTCGCCTATCGGAATTGGTTTCTAAAGCAGCAAATTTTAGCAACATCAAATCAAATCCTTCCCGTTGCCACTGTAAAGTATATACAAAAGCTGACTTGCCTAAGGTATTGTCCGATCGATCAACTGTCTGCAAAATAAACGGTTTAGCTTCATAAGCCGCCTGGAAAATATTTTCCAGTGGTGATTCTTCTTTGTCATTTGACAGTATTCCTTGTCCGGATAAAAATTCTTGTGCCTCTTTTTTTAGATCAACCTGAACCCACTGATCAGGTAGCATCATACCCAGTTCGGATAAAAACAAATCAGCCTGTAAAACTTTAAAATACAAAAATTTTTCCATTGTCCGTGCTGATACTGACAAAGATAAATTATCAGCTTGGATGTCAAAGCTTGATTCAGATAAAAAATTGTCTACTTGGGAATTGTCATATTTTGTTTGATAGACAAATTTAAACTTATTTTGATCTTCCCCAGTCAACATATCAACCATTACTCCTGCCGCGCCAGAATTGGTAGTGGTTTTAAGCTTGGTAAGAATAACATTAACTTCACCAGCAATTGACATTTGGTCTTTCACTTGAAAGTTTTGCAAAGCTTGCCAAAAAACCTTTTCTGGACTTCCTGGCCAATAATTTTCGTACCCATACCAACCGCCATAAGCTACCCCACCTAAAACCAATAAGGATACTAGAATAACTAAAATCCTTTTTGGCCAGTGGCTCTTTGGCTTTACTTGGACTTCCTGGTTTTCCATGGGAATTTGACTCATAAAATTTTGTTCTTCCATCTGTTTGTGTTTAATAATATTGTTTAATTATAGCAAAAAATCGCTTGTTTGGCGATTTTTTTATGTCATTACTCGTTTGAAAAAGTTTAAATCAATTAAATATCAAATCAATTTTCTCTTCTATTACAGTACCACAATAATCTTTCTTTTTGATGTCATATTTATACAAACCGACGATATAATAATTTATTCTAAACTCAATTCCTTTTAATTTATTTAAATCACTTTTTAAATGTTTCAATTTTTTAATATCATTTGCAGCTAATTCACCTAAGGTAATATGAGGAATAAAAAATTTTAAAACTCGATGGTACCCATATTTTAGCAAATATCTTTTTTGAATATTTGTATAGTCTCCTGACTTTATCTTAATTTTATCTTTTGATCTTATTAACATACCACGTAATGGGTTGGCCATTTTTAAAATATATTTATGGAATGAAATTAGATATTCGTTTTTAACTAGCGACAAATATATAAATAATATTTTGCCATCACTTTGTTGTTTAAGTTTACCTATTTTCAATACAAATGATTTAATATTATTTGTTTTTAGATTTCTCAATAATTTTCTAAATTTTTCTTTTGTAAATCTACAAAGATATATTGTTATATGTGGTTGATATTTATAATTTCCCGGATAATTAATATAATTTTTACTTTTAACCGAGACAATTAATTTTGCCAGCTTGGGTGGTATTGGTATATGAACTCCTAAAATATATTCCATAAAAATCAAATTAAATAAACTTTACATCAAAGCGAATTAGATCTAATTTCAAAAAGTGTTTTTTTATCAATCTCAATATATTTTCTTTTTTTATTTTTTAAAAATTTTTTATAAGAATATTCACCAGGAATAAAAATTTCACTTTTTCCTTTTGCTTTTCTCGACTTTTTAATTTTTCTAATTACTCTTTCTACTTCAATTTTATATTTATTTATATTTTGAAAAATTGAAGGGTCTATACATATAAATAAAAATCCTCTGTTTGCTTTATTTCTATCATTGATATTTATACTATAAATTGTTTTGGTTAATAACTCTACCATCAAAGCTAATCCTGATCCTTTATGTTCTCCAAACGGTAAAACTGCTCCTTCAAAAACTTTATTTGGATCATTGGTTGGTTCTCCGTTTTTATCAATTGCCCAACCATAAGGAATTTTTTTTCTTAATTTCATAGCCATTCTTATCTTCATTAGGGCTACTTTTGAAGTTGCCATATCAAGTACCACAGGAAAATTTTTAGAAGGAATACCTATAGCGATTGGATTGGTTCCAAAAATAGGATCAATAGATCCATAAGGTGCTATTCTTGGCCAACCACCATAATTCATTATTATTCCAATTAAATTTTTTTTAGCTATTATTTGTGCGAATTTGCCAGGAGAACGATATGAATGCATATTTTTTATACCCATAATAGCTACGCCGCTTCTCCTAGCTTTTTTAATTAGAATGGGTATATATTTATCACAAACAATTTGTCCGTAGTTGTTTTTACCATCAATAAATAAAAAAGAATTACTTTGTTTAATAATTTTAGGTCTTTCTTGTGGTTGTACTAATTTAATCCCAAATTCCAAAAAAGACTGGAATCCGTGATCTGGTTTTCCTTCTAGCTCAGAGTCTAAAAAATCGTTATAAACAAGAAGAGCCTCTTTTTTAGAAAGCCCTTTTTTCATTAAAATCTTAACACAACAATTTTCTAAATCTTTAATCATTATTTTCATATAAAAATTTAATATTTAAAAAAATTCAAATTTATTCTAAATACGTCTGTACTAGTTCTAATAATTCAGCATGTACCAATCCATTAGATGCAATATGTCCTTTTACTTCATTCCTAAAATCAAATTCTTCGCCATAAAGATCAGTTACTTTTCCCCCGGCTTCTTCGATTATTATTTTTGTTACAGCTACATCCCATGCATAATGTCCTGGAAAAATACTTGCAGTAAACTCACCACAAGCAACCAACATATCAACATAACCTATCGAGGGCAAACTAAAATCTAATACCCCTTTTTCTCTTAAATTATCAACTAATCTTGGGAACTGATATTTAGCTTCTTTCCAAAGTAATGTATCTATTACTGCTTTTGAATCAAGTTTTGTATGTCCCGATGTTCTAATACTTTTATCATTGCAAAAAGCACCTTTACCCTTTTCAGCAAAATACATATTATCCATAAACGGATCATAAGCAACGCCCAATATACTTTTACCTTCTTTAACCAGAGCCAATAAAAACATACATGTCGGTACACCGTGAGAAAAAGCAATGGTTCCATCAACCGGATCACAAACCCAAGTATATTCTTGATTAGAATAATCACTACCCTCCTCGGCAATAATACCAAAACTAGGATATTCTTTTTTTACAGCATCAATTACCATTTGATTTATCTTTAAATCAGTTGCCGTGAGCGGGGTATTATCATCTTTCCATTCTTTTTTCATCCCCAGTGTAAAATTGGTTTTAATAATTTTTCCAGCTTCGCGGGCTAAATTGATTGCAAAATTTTTGTGGTTATACATAAATAAATATTATTAAAATAAAATATCTTAAAATTAGTTGCTAATTAAATGATTGGTATATCCTAAATGAACAAGCTTTTCATAGGCTTGCCAAACTTCCTTTGGTATATCCTGAGATATTTGAAACCCTTTGGATGCATATATTTTTATTCTTTGTAAATCACCAACCATAATATTAATTAACATTTCCTTTGAAATATATTGATTTGGATAATCTTTATAATTAATAGGTGGAGAAGTAACTATACAATCTTTTTCAGGCCATATTTTTTTAAATGTTGCATAAGCACGTCGTTCCATGTACGGTTTTTGAACTAATATAAATGAATCAAAATTAAAACCCAGTTCACTAATTATTTTTTTCGTAAATATTATATTTTCACCAGTATTCGTTGATTTATTTTCAATAATAATTTTCTGTTCTGGGACACCGTGTTTAATAGCTATATCAGCAAAAATTTCTGCTTCTGGTTTATCAAAAATATCTTTACTCAATATTCCTACATTTCCTGAGAATATTATATTTGACGCATATCCTTTTAAAAATATATCAGCGGAATATTCCGCTACCCTTACGTCATTACTACCAAGTACAAAAATACAATCAACCTTTTTTAACTTTTGATGCATCTTATGATATTCCCAAATAATTTTAGCGAGTTTATCTATATTCATAAATTATATTACACCACATGAGACAATTAACAAAGTTTTAAAAGTATTAAATTAATACAAAAAACATCAATAAATATGAAGTAAAAAATGTAACCGCATTTAATTGACACAGTTAGATCTACCCTCGCTTTAAAACCCTTACTATACCATCGATTGCATCCACTTCAACATAATCCCTGTTTGATAAAATTTTAGTTGCATCTTTGGTGCCAATAATACAAGGTATTTTCAATTCTCGACTCACGATCGCCGCGTGACATGACAAACCACCTTCATCAGTGACAATTGCTGCCACTTTTTTCATCAATACAATAAAATTTGGAGTGGTCATTGATGTAACAAGAATGTTCCCTTTTTTAATTTTTTTAAAATCTTTTTTATCTAAAATAATTTTTACTATTCCTTTTACTTTGCCTTTATATGCCACCGTTCCCTTCACATAATCTCCAGATTTTGATTTATTTCTAAATACATTTACTAACGAACTTGCCTCGGTACCTGATATAAGCTGCTTTTTACCCTTCCAAAAACCCACAACAAAAGACTTCCTTCGTCTAGCAAATTCAGGCGAATTGATATAACCATTTCCTTTTAAACATTGTTCAACTTCTTGGTGAGTTAAAAGAAAAAAATCGTCACGAGAAATTTTCATTTCCTTTGCGAGTTGCTTTGCTACGGGTTCGATATAATACCATAATTTTTGAGACAATTCTTTTATTCGATTACGTAAGTATATACCTACTTGTAGCGCGACTACTAAATATTTAATTCTTTTTGGAATTAATAAAATTTTCTCTTTATAATCTTTTTTTGTATTCATTTGTAATACATCTTTATCTGAGACTTCATCAATAATATTGTAAGCAGTTTTTAACCAAGCAAATTTTAATTTTGTATTTTTTGAGTAATTAAATTTACTAACTTCGAGTTCTTTATAAGGTTTGGAATAATTTTCTAATACTTTTGGATATATTTTTAAAGCTTTTTCACAATAACTAACAAGTGGTACAGCAATAACATAATACTTTTGTACAGCGTGTAATAATTCTACATATTCTCTAAACAATATTAGACTTGTCTTGTTTTTATTCTTTTTTAGTTTAGTAATAAAATTATTTACTTTCTTTCCAGTTCTCTCTAATTCATAAAAAAGACTTAAAGGCCAACTTTTATTTTCTTTGAATGCTTTATTAAATACTTTTACAAAACTTTTGGTTGCATTCTCATCATATAAATTGTAGTCTTGTATCCAAAAAATATTTTGATATTTCACAAAATAATTTTTAGTTAGTTTTATAGGTATAATTTCAGCTTCATTACAAATATCTTTCGACTGTAAAAATCCGGTCCTATACACACGATTCTCCCATCTAAATTCTTTAATCTCTTTTGTCAATTTATTCATATTTATATTTCTATTTAATTTTATCAAAAAACCACTCCTAGAGGAATGGCATAAGTAAAAGTCGTGGCTGAAGCTTGTAGACGAAGTTAGAATCGAACTAAGCAAGTAGATAGACTATTTATTATTACTTGGTAAATCATCCGCAATACCAGATTTTTTTGCAATCTCTAAAAGCCGGGTATGAAGTTTCTCATTAGAAACAATTGCACCCCTAATTTCCCTATCATATCTTTGTTCCATTCCATTTATATCAGTTACCTTACCGCCCGCTTCCTCAACCACAATCTTCAAAGCTGCAACATCGTGGGGATAATGTCCAGTAAATATATCCCCATCAAAAGCTGAAAGTGCTACTAAAGATGCCGACTCGCAAATAGAATATACCTCGGGCGTTCGCGCACCTAGAGCATGTAAAAGAGATGTTACCCGATCATCTTTCCATCCTGCATTTATAAGTGCTTGATCCAGAGTGTCTTTATCACTCACGTGAATCTTGGTTTGTGTTTCAACTAAATATGCCCCCTTACCTTTTTCAGCAACAAGTGTTCTCTTAGCAAGAGGGTTCATCAATACTCCTGCAATGCTAACACCATCTTCGACAACAGCAGCCGAAAAACCAAACATAGTCGCACCAATCGCAAACATATGTGTACCATCAAGCGGGTCAACAACAAATAGCTTATTTGATTTTGTTATATCGGTTGATATCTCTTCTGCCAATACCCCGTATTCAGGATAATTATCACACACTTTCTTTATTACCATCTCGTTTACTTCAATATCTGCCTTAGTCACAGGTGACATTTCTTCCTTCATTTCTGTTAAAACTCCAAGGGGTGAAAAATGCTTTAATAAAATTACAGATGCTTCTTTTGAAAGCTCAATTAGAAAGTTAGTAATGGGACTTAAATTTTTCATATTTATCGTGGATGAAGCTTGTGGACGAATTTATAATTTTACTTATTTAAATCTTTTACTAATTCAAACAATTGAGCATAACTCTGTTGATTACCACCAACAAAAAAATTATCATCCGGACCAATCTCTTTATTACCATTAATATTTGTAAATATACCCCCAGCTTCTTGAATAAAAAGACTCCCCGCAACTTCTGGAAAACTATCCTTTGTTAAAGCTATAACGCCATCATATCTCCCACATGCAACCCAACAATAATTTACTGCAAATGAATTTGAATTCCTAAACAAATTAGATCCACTTAATTTCATAATCATTTCTTTTGAAAGATTATTTCCTAATTGTTTATGAGTCATGTTGAGTATCAATCGTATCGATTTAAATTCATTATCATCATTATTCATATGAATCTGTTTGTCATTCAAAAATGCACCCCCACCCCGAGTTACTTTAAACAACTCATCAATTGATGGATCATACACGACTGCAAACTGAGGTTTCCCATTTAATACATGCGAGACAACCATTCCATAGTGAGGAATTCCTTTAACGAATGTACGCGTACCTGATATTGGATCAATCACCCAAACATTTTTACTTTCTTTCCAATCATTATTTTCTTCTTCTGCATAAATCTCGTGACTTGAATCAAAACTTTGAATAATACTTTTTAATTCACGTTCAATACGGATATCTTCTTCTGTTACATATTTTTTAGTCACACCTATATCAGGTATAACACCACATTTCCCCGCAATAACCTTGCCCTCTGCAAGTACATAATTAATCACTTCGTTATATAATGATACAATATTATTCATAAATATATTTTATATATCTAATAATACACTATTAAAAAATATTAATAAAGTTCTAATGTCCACGAGGGGTATATAAAAAAACACCAATAAACATTGGCATTTTGAAGTGGCTGGGGGACGTGGACTCGAACCACGATTGACGGCTCCAAAGGCCGCTGTCCTACCATTAGACGATCCCCCAATAAATTAGAATTGAAATCTAGAATAAAGAATAAAGGATATTCAATTTCCTTTACTTTGGATAGTGTAATAAAAATTAATATTTTGGTCAACTGGGATCACTTGCTTTTATTTTCTTTTGAATAAACGGCAAAGCTGCTCTGGCTGCCCGACGACCGGCTGCAATCATTGACGGTATTTTATCAAAATCAAAACGGCCAATTTTATATAAATCTGGTCTGATGACTAAATCAGCTACTTGGTGGCTAATAGCCAATCGCTGAGTCAACTGCCAAGTGGATTGATCAAGAGCGTTTATGATATAAGAAAACATATTTCCTGATAGTTTGACGTTTTGCTTTATCAATTTGTCAAAATTGCTTGATCTTTTTCTTAAACCAGCCAGTAGCCTAGTAGCTAGACTCGGTTTGAGATTGGTAAATACCCCAAAAATTGGCTGATAACCATTCTGTCTTAAAATACTGACTGGTAATAGCTCATAAGCCGCGCCATCAATCAAAACCATATTATTTTGTTTTAAAGGCATAAACACACCGGGAATAACTAGTGCTGCTTCAACTGCTTCTCTAATCAAACCTGAGTGCAAATAAATTTCTTTTTTAGCTGACAAATCACTAGCTTGAATAAAAATTTTATGTTCCAAATCAGCAAAGGTCAAATCAGCAAACAACTCAAGGAGTAAAGATTTTAGTTTGTCATTGGAAAAAATTGCTTCTTTATCCGGGTGGATAATAAAAATATCTTTAAAATTTTTTAAAGCTAAAATAATTTCCGTTAGTTCCTTTAACTTTCCAGCACCATAAGCCGCCGCCACCAAAGCCCCAGAAGAAGATCCGGACAAGGCGGCTAGATTTATTTTATGTAGGTTAAACTCATGCAAAACGCCGATACTAGCTGCCACGCGGATAAAACCGCCACTTAAAGCTAAGGCGGTTTTAGTTGATTGTGTATTTGCCGACATAAAATTTGAAAATATCCCGCAGCATCTGATAGCGACGAATCAATCCGAACTTCCAACCGTATTTTTTTTCTTTACTATAATGCCTGATTCTTGACAAAATAACTTTCTTTACCGGCCATTTATTTTGGTAGCTTAGACTGGCTAAAACAGATTCCAGACGAAACTGACCGAGTTTCTCACTGGGCAAAGACAAAATATCATCGCGATTGACTAATCTGATACCGGTCCGTGAAATAAAATAACGATTTAAAAAAAATAACCAGTGCCACCAATGACGCGGTTTTAAAATTCCCAAAACCATACGAAAATTATCAGCAAACGAAATAATTTTATTAATATGTTCACTATTAAGCCCAACCAAATCACCATCAAGCAAAAGCACCTTGTCGGTGAGTACTGCTTTGACACCTGTCAAAACTGCTCGATCTTTACCCAAGTTGAATTGATGTTTAAGTAAGACAATGGATAAATCGCGCAAAGTTTCAGCAGTTTTATCTGTTGAACCGTCATCGATCACAATGATTGAAAATTTTTCTTTACCAGTTAACAAAGTGGTCACAATTTGTCTGATCGTCGCCGCTTCGTTGTAAACCGGAATTACTACCGTGATCATATATTAATTTCTGATATAACGCCTGACTGCCAACCAAGAACTGAAAATACTCAAAAAACTTGCCCCCAATAACTGCAAACCGATAATTTTGAAAAAGTTACTATTGAAATAACTGATTAAATTCAGGGTACTAGTACCAAAAAACTTATCCAAAAATGGTTGGGCGGCACCAGCCATAGGATAGATTGCCACAGTGGTAATAATTACCGACAACACCGCATACATTACTCCTTCTACAAAAAACGGCCATTCAATAAAGGCTTTACTGGCGCCCACCAAACGCATAATACCCAGTTCACTGCGATAAGTATAAATTGCAATCCTGATAGTATTGAAAGTGACTAAAATGGCAATCAATAAAAACAAAACACTCAAAAATAAACCAATACGGTTGATAGTAGAACTTATTTCTGAAATCTTACTGATAATACTGTCATAATCCTGGAAATTCTTTTCTTGAATAAAAGCTGACAATTCCTCACTATTTAAAACTTGCAAAACCAAATCATAATCATTGATTGATTGGGCTTGAATAATCAATGTATCCCCCAAAGGATTTTCTTCCAATTCATTGAGCGATTCCAAGATTACGGGATTATCGGCAAATTTATTTCGAAAATTATCCAAAGCGTCACTTTTGGAAATATAAACCACCTCTTTGACACCAGGGATCTGTTGTAAGTTGGTCTGAAATTCTTGTACTACTTCCGGCGTAATATCACTCTTAAAATAAACTGACACATCCACCTGCTCATGTAAAGAATTTATTGCTTGACTGATAACTAAATTCAAACCCAATAACACCATCACTACAAACAGAGACATTGACATAATGGTGGTAGTTACTATTGCCAACCAAATGTTGCGCCAAAAATTTACCACAGCAAATTTTAAAACTCGAAAAACTGAAACTAAAAACATTTAATTAGGTTTAGGATTTAGGATTTAGGATTTAGAAATCAATCTAAAATCTAAGTCGCAAACCCTAACTATAACATATATTTACCTTCGGACTGGTCAGAAACCACCATACCAGCATCAAAGGTAATCACTCTTTTTTTCAAACCGTTGACAATTTCCCGATCGTGCGTCACCAATATCACCGTAGTACCTAGTTCATTTATTTTTTTCAAAATTTCTATTATCCCTTGGGTGTTGATAGCATCCAAATTGCCGGTTGGTTCGTCAGCAATCAAAATTTTTGGTTTATGCACTAAAGCCCGAGCTATCACAACTCGTTGTTGTTCGCCACCAGAAAGTTGGTATGGGAAACGATGCTGTTTGTCAAAAAGCCCCACTACTTTCAAAACTTGCGGCACTACTCGATTGATATGTTCCGGTGACTGCCCACAAACTTCCAAAGCAAAACTTACATTTTCAAATACGGTTTTTTTTGGCAACAGTTTAAAGTCCTGCCAAACCACTCCAATCTGACGTCTAAGAACTGGCAATTCATAAGGACGAACATGAGTGATATCCCAATCACCAATCAAAATTTTCCCTCGGGTTGGTTTTTCTTCGGCAATTATCAATTTTACCAAGGTAGTTTTGCCAGTACCAGACTGACCAACAATAGATACAAATTCTTTGGGGGCAATTTTAAAACTAACATCACGCAAAGCGTAAACATCTGGTGGATAATATTTGGTAATACCTTTAAACTCAATCATAAGTTAATAATAATTTTCTTCCACCGCCACGACTGCTACCCCAGCGCTAGGATCAGCAATTTTGGCAAAGGCCACTCGATCCAAATCAATCACTCTGTCCGGATGGATACTACGATCAGGCCCAAAATCATTGACAGTCACAACTACTGATTTTAAGTTGGCTAAATTGGTCACTTTCAACTTTGTACCTTTGGGATAATCAGGTGAAGCAGCAAAATCCCCATTTTTATATCGATACCAACTGGCAACACCCTTCTCCATTATACCATTACTAAAAATTGCCAAAATCATCTCCCGCTGATGGGTGTGTGTTCGAACCACCCCCTCCAAATAACGAGTAATCGAAGGTGAAGGCAACCAAATCTTGTTTACATTATCCCAATAATAAATATCCTTGGTATTTGTATTGTCACCAAAATATTTGATATCAATTGGTAAATCTTTTTGTGGAAATGCATTGTTGGCAGCATCTATATAAAAATAAAAAATTGGCGAAACTAACTCCAATCCAGCAGGAATGTTAAAAGCTGCTAGATTTAGAGGTTTGATAGTAATATTGGTAGGTTGCAACAGTGCATCAGGTAATATATGAAAATTAAAATAACTATCCGGTGTTTTTACTGGGTAACCTTTCGTTACTGTCTCAGCATCTAAATAAATACTAAAGTCAGAAAGAACCAAACTACTAAGATAAATCCGGCCAGAAACGTCCGGTAGAGGTATAATTATTTTTTCTGCTGCTAATTCATAAGCGGTCGGTAGAAAACTTTTTCCATCAGGTGAAAAATGTACCTGCCAACTTGTCTCAATACTCGGGACGGGTAGTTCTAAAAAGACCTTACTGTTAATTTCAGCATCCAATATTTGCCAGGCATAAACTGGACTCAACTGTTCGTTGGAATTTACGACTGAATCATCAATCCAAAAACCAACCCGGCTAGGTTTAGTCAAAGAACTAACGGAAAATCTTATACTAACCTGATCAGATAATAAACTAATTGTTTGCTCGGACTTGGTGGTATCAACAAAACTAACCCCATTGGCCCTGACAGTTGAGGTATAAAAAATTATTGTGCCAAATATACCCACAAATAAAATAGTCTTTTTTATAAATCTTGGCATGAAACTTTTTTTTCTTTATACTAAGTTAGTAATATCATTTTAATTGTCAGCGAGATTGGTACTTGGTGGTGTACTTGCTTTCCCTGTAAAGTTAGTTTGCTCTGTAAATATGCGAGCATAGTAAGTGGTAGTACCTTAGCTTCCTTTATCCACCATAGCAGTTGCCGGCGGGATTAGTATAGTGGTAGTACATGTCCTTCCCAAGGATAGAGCGCCGGTTCGATTCCGGTATCCCGCTCCAAATTATTTTTATTCTTAATCCTAAATTCTGCATTTTGCTTGGCCGAAGTAGCTCAGTTGGTAGAGCAACGCATTCGTAACGCGTAGGTCGTGGGTTCAAATCCCACCTTCGGCTCCAAACATTTATACGATTCTTTTGACTTTATTTTAATTATCCAACAATTGGATAATTTTTTTGTCTATTTTCTTTTTTTCTAAAATATCATTTAAATTTTGCGGTGCTATCAAAATATGACTGGCTTTTACTTGTATATCATTCGGGTCAGTCTCGGATACTATTTTATCGTCCAATCTAATGATGTGATAACCAAACTGAGTCTTTACTAAATCGCTAATTTCACCAACCTGCAATTTAAAAACAGCTTGCTCAAATTCTGGTACCATTACCCCCTGATTGAAATAACCCAAATCCCCACCCCTGGCTGCGGAAGCTAAGTCATCACTTTTGTCACTGGCGGCTTGAGAAAATATTTCAGGATTGGATTTAACTTGGGCCAGAATTTCTTGGGCTTCGGCTTGGGCCGCCTGATCATAAATTGGATCAGCATTTATTTTTTCCCACACCCGTTGTTCCAAAATAAATGGGCCGATCACTTTGGCGCTAAACGTTTCAATATCCCAATGATAAAATTCGTATAGGTTTTCTGCCAATTTTTCTCGGCTACCGGCTTCTCTGACTATTTGATCAATTTCAGACGAAATATCACTTGGACTAACGCTGACCTGATAATCTTTGGCTAATTGTTGTATAATCACCATATTCAATAAACGGTCCCAAACAATTTTTTGAATTTCCTCTGTTGGTGGCATCTCTTTGTAAGCACCCTGTTCTACTTGGTGCTGATAAAAATAGGTCAGAGTGTCAATATCTGCCCAATAGGCTTTCAAACTAATTGGCTGATAACCATAAAATCCAGCGGGAAAATACAAATAGCTACTTATCTGTTTAACCACAGGTTGACGCCAACCAAATATATAAACCCCAACACTCAAAACCAAAATCAGTAGCACGGCTGTGCTTAAAATACTTAAAAAAAATATCTTAAATATTGCTGGTTTTTTTTGTTTGGTACTATCTTGTTTTCCAACTAAGCTAGCCCCTATTTGCTCTTTTTCACCAAGGACAGATTTGTCTTTTGGTTGCTCGGATTCTTGACTGATAATTTCCTGGGGTGTCATTTTGTCATCACTATTATTTTTTGTGTTTTTTTTCTTTTCGATAAAACTTTTTTTGGTGAGTTTTAAAACTTCTGACTTTTTAACCGCCTTATCCGATAAGACTTTTTTGGTGGTTTTTTTGGTCTTGGCTGGTTCGCTCTCGGTAGGTTCACTTATAGCCTGTAAAACCGAGTCTCTAATTTTTGACAACTTTGGATCAAGCTCGTTGGCTTTTTGTTCGTCAGAAATTGAATCATTTATATTTTCCAATTTTTTTTCTGTCATATTTTATTTAAAAAAATAATCAAACCATAATTGTAAATTTGTCCGTTCACCGCTACCAGGTGCAGTTGAAGTAGCGGGATTTATCTGACTAGCAGTAGCCACGGCAACAACTGTTTCACCAGGTCGTTTATAACCCAACTTAGCCCTACCCTCTTTTTCAATAAATTCATCCGTTTGAAAATACTGAATCATTGTTTGCAATTCGGTATTGCGGTTTTCCAGTTCCGCTACCTCAGTCTCCAACTTTTTTACTTCATTTTTAATTTCCAGTTTCCGCATAATCTCCCGAAATAATGAAACTGAAAATAACGACAATAACAATAACACTAAAACAAAAAACATATTGGAGCGAAATAACCGCTTCAGCCAAAATTCCTTTTTTCCCATGGTCATAAATTATATTATAATGGGAAAATAAAATTATGCCAAATCAGTCTTCTTTTTTTAACCATTCGGCCAAAGCTTCCTTAACATTTTTTTCACCAATCTCCTGTTTCTTTTTTTCCAAAACCTGCAAAAAAGCTTGCCATTGCGGATCGGTTGACCAATCATTTGTTTGTGTTTTTGACTGACTATTCACCTGTTCTTTTAACTCAACTAAAATTTCATGCACCCGCCGGGGATAACGAATATGTGATAATTCCAACACGGCACTGGTGCCAGCGGTCTGAATCTTAATGGTACCAAAATTAAATAGTAATTCCCAAACCCCTTTCTGTGATAAAGTTATATCTTGCACGTTGATCAGTGGCGCTTCTGACAACTGACGAACGAACAAACCGTGTTGATCAAAATCAATAATACGCTTATTGGTAACCACTACTGCAGTTAAGCGCCAGACTACCAAAGTTTTAACCAAACTAAAAAATCCCAACAAAAATACAAACACAAAAATAAACATACCAAAATATCCAAAACGCAGTAAATGGAAAAAATAATACAGGGCGCCCAAAAGTAAAACTGCCGACATCAAAAACCAACCAGTATAAACTAAACCAAATGGTCTGACAAAAAGTATCAACTCTTCATCAGGGTGTAATTTTTTTTGAAAATATTGTGGTACCTCCACCATAAAATTAAAAATAAGCCGCTCCCAACGACCATAAAACCATGGTAAAAGTCACCATAACAGCAATCACCACCCAAACCAATTTTTGAATATTTTTTTTCTTCATCATCTTTTCAATAAAGCAATAAAGGCTTCGGAGGGAATTTCTACTCGACCACGGCGCTGCATTTTCTTTTTACCTTTTTTCTGTTTTTCCAATAACTTCCTTTTTCTTGTTACATCACCACCATAAAGTTTGGCTGTGACATCTTTTCTCAGTGCTGACAATCTTTCGCTGGCAATCACTTTACCGCCAATCGTAGCCTGGATTTTTACCTCAAACATCTGCCGAGGCAAAACTTCTTTCAATGACTTAACAATTTGTCTAGCTATCTGATAAGCTTGATCCTCATAGACTAAGGTCGATAAAGCCTCAACCTTTTCTTCGGCTACTAAAATATCAAGTTTAACCAATTCACAGACTTGATAATCAAAAAAATCATAGCTTAAACTAGCATAACCACTACTGATACTTTTTAGTGTATCATAAAAATCAACCAACAGCGAGGTAAGTGGTAAAAAATAATGCAAAATGGCCTTCTGTTCATCCAAATAAGTCGTATCAACATATTGACCGCGCTTATCACTGGCCAATTTCATTACATTGCCGACATACTGTTTAGGTGTTAAAACTTCTACCCGCATAATCGGTTCAAAAACTTTTTCCAGCTTTTCTTGCGAAGGAAATTCTTCTGGGGAATGAATAATTTTACTCTGACCTTTTTTGTCTACTATTTGATAAGCCACCGATGGTGTAGTAACTATTATTTCTAGTTCATATTCTCGTCTAATTCGTTCTTTAAATATCTCCAAATGCAACAACCCCAAAAAACCACACCGAAAACCAAAACCCAAAGCTAAAGATGATTCTGGTTCATAGAGTAAAGCCGCGTCGTTTAATTTTAATTTTTCCATCGCTTCGCGCAACTCAGCAAAAGCATCACCTTCTTTGGGATAAATACCAGCATATACCATTGGTTTCATTTCTTCATAACCAGCTAGCGCTGTGATTTGGCTACTTAGGTGGTTGGTTATGGTATCGCCAATTTTAGCTTCACCCACTTGTTTTAAACCAGTTACTATATAACCAATTTCGCCTGCTGAAAGTTTATCTAACTTAGTCATAGTTGGAGAAAAACAACCAACCTCCAGCGCTTCGGTTAAAGTGCGATTGGAAAGAAATTTTATTTTATCGTTGTTGTTTATTTGACCATTTTTCAACCTGACATAGGACACCACTCCTCGATATTCATCATAAAAAGAATCAAACACTAAAGCTTGAGTAGGTAGATCAACCTGTCCCTGGGGCGGCGGGATCCGTTCAATAATTGTATTCAATATACCCTCTACCCCTTGTCCAGTTTTACCTGAAGCCAACAAAATATCGGTGGTAGAACATTTTAACAATTTAACTAAATCTTCCGTAACTGTATTTACATCCGCCGCTGGTAAATCAATTTTATTGATTATTGGGATTACCACTAAATTTTGTTTTTGTGCCAAATATAAATTTGCTAAAGTTTGAGCTTCAATTCCTTGAGTAGCATCAACCAACAATAACGCCCCTTCCACAGCCGCTAAACTGCGAGAAACTTCATACGCAAAATCAACATGCCCCGGCGTATCGATCAGATTAAGCTCTACTCCCTGCCACTGCATTCTAACTGGTGTTAGTTTGATAGTAATTCCGCGCTCTCTTTCCAAATCCATTTGATCAAGAAGTTGATCTTTCATTTTTCTTTTATCAACCGTGTGGGTAATTTCCAACAACCGATCAGCCAAAGTTGATTTACCATGGTCAATATGGGCGATGATACAAAAATTGCGAATTTGTTTACTATCCATAAAAAATAATAATTTTTAACTCTTGCCTCGCTGCTGACTCGGGTTTAAACAAGTGGTCAATATGTATAATAATCTATAATTATTAATTACTAATCAATGACACAATCTACTAATAACTAATTAATAAATTCATTAGTCATTAGTAATTAGTTATTAGTTATTAGTTAATTTCTTAGTTGCCATTATTCTTCTGAAAAATCTTCAAATATCTTCCAAAAAATTTACCAATAATCTCAACTTCTTCAAATCTAAATAAAACTGACAGTATTATATAAGCCCCGCCACCAATAAACAAGGTGCTAATAGTTTGAATAAAAATTCCCCAAAAAGTACGCATATTTACCAGTGGCGCAACGACATGCATCACCAGATAACCCAATAAACCGCAAAGTAAACTTAAAAAACTTATTTGCAAGGCAGACCAAGCCAGTTTTTTATCATCCAAATAACCTACTTTAAACCTTAAAATAGTAAGTAAGGCTATAAAATTTAAAATCGAGGCAAGAGAAAAAGCTACGGCCACGCCAAAAATACCAAACTTTTGTCCCAAAACAATTGCTCCGATAATATTTACTAAAAAAGAAAATATACTAACTATCACCGGCGTCTTGGTATCTTCAAAAGCATAAAAGGATCTGGATAAAAGTGGGATTAAACTTTGGGCAAATAAAGACAAGGAAAAAAAACCCAGAGTTTGGGCGGTTTGGATAGTATCAGTCCAGGTAAAATTGCCGGTTCCCAAAACCAACCGCACAATTTGTGCTCGCAGTAAAAGTAGAAAAACTGAAAAAGGCACAATCAAGTACAAAATACGCCTGAAATTGACACTAAAACTGACCATAAATTTTTCTTGATTTTTTTCAGCAAAAGCTTGGGAAAAGGCAGGAAAACAGGCGATAGCAATTGACACACCAAAAACAGAAATCGGGAAAGACTGTAAATTATTGGCCAAATTAAAATATGCGACTGATCCAGCGGTTAAAGTAGAAGCAATGATCACCGTTACTACTTGATTGACTTGTGCCACCGCCAAACCAAATGTTCTTGGTATCATCAGAGTGATTATGCGTCTCACCGCTTGATGTTTAAAGAAAAAATCAAATCGATAACGCCAACCCGTTGTAAATGTTTCTGGCAACTGAATCAATAAATGCAGCAAAGCACCAAAAACCACACCCCACGCCAGACCCTCTGGGCCCAGAAATTTAGTAAAAAATAAAATACCCAGAATAATTCCAAAATTATAAAAAATTGGCCCTAAAGAAAAAGATAAAAACTTTTTATAAGAATTTAAAATTCCCGAGAGAACATTGGAAACCGTAAAAAATAAAATAGCCAAAAACATAATTCGAGTAAATCTGACGGTTAGCTCAAATTTATCACCACTAAAACCCGGTACAACTAGATGAGTAAACCAAGGAGCAAAAACTATAAATACCACTGTCAATACACCCACAACCAGCAATAATAAATTGAGAAGTGAATTGGCAATTTGGTTGGCCTCGTCCTTATTTTTTTGTAAATATTTTACAAACACGGGAATAAAAGCAGAAGCCAGTGCTCCCAATACCAAAGTATTAAAAACTAAATCCGGCAATTTAAACGCGGCATAATACACATCCAAAATATCAATATTACTTCCTGAAAAATTTGCGGCCAATAATCGATCTCTAAATAATCCAATAATTTTGGCAAATACAGAAAAAAAGGCAATCAAGATTGCCCCGCCGGTTGTGGTATTATTCAATTTAAACCAAATTTTTTCTAGCATTATGTAAATATTTTAACATAAAAATTAAAAGTTTTAAAGATAAAAAAACTACTTTTTCAAGTAGTTTTATAAATCATTTATTTTTTAATTTTTTTACTTCTTTTTACTTCTTTAGCATCTGTAAGTAATAATAAAATCAAAATTAAAATGGGATAACCCCAAATTATAACAGCAATAGTTGAAATAAAAAGTATATAAAAAAATCTTCCGGGTCTATTTAATGATTCCAACTTTACTCCTTAAATTTAAGTTATATAAATTACTCACTAATCTGGGGCTTGGTTCTAGAATTGCATGGTCGGCTGTGAGGAGAGAGATTTTCCCGCAAATGCGGGACAACCGACTAGCCTCGAACCAAGCACCCAGATTACTGAGGGCGAATGTCAGCTTTGTAGTCATTTAATTTGACTAAAAATTTGGGCGCCGCATTCGTCATCAGTATTTTATTTTAAATTTTTTGCCAGGATTTTATTGGTTTTATTGTATTGTACCTGGCTATTCTCCTCAGTTCAAGGCATGAGCTATGCAAAAGCATATTCACGCCCAGAACTGAAAAGAATATTTGGGAAAAGTTATTTGGGAGCGAGCCTGCAGACGGCCAGAAAAAAATATTTTGTGCCGAGCAAGTCACTCTCTCCCCAAATAACCGCTCCCAACAAAGAAAACATAAATTCCGAGGGAAATGTTTGAGTGATCCCGCTCTCGCGGGATGTCAAACGAATAAATTCCTTAGCACGTACCCAGTATGAATACCGGATAAAGGGCTAACGAAATTTACTCATAAACTTGGTAAGTACCAAATTTTCCCTCCTAATTCATGCTTCCTTTAATTTTTAAAAAACTCTCCCTTGAACTTGGAGAGATATAAAATCCACTTATTTTCTCTCTCCAATTTATTAATAAATCATTATACACCCAAAAAAAATTTTTGTCAATACCCAATTAAAAAATTTGGCTAATATTAGCTAAATTAAAAAATAAAATAAATCTCAATCAACGGATAAAAATTAATCCCCACAAAGAATCAGCTTTGATCAGGTTTTGATAATACACTCGATTGTCTCTTTGGGCAGTAGTATTTTTCAGTAGTTCACTGGTCTGTACTTCCCAAGAGCTAGGAAAGATAATTTCCTGCGAAAAATTGTAAGGTGGTTGGCCAGACTGTTTTTGTAAAAATAAAGTATGCATAGCCACTTCGCGTTCAGCACTAAACGACAAATTCAATTTAGACAATAACTGGTCAATTAAGCCAACAATAAAGTTACCATCATTTTGTTTTTTAAAAGTAATATTTTTTGGCAAAGCATAAACTATTTCAATTTCTACTAGTTCACCCGGGTTAAGTGTTAGCCAATTGCCGAATACGGTTTTATCATATTCATCGGTAATTCGGGTGCCAGTTGTTAAATCAAAACGCTCATTATTTTCTACCTGAGCAAGATAATCATCTCGTTGAAAACCAGAGGCTGGTTGATTATACTCAGTTGGAGCGGGAGGAGTAAAACCTTTAGCCGAAAGCAAACGACTACCTTGTGGCACATAAATCCGAAGATAATCTCGGTACATTTGACCGGTAAATTGATCAGTGGGATCACCATCGTGACGTTTGATTATTTTTAGAGTATTCACTACATCCCCTAGCGGACCGATTTGGCTAGTCAGTAAGACTTGACTGCCGATCACTTGGTCAGTTTTACCACCACCGATATTGGTATCAACAACAGCTAGATAGTCTCTATTTGTGGGTTGAATTTGACCAGCAAAACCAAAAGTATCAATTTTTTTCTGCAACATACTATTGGTATGATACAATTGAATTTCTTTGGCTTGCAAAGAATTATGTACAACTGAAAACAAACTGAAAAAATCAGTCGGCGGCAATTTTTGTAAACGATCAAGTAAAATCGGCATGAGTTGGGAAATTATTTTTTTGGGTTGGTTTAATGACCGGTCATAGTTTATTTCTACCTCATACTGCAACTGGTCTATAACGTTCTCAGCCGTTAAAATTTGATCAAACTCCGCTAAATATATTGGACCAGTAAGTTGCAATAACTTTGGTAAGAGCTGCGAGTTGACTGCTATTACTCCATCTACTGTCGGACCACCCGACTTTTCGTAAAACCACATAATTTTTTTTGCTGAAGTGGGCCAGTCAAAAAACCAATTGGCATCCTGCAACTGCCAGTTGGCATTCAATAAACGCAACGGTTCAGGCGCAGCTAACAAAACTTCTAGATTACCTTGTAAATCATAAACACCTCCGGGAGGTAAATAAAAATTTTGCACTCGGGCATCTTTAATATCTACCTCAGCAATTGAACCTATAAAACCTCCTGTTGGTCTCAATTCATTACTATTCTGAAAAACCAACAAATAACGCATGGGTTGTTCTCGACCCAAAAAGTCAGCACTAAAACCACTGGCTAAGCTAGCATTCTGTAAAACCTGCCGGGCAATAGGTAAAATCTCATTCAATTGACTAAATTGTTCCTGATAATTGGCTGGCAATTTAGTTAAATCAATTTTTTGTAAAATCAGTTCAATCTCTTGCATTATAACCGCTGCTTGATTTAAGCCTGACTCCAATGATTGTAGCGCAGCTAAATTATCACCACTATTGGCTTGTAAATCAGTAAATAAATCAGATAGCATCACTCCCAATTGAGCCATCTTGTCACCCGCGGCCATCAAATTTAAACCACTTGATACCTCACCCCCAGCACCTGGTATAAATTTGGCAAGCATAAACAAAAACGAAGGATATTTTTGCACCCAATCGTTAACTTGGCGCAAGTTAAGTTGAGCTGATATAAACCGATCACTGGCTTGGCTGAAATCTAAATTTTCAAAGGCTTGGAAACCTGCCTGAAAATCATTATAAACTGTTGAAGAAGCTCCCAAAACCATTTCCTGTTGTGTCTTTACATCAGAATAAAAATTATAAACTTGAAAAGGTAAAACTAAAATAACTGCCAAAATGATAAATAGACGCATTGATACGGCTAGCTCCTGCGGCCAAAGTGATAAACGTTTTTTTACTGGTCGTACTTGATCAACAAAATCATCAGTATCAGCAGTGGCGGCAGTTTGTAAAATTTTTTCTGTTTGGGTCTCCCCCCAGTTGGAAAAAGAATTAACCATTGAAAAATATCCGGCACTCAACCAACCACTAAAACGCCGAATCATCCTAGAAAAGAAACCAACTTTTTTATTTTGATTTGATTTATAAATCTGTTGTTGACGCAAATCTGAAGTAATAAAGTTAGTTTTGATATTTTGCATTTTCTTATCCCAAGCGTAAATTCTTTCTTCCCAAGTAGCAGCGGTCAGAGGAGCAACGGTCTGATAATTATTGTCCTCATAAACTACTCTGGTCTTTAAATCAACCACGTGGGGAGAAGAAATTTTTTGAGCTGGCTGACGCACAGATAAAATTTTGGCTCCTATTTCATTTGGTTGTGTATCAACAATCAACTCATTTTGTCCAGCTATCTCGGTTGTACTGCTGGTAGATTTAACAATATCTGCAGCTGAATCTAATTTTAGTTTTTGGTCAAAATTATTTTTTTGTAAATCTTTAAAAACGGTTACATGATCATCATTAAATAAAGCCAAACTATCAGCTTCTAAACGAGATAATTTTGACAAAACTTTTTTTACTTTGGTTGGTTTGGATTTAACTAAAAAACCAGTATTTTTAAGTAACCGTCTAGTGCCTGACTGACGGCGGGAAATTTTTGCTTTTCGTCTCGACGGTATTTGGTTGGCCTTTACTTTTTTTGTTGTCTTTGTATTTTTGACTACCAATTTAACCGCTGGTTTTATTTTTTTGGTCGAGCTTTTTTTCATGAAACAGTTTGACTACTAGACAAATTATACAACATTTTTTACTTTTAATAAAATTTCATCAAAAACTAACTTAGTTTGTTCTGCCATCCGGGACCAACTATATTTAGCAGTTTGCTGAAAACCAAGCGATAATAATTTAGCTCGTAGATTTTGGTCAGACTGCAATTGATTTAAACAATCAGCCAATTGACTAGAATTATCTGGGGAAAAATATAAAACTGCCTCCCCTAAAACTTCCGGCAAACAACTGGCCCGGGAAGCAATCACCACACAACCCTGACTCATAGCTTCCAAAGGAGGTAATCCAAATCCCTCTACTAAAGACGGGAAAATAAAGCCCTGCGCGTGTTGATAAAGTATTGCCAATCGGTTATCAGACACTTCTCCCAAAAATATTATTTCCGGCTGATTTTTATTTTTTTCCTTCAATTTTTTATAAAAATAATCATGTCGACCTACCAAAACTAAATCATATTTTTTTGTCTGATTGAATTCCAAAAAACCATTGATCATTGTTTCTAAATTTTTGTGAGGATAAGCAGCACCCACATACAAAAAATAAGGTCGCGAAACAAAATTATTACCTGACGATGAAAAATTCATTTTATCTACAGCTTCATAGGTGACAACGCATTTATCAGGTACGATTTTTAATTTTTGTACAATATCCTGTTTGGTAAATTCCGAGGGACAAAATATTGCTTCAGCCCGACGGGCAGCGAATCTTACCAAGTGACGAGCAATTTTAATTTTAATTTGATAAATTATTTTATTTTTAGTCGTACTGCGATCATCTGTATAATGCGTCATGATTAAATCATGAATAGTCACAACATACGCCCGACGATAAAAAAACGGCACATTAAAATGAGGAAAATGAAACAAATCGAATTTATAACTACGCAAAATCCAGGGCCAAACAGTTTGTTCACGCCAAGTATACCAAGGTATGTTAACTTTGACTTTATGAAAATTATTTGCAGTTATTTTTAAATCAGCAAAATTATCCGGTTGCAAAAAAATTACGTAGTCATTAACAGTATCAATAGTCTGTAAATGAGTTAATAATTTCTCTTGGTAACGACCCAAACCTCTATTTTTTTGAGCGCCGTAAAGACGCGCGTCAATACCGATTTTCATATTGATTGAAATACTTTGCTAGTTAGTTGAGCTGATTTTTCCCAGCTAAACTCTTTGACCCTTTGATAACCACGGGCAATTAATTGTTGTCGCCAGGATTCATTGGTCAGTAAAGAATCAACTGCCAAAACTAAATCTTGAAGGTCAAAAGGATTGATCAATATCCCAGCAGCCGCAACCACTTCTGGCAATGACGCACTCTGACTGACAACTACCGGGCAACCCTGACTCATAGCTTCTAGTGGCGGAAAACCAAATCCTTCATAAAAAGACGGCCACAAAAAAACCTGAGCTAGACTATATAATACCCATTTCTGTTCTTCATTAACATAGCCAAGATATATTATGCGGTTATTGGTATTAATGGCTTTTTGTACTTGTTGGCTATATCTTTTGTGCCAACCACTACCCCCAGCCAAAACTAAATAAAGATCAGGATGTTTGGTTTGTAATTTTTTAAAAGCTTCAATTATACCTAAAACATTTTTTCGAGGTTCAATATTACCGACATAAAGCAGAAAACGATCCGGTAAAGAAAGCTCACGTTGAACCTCAACTTTTTGCTCTCGAGTTAACTGGGGATAAGAAATTCCTGACGGTACCACAACAACATTGTCTGGTTTGACTTGGGGAAAAAAATTTAAAATATCAATTTTTGTACATTCGCTGACAGCAATAATTTTTTGAGCAGTAGTATACTTTTTTTCCAACTGTAAAGCACGATGCCAGCATTTTCCCCGCACTGAATAAAATTCTGGCCAAACTAACCAAGATAAATCGTGACAGGTATAAACTTTGACTACCTGATCGGATAAACTAATAAAATTATTCCCCGGTACCCAATAAACATCAACCCCATCCAACCAACGATCAAGTTGCGGAAATTGCCAAAAAACCATAGATAAATTTAAGAGTTTATTGGGATACCTAGTGATAGATTTTTTAACTTTAATCTCGTCAATTTTAGAGCAAACATTTACTGGTTTAAAACTATTTGCCTGCAAAATAAATTGATCAGTAGGCAGTTTAGCAACCATGGCCCTGATAAGCTGCCAAGTATAAATACTAACCCCCGAATAATTTTCAGCCAATAAACATCTCGCATCAACTCCGATTTTCATAGCCGCGAGTATAATTATAAAATTTTTCCCACTCTTGACTAACAATTTCTTGGAGTCGTTGACGGAAATTTACTGAAGAAAATTGTAAAGCGTGGTCACGAATAACTTGTGGATCAAATTGTTTGTGATCGAAACGGATAACCGCATCGGCTAATGCTTCCCAAGATTGTTCAGCAAAAAATACTCCGGTTTTTCCTTCGCTGATACTTTCTACTGCTCCACCTGAACGATAAGCAATCACCGGCCGACCGCAAGCGTTGGCTTCAACCGCAGTGATACCAAAATCTTCTTCTTGGGGAAATATAAAAGCCCGAGCTCGAGCTAAATATTTATTTCTCATCTCATCAGAAACTGCCCCGATGAATTCGATATTTGACCGTGCCATTTTTTGCAAACGTTCAGTCTCTTCACCAACGCCAATAATTTTTAAATGTAAACCGAGCTTATTGAAAGCTCGTACCGCCAAATCCACTCGCTTATAAGGACGCAACCGAGAAACAATCACATAATAATTATCAACTTCCGGGCTGATACTAAACTGATCAACTTCTACTGGTGGATACAATACCTGTGCTTCCCGACGATAATATTTTTTTATGCGTCGCGCCACAAAATGAGAATTGGCCAACCAGACATCAACCCGTTGTGCTGCATTGTAATCACACATTCGTAAATAAGTAAGTAAAGGTGGTAGTAATTTTTTTACCAGCCAAGGCTGATGCAATTCTTCGGTATAAGTATGGGTATCTGACCATAAATATCTGGTTGGAGTATGGCAATAACAAATATGCAAAGCTTCCGGACTTAAAATCACACTTTTTGCAAGACCTGAAACTGATGATAAAACAACATCATAAGCTGACAAATTAAATTGTTCAAACGCTGCGGGCATCAACGGTAAATACCATTTAAATCTTTTGCGGCTGCCGGGCAATCGACTGATGAATGATTGATGGATTTTACTATTCTTAAACCATTTACCTAGAGCTTGTTCGTCATACAGTAAAGTATAAATTGGGCTGTCTGGCCAATTTTTCTGCATATTTAAAAGCACGCGTTCAGCGCCTCCAAATTGGTTTAAATGATCGTGAACCAAAGCCAGCTTCATAAATTATTTTGCCCCTTGTTTTTTCAAAACTACCCAAAAAGTTTTAAAAAGTATTTGTAAATCATTTTTCAACGACCAATTTTCAATATAATAAAGATCCAGTTTAACCTCTTCAGCAAAACTCAAATTTGACCTACCTGATACTTGAGCCAGTCCTGTTAAACCAGGTTTGATGGAAAGTAATTTTTTTTGGTGGTGTTTATATTTTTCTACTTCTTCTGGTTCATGTGGTCTAGGACCAACTAAACTCATTTCTCCGCGTAAAACATTTATTAGCTGTGGTAGTTCATCCAAGCTAGTTCGACGTAGAAATTTTCCAAATCTAGTAATCCGAGCATCATTTTCATTTTTAAACAACGGCCCATCAGAACGCAAATTTTGTTTGACAAATTCGGGTCGTAAATTTCCCTGTTGATCATATTTAAGAAGATGAGCATCTTTAATCATGGAACGAAATTTATACAACCAAAATACTTTATTGATACGACCAACCCGACGCAGTTTGACAATTGCCGGTCCCGAAGAATCAATCACAACAATCAAAGACAACAACAGTCCTAGCGGTAAAACTAAAACAAGCAATAGTAAACTTGCGATAATATCAAAAATTCTTTTATATATTCTACCCCAACCATCCAGCGGCGTCTTTTTAATTTCAATCAGTGGCATACCTGCTAGGGAACGAACTTCCACGTTGTGAGACTGAGCATCAAAAATATCAGCTACATACTGAAAACCTAAATGGTGACTGTGACAAAAATTCAAAATATCAGCTCTGGTTTCTTTGGCCAAATTTGTTTCAGCTAAAATTACTTCATCAATATTTCGTTCGGCCATAGTCTGCAACAAACGTTCAGGTACAAAATCATTGAATCTTTCCCACAACCTATAACCCAACTCTGGCTGACGATAAATTACAGCTGCCAAATCATCAGCGGCACTGTCACTGCCAATTAAAACAATATTGGTTACTCCCCAATTTCTAGCCAACAATAATCGTCTGACAAAACGCAATATCATGCGAGCAAAACTAATATAGACAATGGACAATATCCAAGCGGCTAAGATGATAAAACGAGAATCAAAAAATTCCCGTTGCCAAAATATATAAGCGATTATCACCATCAGACCGGCCGAACAAGCAAACACGATATGAATTAACTCATCAATTAATCTTTTTTGTAAACTGATGGTATAAAGTCCTTGCCAGGCAAAAACAGCCAACCATACTAAAGCGATTAAAAAAACTATTCTCAAATATTGATTAAAATTTAAATCAAAAACAATCGGGCGAATCGCCTGCACCCAATCAGCATAACGCCACCAGTAAGCACTGACACCGGCACCAATCAACATAATATAATCCACGGGTACGGAAATAACCGCAAATGTTAATTCGGCTTTTTTCATTAAACAATGATAATTTTATAACTAAATCTTAGCTAATTTATTGTAAATTTACAAGTTAAAACTTGACTTTTTTTAGATTTGATGTTATTTTATTTTTGCTAAATAAATTAGATAGTCGCGCAGCTTAAAAAAGCTGGGAGGAAAGTCCGAACACCAATGCGGCCCGACTACTCGGGTGGTTAATCGGTAACGCCGACCAACATTATCGGTGACGATAATGTTAGGACAAGTACAACAGAAAATATTCCTTTCCGCTTCGGCGGAATAAGGGTGAAATCGTAAGTTAATAAACTTACGCGTTGCTACAGTGATGTGGCAAAAGAGGTAAACTCTAACCGGTGCAATACCAAATAGGTCCGTCAATTCGACGGACGGGTTGGTAGCTAGATTTTAGTGGCAACACTAAAACCAGATAGATGACTATCATCCTGCTAAAACAGGAAACAGAATTCGGCTTACAGGTTTGTTTAGCAAACATCATCAAAAATTCCGCCTCTAACGGCGGATTTTTTGTTGTCCAGATCCATCGATTGCCTCGTTGACTAATTTATCAGCCAATTTATTTTTTTCTCTGGGGATATGCTGATAAGTAATTTTTTTAAAGGCTTGACTAAGATTCCAAATTTGCACAAACAATTTACTCAGCTCTTGATTTTTTATTTTAAAATTTTGACTCAATTGATTTACTACCAATTCACTGTCCAAATAAAAATCAATTTCTCTGCTACCTAATTCTTTAGCTTTGGCAAGTGCAAAATTTACCGCTTGATACTCTGCCTGATTATTGGTCGCCACACCAATATAACTACCTGCGCTGTAAATAAGCCGGTTTTGCTCATCATAAATAACATAGCCAATACCAGCTGGACCGGGATTACCTCTAGCGCCACCATCGGTATAAATTTTTACTTTGTCAATTTTTTTCATGTATCTGTAAATCAATTATTTTTAGTTGTAATTCGCGTTGATTATTCCACTCATTACTGCCTACTTCATAAACTATATCGACTAAATCCCCCATCTGCAAACTGCCCCACTCTTTGCCTAAACCAAAACCGATAGTTTTACGAACCAAGCCTTCCTCATCACCAACCACTAAACGTAAATGTTTATTCTCCTCACCAGCAAAATCAACTCCTAAAACCTGCAAACCAAAAGTAGCAAAACGCGGGGCTGGGTTGTCTTCACCAAAAGGTGTAAACTTTTCCAACTCAAGCAGTAACGACCAATCAACCTCACTTAATTTTACTACCGCATCAATTGCTAAAACTGGCTGAAATATTTCAACATCTACCTCGCTAGCCGCTAGCTTAATTGACTGACAAAAATTATCCAACTCAGCCGGGCTTTGCAAAGTAAAACCACAAGCGCCCTCATGACCGCCGTATCGGGACAAATATTTACTTTGCTCAGTTACAGCGGCAATAATACTAAAACCAGCCAAAGACCTACCTGATCCCATCACTTTATCTTGATTTAAAGTCATCACCAGTGAAGGTCGACGGTAAAACTCAGTCAGCCTGCCCGCTACTAATCCAACTAAACCTAAATCCCAATTTGTTTGGTAGGCGGTTAAAATTTTATCACCTTTTAAAAATTGTGGCTCTACTTGTTCTTTGGCCTCTTTTAAATATTGTTCAGTCAATATCTGACGTTTGGTGTTGGCTGTTTGCAATTTTGTCGCTAAATTCTCTGCTAAGGTGTCATCAGTTTCGTTTAGCAAGGCGTAAGCTTGATTGGCATGATCAATTCTACCGGCAGCATTCAATCTAGGTCCAATAATAAATCCAATTTGCCAGTTATCAATCTTGGTTGGTTTGATATTGGCTAAAGTTATCAATTTCTGTAAGCCCACCCTCCTGGTTTTAGCCAAAACTTTAAGACCATATTTTACCAAAGTGTGATTTTCACTTTTGAGAGGCATAATATCGGTAATAGTAGCGATAGCAACTAAATCAAGTAACCACTTTTCCCAACCCGGGGTAATGACTGTACTCAATTTTTTCTCACGTCCATAATCAATCAAACCTTGCACCAACTTAAACGCCATGCCTGTTCCTGATAAAAAAGAAAAGGGGTAACTGTCATTCGTATCAGCACAGTTTAAAAAAGCCAAAGGTTGCACTCGTTCAGTCGGAACATGATGATGATCGGTTATCACTACATCAACACCGGCAGCTTGTAAAGTAGCTACTTCTGCAAAATTGGTCGTACCACAATCAACCGTAATAAGTAAATTAATTTTCTTTGCAATAAATTCTTGTACGGCCGATTGATTTAAACCATAACCTTCCAGTTCACGATGAGGAATATAAACTTCTGATCGGGCACCAACCAATTTAAAAAAATCCATTATAACTGTCGTGGCGCAAACACCATCAGCATCATAGTCACCATACACTAAAATTAATTCTTTTTTTTCTACCGCTTGCCAAATTCGCTCGCAGGCCTTGGACATATCTTTAAATAAAAACGGATTAAATAAATCCTGCGAATAATCAGGATATAAAAATTCATCAACTTTTTCTTGAGAATCAAGGCCGCGGGTAAATAAAAGTTGTTTTACTATATTATTTAATTCGGGAAAACGTTCAGAAAAATCTGTCGTGAGTCTGGGCTTTATTTGCCAAATTTTTTGTTTACTATTTTTGTTCATTATCTATTGACTTATTTTAAAAAATATGTTATAATAATATATAGTTATTTAAAAAATTGGAGGTCGTCATGTTTCTTAAAATATTATTATTTTTTCTTATTGGCTTTGTCTTATACTATTTTTTATTCTATTTTATAACTAAAAAAATAGCCATCAATGCCATTACAGTAATATTAATTGTTATACCCTCTACGCTGGTGTATTACCATTTTTATCAAACACTATTTTCTTTAACTGTCCCAGTATTAATCTCAATTGCCCTAATTACAATAGCTGTTTGGTTTTATCTGGTAATAATATTACTAATTTTTTCCCGCCAAATAATCCACACTGGCTAAACAATCCCTCATGAATTTGAGGGATTTTCTGTGTCTGACTTTTCTTCTATTTTTATTTCTTCCTTTAAACGACTGGCAGTTCGGCTGATTTGCAGAGTAAGAATAACTACGATGATTGTCACCACCAGAGCATAGCCAAATTTGGCCCAGAGATCAGATTGGGTGCCAAAAATTTTACTAAATAAATCTTGGATCAACGAATTCCAAGCTAGCGCCGCTACCAAACCAAGCCCCGCCGTAACTAATTGTGAAAGTTTTTCCAAAACTTCCAACTGTAATTTTTTGGCTTTATTTTTCAATTCTTGCATAATTTTTATGATTAATTATCTTCTGACCGATATAGATTGGATTGTTGTCTGATAATAAATAATCGTTACCGTATTTGATACTCAAATTAGAAAAAAATCTTGACCATAAACTTTCCCAAGCTTGTTTTTCAGGATAAGTCATCACCACATCAAAAAAGGGATAATAAAAATCCTGCCATTGGGCAAAAGTCATCCGTCCTTGATGATAAGCCACAGTAATTTCCTCGCGATAAAATTTTCCTAAATCAATCTGAAAACTGTCAATTAAATAAGTAGATATATCCGAATACAACTCCATTTCTATTAAAAAACTAAACTTGTGTTGGGAAAACTTGGAAAAATCAACCATTATCTGTTCGACTTTTCTTTTATTTCTCGTCGGGTCAAAAATATTTAAACGCGTAACAAACCGGCCATTTGCTTTTAAAAATTTAGCAATGTTTGCCAGCACTATTGTATAATCACGCCAGTGGGTTAAACAATTTAGTCCCCAATCAGATAAAACAATATCAAAACTGTCAGGGGCAAAATCCATCTCCTGCCAATTGGTGATAACAACTTTTTCTTTTTTACTACCGCGATAAGTCAACAGTTCATTCATAGCAAGTATTGCCAAAGGATTATTGGCTACTACTGTGGTAGAAAAACCGTTTTGCGCCAATAAATCCCGTAGCTCGGGCGAATCGCCAATTAATAGCGCTTGGGGGCAAGAATTGTTTTTTTTAATTTCTTGTAAAACCAAATTGTAAATAAATAAATCTCCGTTGGAAGGGCGAATCGGCGCTTCATATGTTTGCCACAGTTTGGCATTTTCCTGCCAGGCTTGACGGTTTTTAAATTCTAAGGAGATATTCATAAAGAAATTTTAAAATTTTTTTGCAAACGTCGTCTAAATTCAGAAAAAGTAAAACTATGAACTTGAGTACCATAATACTCTACTGCAAAACTGGCCGCTGTGGCGCCAAACTTAGCGCTGGTAATCAAATCATACTTTCGCGACAGACCAGACAACAAACCAGCGCGATAGGCATCACCCGCACCAGTCGGATCAACTGATTGTATTACTTTTACTGCATTGATTTTTATTTGTTTATTTTGATAAAAAATTTTTGAACCCTGAGGACCGTAAGTTACAATAATAGGTAAAATCTTTTGCCAAGCAGGCAAAGATGAATTAATTTTTCTAAACATTAATTCCGCCTCATAATCATTGGCAATAAGCAGTTTGGAATTTTTCAACAACCCTAAAATTTGTTTTTTATTTAAAGAGGTCACAGCTTGCCCGGGATCAAATATGTATTCTATTTTTTTTATTTGAAATTGACGACTATAATAGATCATTTTATCTGCTTTATCAGGTGCAATAATTCCCAAAAATTTTCCAGTTTGAATTTTTGGCCAAACTGGCCGTAGGTTCATAGCGCCAGCATAAAAACCAGTTATCTGATTGTCAGCTAAGTCAGTCATAATATAAGCAGCGGCTGTTGAGAATTTTTTGGTTAGACTGAGTCCCACCAAACCAATTTTATTTTTTTTAAGCCAAGACAAATAATCAGAAAAATCATTCCCCCCGCTACCAATGATAAAGACCTTACTGTCCAGCAAACGCAAGGTATAAGCAATATTCCCAGCGGTACCACCAAAATTTTTGGTCATTTTTCCTAAACCAAAACTTAAATTCAGCCGGTGAATCTTATCTGGTAAAATATGTTCGGAAAAATACCCTGGAAAATCCATAATATAATCATAAGCTAACGAACCAGTGACTAAAATTGGCAAGTCTTTTTTGGACATGATTAAATTATATCAATTTTATTTAAATAAAAAAACCCGACCAATTAGTCAGGTTGAGGTGGAAAAAATTTTTCAAAATGACGAGTAAATCGCTGATAGCCATGACAATACAAACAATAATTTCTGACTAAATCTTTATCAATTAATTCATCTTCAATCATGTCCTCACGATAACCTAGCCACTTTCTGCCAAAAAAGAATATAATGGGTTTTTTGGTTGCTTGCTGACCATTATACCGTTTCCAAAAATCAAGCGCCAAAGTAAGTTCAGCTAAAGTAGAAATCCCCCCTTCAAAAATGATTAAAGCGGGGCTTTGAATCATTTGATAAATTTGGTCACCAAAATTTTTAACCATATAACTTAATTCTCGATCGGTAATTATCAAATGATTATTGGTTTGTTTGTCGTCTTCACTGTATAAAGTAATTACCTTATTATTTGCCAATCTAATTGGTTCATACATCACTGATTGTTTAACCGACAATCCGCCAGTAATTATATAAAAATCCCTTTTAACCAAATAATACACTACCTTTTTCAATAACTGATAGGATTTCTTATCCAGAAGTTTACCACCAAAAATGGTGACTGATTTTTCCCGCAAGCGAACAAATTTTTCTTCGGTCATTTTTATCTCCTTTTATTTTTTAAAACAACAAAAAACGTTTACCACTTTACTGGTAAACGCCAAATTTGTAAAGAGTTAATTATTTAATTTTGTTTGCAATCATGGTTTCTTCATCAGAAATAAAACTCAAAACTCTGGTCTTTTTCGTAAATAATTTTTTCAAAACTAATTTACGAAAGTCAGAATTTCCCGCACCAATTGCCCCGGTAAAAACCACTGCCGCAACTTGATTGGCAAGCAAGGCTGTAAATCCTGCGATATAAAACCTTACTTCATTGACATAACGAACCAACGCCAATTTTGATTTTGCCCGTAGACTTTTCTGCTGTCGAGGGGTGAAACCTGCAATTTTGTAACCACTGTCTACCATAATTTGTCTAAAATCAGCAGTTCCACACAGTGCTTGCCAACCTGACTGTTTGTTTAAAATAGTAAAAACTTTATCGGCGCTAAATTTTAAATTTCTGATCATATACAAAGGAATATTGGCATCAACGTCACCAGCTCGGCTACTCATTGATAGTCCCGCTAGTGGTGTAAAACCCATAGAAGTTTCAATGGCCCGACCATTTTCAACTGCAGTAATTGACCCACCTGCTCCCAAATGACAGGTAATTAATTTTATACTTGCCAACGGTTTGCCTAAAACTTTAGCTGCCTGTTTAGCGACGTACTCATGCGACAAACCGTGAAAACCAAATTGACGAACACCGTATCTTTTATATAGATATTCCGGTAAAGAATATAGGTAATTTTCCGGGGGCATAAATCTATACCATTCCGTATCAAAACAGACATATTGTACAATTTGAGGAAATAATTTTTGACAAGCTTTAATCACCGCCAAATTGACTGGGTTGTGCAAGGGTGCCAACTGATCAAAACTTGCCAGTTGTTTGATAACTTTCGCATCTAGTTTGATTGGTTGCCAAAATTTACCACCGCCATGGACTACCCGATGCCCAATTTTTTTTAAAGCAGATAAATTGTAACCTTGCCACAATAAAAAAGTCCTAGCTACCTGCAATGCTTGTTGATGATTTTTTACTTTTGTAGTCAAATTTTCCCTGACACTTCTGTTACCCACCGTAAAACTAAAAATCGGCTTGTCTAAACCAATCCGTTCGATATTGCCAAAAACATATCGACGTTTTACCTGATCATCAAATAAAGCAAATTTCAAACTAGAGCTACCGGCATTGAATACTAAGATCATCATTTATAATTTAAAATTTTATAATTTAAAATTATCTGACTATTTCTCCCCTCTCTCCCTGCTTGACTCCAGCGGCATTACCCTCGTCAGTGTCAAGATGCAAACGAAACCTAAAAGTAGGATGAGTTCGCACCACTACCTTATCAAATAGCAAAGCTCTGCTTTTTTTTATCTTTACTTTTACTATTTGTCTATTTTTCAATCCATACTTTTTAGCTGTTTGGTCACTAATATGAATATGCCGCAAAGGTACAATAGCCGGTACCATAACTTTACCCTTAGGTCCCAGTACCATTACTTTTGGTGCTCCTTGGGTATTACCAGATATATGAAATACTGGTTTTAACCCTAGCTTAAAACAATCAGTGATAGAGAGTTCAATTTGTGATTCTTTTCTTTCCGGACCGACAATCCGTATATTTTTAAACTCAGATTTTTTACTTTTTAAACTTACTGTTTCTACTGTGGCAAACTGTCCGGTTTGGGAAATATTATTCTTTTTTTTCAACTGATAATTTTTACCAAACAACAAATCAATATCCTGTCTAGATAGATGAATATGTTTAGCGGAAACTTCTATTTGAACTTTTATTTTTCTCATGGTTGATATAAGTAAATTATAATTGTCTCATACTTGTTTGTATACCTGTCATTCCGAACTTGTTTTTGGAATCTCTTAAGATCCCAAAATCAAGTTCAGGATAACAATATAATTTATTTTAACTGATTTCTCATCTGCCGAAGAGTAAGTAGACCATTTTGCGCGCCAATTTCCGTAATCACATTATTACTATTTAAAATTCCTGCTCGCAAAGCTTGTTTTATATCATTGAACTTGATTATCCCCCAAACAAAAGCGGAACAAAAACTGTCGCCCGCTCCAGTGGTATTGATACCTTTGGTATTGGGCGCTTGGCGATAATATATCTTTTTTCCATCAAACGCATAAGCGCCATCTGGGCCAGCAGTAATCACCACCAACTTAGGTCCCCAGGCTTTGATAGTAAGTAAAAGTTTTTCAATATTGATAACTTTTCTTCCATATGATAAAACCAGTTCAATCGCTTCATCTTTATTGAGGTGCAATATTTCTGTCTGCTTCAAATAACGACTTAAATATTTAAAACCGCTAGCTAACTGTGAACCACCGGGATTCCAGGAAAGTTTAATCTTGTTTTCATCCACCACTTTAAATATATTTTGCAAATTACTTTTCCAATAATCACCTTGCAGTGAAGTCAAATAAAACCAATTGGTTTTTATTTTTTTCAGATCGGCTTGATTTATTTGCATCACATAATTGGCCCCACGGTAAGTAAAAATCACATGCTCTTTAAAAGTGCCAGTATTTACAATAAATGAAAAACCTGATCTGTCTTTGGGATAAATTTTGAGTAAACTTTGATCAATCTGATTATTTTTCAAATTTTGTTTAATCTCTTCACCTACACCATCTCCCCCGACAGCTGTAAGCAAAGAAACTTTTAGACCCAGTTTAGCAAGTGACACTGCTACATTTTGTCCACCACCACCCATAGTAAAATAAGCGGCTTGCGAAGGGATTTTAGCGCCGTATTCAAACGCGATTAATTTTTGTCTAGTAATATCTTTGGAGTTGGGGTTTTTTATCACCAAAGATTCATCAGTATAAAACATCAAATCTTCAGTTGCTCCACCAATTACCAAACAGGAAATTTTTCTCATGACTTAATTATACAATATTTCTTTTCTACTAGCTACACTGCCAAAAATTTTTTTAATAAATTATAAACTAAGTTTTACAAGGCGACGATACAATTTTCCCGTATTTTTCTGAATGTAATTTATTGTTTTTATAATTTCATTCGCTACCGCTGGCTCGTTTTTTTTGTAATCACGAACATTGTCTTTAACATCCCAAATTGATTCATTGGAATTCACAGCCAGTTGATTAAATAATTTAACTGATCCAAAACCAAAAATTTCCTTAATATACTTTTTTTGATCTTCTGCCATAGCAATAACTATATTTGCATCACTTAACATTTTCTTGGTAAGTTTATGCTGCTCATGCCTAATCCTATTAATTCCTATTTTTGCTAACGCTTGTTTTGTATTAATGTGAATCTTTTGTTTTTTGGCCGTAACCCCGGCTGATTTTACCTGCCAATTACTAATATGATGTAATTTTAAATATTTTTTTAAACAGTATTCAGCTACCATACTTCGATAAATATTGCCATTACATACAAATAAAATTTTTGCTGTCATAAAAAAATCTAAACTTGTTTGGTTAATTATACTATATTTAATTTTTGTTTGCTACAATTATGCATTTGATTTTCCAAACAAAATATATTAGGATAAATAATCCGCACATACAAAATAATCACAAACTGGAGGAAAAATGGAAAAAGGTAAATGGACTCTCAACTTTACTCTTCATGTTGACGGAGAAACATCAGTCGGAGATCCGGTAAATTTTGACAAATATATTAGTCTGGAATTGTTGGCTACTAATGAACAAGAAGCTGAAAAACAAACCAATCTACTCATAGCTGAAATCAGAGAAGCCTGCCAGAGACACGATATATCTTTTTTCAAAAAATATGATGCGAGTATCAATGATGAGGATAGTATAGAATGCCGAAGCTTCTTTTTGAGGTATATATACAAAAAACCTATCAGGGTTAAAATCCCACCCGCTTTAGGTATATAAAATACTTTCTAAAAAACCCGACTAATGCCGGGTTTTAATTTAAAAAAATCAATAAACTATTATTCACTATCAACTTTATCAAGATGTTCTTTTGCTTCGTTTTCATCCATTTTTACTCCCTGTTCAAACTTAGAAAAAATTAAATCATCATCTATTCCATTGAGCCGTTCCCTTAATTCTTCCCCGTCCATTTTTACTCCCTGTTCAAACATAGAATTATTGAGTTCTCCTAATTTATTCCAAATATCAATTAATTGTTTCTCAACTTCTCCTGCCTGGCCAAATTCGCTAATTTTATCGTCTATATTTACATCGATTTTTTCTGATTTTGATTTTTCTAAAAATGCCAAAACTGTTTTTGCCTTAATCATAATACTATCAGCGTGGTAAATAATATTATGCATAGCTTCCTGTGGGTTTATTTTTTCTCTTTTATTTTCAGTTTCTTTTTTGACTACTTTTGGCATTTCTAGACTCATAAATTTATTTATCAATAAGATAATATAACTATACAATATTGAATAAATTAATGCAATTAAATGCTATAATTATAATATGAACTTTTGGCAAAAATTAAATAAACCCATCCTTGCCTTGGCTCCTATGGCCGGAGTCACGGATATTGCTTTTCGGCAAATGTGCAAAAAATTTGGAGCTGATGTAATCTATACAGAATTTGCTTCAGCTGATGCGCTGGTGTACAAATCAAAAAAAACTCTGGAAATGATACGTTTTGCGGAAGACGAGCGACCAGTGGTAGTACAAATTTTTGGCAATCAACCGGAAATGTTTGCTCGGGCCGGGAAAATTTTGGAAAGTCTTGGTTTTGATGGTATTGATATAAATTTTGGTTGTCCAGCTTACAAAGTAGTCAGACACGGTGGTGGAGTGAGTTTGATGAAGGAACCAAACCGTTGTGCTGAATTGGTACAAGCTTTGATTGAAAATGTTTCCATCCCCGTATCAATAAAAATAAGAGCCAGTATCAAAAAAAATTCTTCACCAAAAAAAATAAAACGTACTACTGATCATGGTTTCATTGAGGGTCAACTGGAAAAAACTATTGATCCAACTGATTGCGGACCAAACAATGATTTAAATGAAATCACAGCCTTGGATTTAGTCCAAACTATCAAACATCTCCCCCTAGCTGCCATCATGCTCCATGCCCGCAGTTTTGAACGACCATTTGATGGCCTACCAAATATTGATATTGTCAAACAAGTAAGGAAAATTTGGAATAAAGTTCTATTATACAATGGCGGCATAACTACTCCAGAAATTGCCAAAACTATGCTCACTGAAACTGGGGCAGATGGCGTGGGTATTGCCCGTGGCGCTTGGGGTAAACCCTGGCTTTTTCAACAAACTAAAAATTTACTGGCCACCGGAAAATACGATGAATTTGACTCCGAACAAATTAAAAATTTTATTATTGAACATGCTAGTATTGCCTTTGGTGAAAAAGGACAACGAGGACTTATTGAACTAAGAAAACATCTGTCCTGGTACGTCAAAGGTTGGCCACAAGCAAAACAATTACGCGATCAACTAGTACGAATAAATAGTTTGGAAGAAATAAAAAAAATACTCAATTAAGTATTTTATAATTTATAATTAATAATTTAAAATTATTTAATATCTAGTCTTTTCTCTTGGTCTTAAATACTATCATAATAACAATTGGCGTCAGTAACCACCAAAATAGCTGCCACTGACCAAAAAATACATTTCTGACCGAATCGGAAAAATTATTCACTGCACCAGCTGGTAAATAATTCATCACAATCGCCACTAATAATCCAGTATGAGCAAAACTCAGAAACAAAGCTTGCCAAAAACCCCGGCTAATCTCACCGCCCAATAAACTTCTAAACAGTGCTCCCCGGGCTAAAAAAAACATCAGTAAAAATAACAGACCCAAAAAAGCTACTATTTTTATATCAATAGCATAACCAGCAAAATTCACTTTAGCCGCAAATTCATGATCAACAAAAGGTGCGGTGTTGACCAAAGCCAAAGAAACATAAATAGCTACGGTCAACAAAGCCAATCGATCACGACCCAAACTCATGCCATAAATAAGCCCTCCAAAGACTATAAATAAAATAACCAATAAATCCCAACTGGGACTGGACCAATCAAAATCAGCCAACCAAAAATCAAAGTTAAACTGAGCTGCAGTGGTAGTAAGTAATGATAACATAACCTAATTATAACACCTTTTTACTTAGTATTAAACAATAAAAATGATTAATAACAAATTACTAATAACTAATGAATGCTATAATTAAAAAATTTATTAATTAAATAATTGATTAGTAATTAATTATTGATAATTAGTAATTTATTTTTTTCCACTTGCTCTCATCAACCAAACCAGAAAAATAATCATCTCTCCCTGCCACAGCAACCTCATCACTTCCAGCAAAAAATTCTATCTGGGGAATATCCTCAACTAGTGCTAGTGGCGTTTGTTCATTGCCTTCACCCATAACCAATACCGCTGCTGCTGCTATAGCATCAGTCAAGTTTACTTGTTCTGATTTAAACTGACGACCAAATAAATCTTTTTGCTGGCGATAACTGTACAGGGCCTTAAATCCATAATGAGCAACAGCAAAACCCACTGCCCCCCGCCGAAAAGGTCGCTTGATGGTATCAACAATAACTACACCAAAATCAGACAAACCATATTTATTTTGCAACCAGTCATATAGTTTTTTGACAAACTTGGCTGGGTTGTCTGGCCACAAAATAAAATATCCATCACCGTTTGATTCATCAATTCCCGCGCTACCTACTACCAAACCATATTTTTTGGTCAACAAAGAAATTTTTAAATTTTTGGTCGTTTGCCTAGACAAAAATTCATCGGCCTCTTGCATAATCAACCCCAGTTTTTGTTCGGTTTGATTCTTTGTATCAATTTTTATACATCTTCCCTGATGAAGACTGACTATTTTTGAAGTTACCACCAATATATTTTTCTCAACCAAATGCAAATTTTCTAAAACCGGCCACAAATCAGTTTGAGGTGGTTTTAAAACCCGAGTTCTGATGGGGGTAATTATCATACTATAATCCTGTCTGCTGTAATTCAGTCAACAACTTTTTTTGCTGACGATTCAAGCTCTTGGGCACATCAATAATAACCTTTACCAAATGATCACCCCGACCACGTCGATTCATATGTGGCACTCCCTGCCCTGATAGTTTAAGTACCGTACCCGAAGCGATTCCAGCTGGAATTTTCAATTTAACCTCACCATCAACTGTCTCAACCGGCACCTTATCACCCAAAGCTGCTTGTGAAAAATTGATATGTAAATTTTGCTGAATATCACTGCCCTGCCGATTAAATTTTGGATTAGGATTAACATGTAAATTGATATACAAATCCCCCGGCTGACCTTTTTTATTGACAATATCCCCCCGTCCAGAAAATTTCAAAGTAACTCCATTGTCAGCCCCAGCTGGTATTTCGACGTTGATGGTCTCTTGTTTACGCATCAAGCCACTACCATGACACTGCGTACATTTTTCGGTGATGATTTGACCATCACCCTGGCAAGTGGGACAAATTTGGGTTGATCTCATCATACCAAAGAAAGACCTAGTCACTGTCTCAATTTGACCCCGACCTTGACACTGTGAACAAGTAGAAACTTTACTATTTACTTTGGCGCCACTTCCCTGGCAGATGTCACATAAAATTTGTCTGGTTAGGTTGATAGTTTTTTTTGCCCCAAACACTGCTTCAAAAAAATCAACCGTCAAAGTCAAAGATAAATCACGACCCCGAGTATTTTTTTTACTGTTTCTGCCTGATCGAAATGAACCACCAAAAATTCCCGAAAATAAATCTTCTATATCACCCATCTCGCCAAAATCAAAATTAACCCCTTGGAACCCTTGGGAAAAATCAAATCCGCCTTGTTGTTGAGCTCTAGCAAAATCCTGCCAGTTCATCCCGCCTGGACCTGCCCCAGAAAAACTTTGACCAAACTGATCGTACTGTTTTCTTTTTTCCGTATTGCCCAGTACTTGATAAGCTTCATTTATTTCTTTGAATTTTTTATCATCGCCATTTCCTTTATCAGGATGATATTGGTGAGCCAGTTGTCGAAAAGCTTTTTTTATCTCCTCAGCGGTAGCATTTTTTTTCACACCCAAAATTTCGTAATAATCCTTAGACATAAATTTGAATCTAGAAATTTGAATCTAGAATCAATATTCTAAATTCTCTCTTCATTCTATTCTACTTTCCACAACCACAATCTTCACAACCACACTCAGCTTCTGGACCATTATATTTTTTCATAATATTAAAATTAATAATAAATTTGTTTAATATTTTATATTATCATATTACAAGCCACGTGCTATGTATAACGTGTTTTAAATCTTATCCATTGAATCCTAATTTTTGTTCATTTTTTGGTGCTTGAGCTTCGGCGATTTTGCCAAACTGGTCTTCATATTTTTTTAAATTATCCAAAATAGCCGAGGCAATTCTTTTCATATGACCCGGGCTTAAAAACACTCGCGACACGGCGATACCTTGCGGTGGCACTAGATTCATAAAATCTAAAATAAACTCTTCTTTTGTGTGCCCGACTTGCAGAGCATTGGCATAGACTCCTTTCAATACCGCATCTTCAATTTTTATTTGCATGGATTGTTGATTTTGATTGTCCATAAATTTTTTTTAACCTGTAAGCGGGGCTTTACCCCGCTTTAGGCTTAATTAATTATTGATTGGATTGAGGATTATTGTCTTTATCAAATTCTGCTTCTTGGGCACCACCAGAATTGTTAGCTTCCTGACTAGTTTGATTGTTGTCAGTTTGTGTACCTGCGGCTTGTTGTTGCTGATACATTGCCTGACCAATTTTTTGTGCAGTTTGATTCATTTCCTCCATGGCTTGTTTGATAGTTGCAAAGTCCTCACTGTCTTTAACTTTTTTTAAATTCTCTAATTTCTCTGTTACCTCTTTTTTAATATCTTCGGGAATTTTTGCTTCATTTTCTTTCAATATTTTTTCCGTGCTGAAAATTACTGATTCGGCTCCATTTTTTATCTCAATTAAATCTTGTTTTTTCTTATCCTCATCAGCATGAACTTCGGCTTCTTTTTTCATCCGTTCAATCTCTTCTTTGGATAAACCAGAAGAAGCAGTAATGGTTATTGTCTGTTCTTTATTGGTAGCTTTATCCATAGCTTTCACATGCAAAATACCATTGGCATCAATATCAAATGTCACTTCAACTTGAGGAATACCTCTCGGCGCTGGTGGGATACCAGACAAAATAAATCTTCCCAACGATTTGTTATCTTGGGCCATGGGTCGCTCACCTTGCAACACATGGATTTCCACTGAAGTTTGATTGTCAGCAGCGGTTGAAAAAATTTGTGATTTTGATGTCGGAATAGTAGTATTGCGCTCTATTAACCTTGTCATCACTCCACCCAAAGTTTCGATGCCCAAAGAAAGCGGAGTGACATCCAACAATAAAACATCTTTTACCTCACCTTGCAATACTCCTGCCTGCACTGCTGCTCCAATTGCCACTACTTCATCCGGATTAACAGACATATTCGGTTTTTTACCAAAAAATTCTTCTACTTTCTTTTGAACAAAAGGCATTCTAGTCATGCCACCAACCATTACTACCTCATTGATACTTGCTTTATCTATCCCCGAATCAGTCAAGGCTTTCTTAACTGGCTCTAAAGTATTTTCTACTAAATCAGCTACCAATTCTTCCAATTTTGTTCGAGTTATTTTCATTACCAAATGTTTTGGGCCATCAGCTCCTTGGGTAATAAATGGTTGATTGATTTCGGTTTCCAAAGCGGTTGATAATTCAATTTTGGCTTTTTCCGCTGATTCTTTAACTCTTTGCAAGGCCAATGAATCACCACCTAAATCAATCCCTTGATCCTTTTTAAATTCAGCCAAAATCCAATCAATAATCCTTTGATCAAAATCATCACCACCCAAATGTGTATCGCCATTGGTGGCCTTAACTTCAACTGTATCAGCAGATACTTCCAAAATGGAAATATCAAAAGTCCCACCACCCAAATCATAAATTGCTATTTTTTGATCCCGTTTTTTATCAAAACCATAAGCCAAGGCGGCAGCAGTTGGTTCATTGATGATACGTTTTACTTTCAGTCCAGCTATTTCACCTGCATCCTTTGTAGCTTGACGTTGTGAATCATCAAAATAAGCTGGAACAGTAATAATCACCTCTTCGATCTTTTCGCCCAACTTACTTTCGGCATCGGCTTTCAATTTTTGTAAAATCATCGCCGAAATTTCTTGAGGTGAATATTCTTTTTCACCCATGACGATTTTGCATCCTTCAGTTTTTGTATCTTTGACTAACTTAAAAGGCAAAGTTTTCATAGCCGTTTGTACTTCTGGATCAGAAAATTTACGACCAATCAAACGTTTTACTGAATAAACTGTATTACTGGGATTGGTAACTGCCTGTCTCTTGGCAGCTTGCCCCACAATTCTTTCGTTGTTTTTGGCTATCGCCACTACTGAAGGCGTAGTGCGATTACCTTCTTTATTTTCCAAAATTTTGGGCTGACCACCTTCAATTACGGCCATTGCGCTATTGGTGGTGCCAAGATCAATTCCTAAAATCCTACTCATATTATTATATTAAATAATTATTATACTTTAATTTCCAAATAACCCCTGTCCGTCAATAATTTTATAGTCAATACCTCTTCGGCACTAACCGGACTGTTGCTATTTACAGTGTTTATTTCCTCACGAGTCAAATCAGTCAAAATCCCAAGGCCCACCAAGCCCTGCGGTAGCAGAGAAACCTTGGCAATCACACCTACCCCGCAGCTACCGCAGGTGGCATAAACCATCATCTGACCATTGGCAGAATTTATTATTTCAATATCACTATCAATCAAACCTTGTCCGCATAAAGGACAATGATGATGTAATCTTTTTGGCAATGAAGAAAATGGTGCTGACATTATTTTGTCTTAATTGCAATCTTTTTTGGCTTGGCTCTTTCCTCTTTAGGAATAGTGACTTTCAAAACACCGTCATGATATTCAGCCTCTGCCCGGTCACCATTGACACTAGCAGGCAAAGCGATACTGCGATGAAAACTACCATAACGAACTTCTTGACGATAATAATTTTTTTCATCAACTTCACTTTTGTGTTCCCGACTACCCTCAATAGTCAATACGTCATTTTCCACGGCAATATTGATATCAGAAATTTTTATTCCAGGTAGTGGCGTTTCAATATAAACATTATCATCATCTTGATAAACATCAACTGCCGGTACAAATGACTTTACATTTTGGTAACCCGGCCACGTCTGCAACATTTTTTCAAATTCCTCAAAAGGATCTTGCCAAGGTGTCCACTTTATAATAGCCATATATTTTCTCCTTACTTCTTGTTTAGACTAGTTTTGCCTAAACAAGAAAATTAATTATTAGTAAAATTATTTATTGGTATCAGTTGGTGTATTGACAACCACTTTCGGATGAATTATCACTTGCCCTTGATACTCAAAGCCGGGTGATTTCTCCTGGACAATTTCATCAGTAGCAACTTGTTCATCCCAGACTGTCTCAACTGCTTCATGTAGCTCATAATCAAACTTTTCACCCACTGTTTTTATTTTTTTGACACCATGTTCAAGCAACCAACTCTCAATCTGTCTTTGAATATGAATAAATCCTTGTGCCCAATCAGTATCTTTCAAATCAACTGGAATATGAGCAATCGCCGTAATCAAATTTTGCCAATAAGGCAACCACTCAAGAAAAATTTCTGCTCTGACTGCACTGCGCAACTTGGCGATAATCTCATCCGATTCTTTCTTTAAATTTAAATAATCTGCTTTTGCTCTCTGCCAACCAGCTAAATACTCTTGATTCTGCTGGGTCAATTCGTCAATTGTAGTTGTTTGTTGGGTATTAATCTCACCGATCTTATCGTCTTCCGCTTCAGTCTTTTTGGTATTCAAATTATTTAGTTTGCTCATTTATTTATTTATTAAATTTCTTGAATAACTAATCAACGAATAATTACGCTGATAATCCATCCGCATCGGTCCCAAAATTCCAATCAAACCATCACCCGAAGGATCAGAAAACTTAGCCAACAAAACACTACACTCACTACTAAAAGGATTATCAGCACCAATCTTAACTGTCAAACCATCAACTTGGTGAAAAATACGGCTTACTACTTCATCTAAATGATCAACCAAATATCCCATAGCTCGCACCAAATCAGCCGTGGTAAATTCTGGTTGATTGAACAAATTCGACAACCCTGTGTAGTAAAAATACTTCTCCGAAAAACCAACCAATACCGCATATTGCGACAAATCAGCGACTACTTTGGCTAAACTTTTTAAAGCTTGATGATAATCTGCCGAATTTTTTTTCCATATTTCAGCAATCACTTGCTGGTCATTTTTAGCAGGACTTTTTTCTTTATCAACAAAATTTTCAAAATAATATTTATAACCTGCCGCGGTTGGCACTCGACCAGCTGATGTATAGGGCTGGTAAATCAACTTTTTATCTTCCAAAGCTGACATTTCATTGCGAATAGTGGCCGATGATACATTCATTGATTCAGTCAAAAGTTTTGAACCAATTGGTTGGGCATCAAAAACGTAGTTTTCCACAATCTCTTTTAGTATTTGATTTTGTCTATTTGTTAACATTTTTCTATAAATACTTAGGTTTTCCTGACCCTTTTTACATTATAAAAAAATTAGCACTCTCATGTCAAGAGTGCTAAATGTTATATTCTAAATTCTAGTTTCAAAATTCTATATACTATCTCCGCAATGCCTCAATTGGATCAAGATCAGCTGCTTTTTTAGCTGGATAGATACCAAATACTAGACCAACAACTGCGGCAAAACCCACGGCCAAAGCAATTGACCACCAAGGCAATGTAAAAACAAAATCAATCTGCAAATATTTTGCTAGCAAGGTAAAAAGTTGAGTAATAATTCCGCCAACCACAATCCCGGCAATCGCTCCTAGCAAAGTAACAAAAACTGCTTCCCACAAAAATTGCCACAAAATATTTCCTTTGGTTGCACCCACACTCTTGCGCAATCCAATTTCAAAAGTTCTTTCCGCAACTGTTACATACATAATATTCATAATTCCTACTCCACCCACAATCAAACTAATACTGGCAATAGCTATCAATAACAACTGCACACCGCCCAAAATAACGTCAAGCATGGCTTGCATTTCCTCTTGGGTAGTGACGGCAAAATCATCTTTTTTGGGATCAGTAATATCGTGCCGTTCACGCAACAAGTCTTCTATTTGCGCTTTGGTAAGTAGATCTTGAGTCGGATCCTTCATGGTAGCCAAAAAATACATCACATGATCTATGCCCATGACTTTTTTTTGTAAAGTATAAAGTGGCATCACTGCCATATCGTCCATATTGAAAAACGGTGAAGCACCTCGGGTAGCAAACACACCTATCACTTCATATTTTAAATTGCCAATTTTTATTTGTTTACCCAATGCCTCATCGTCACCAAACAAAGTCTCTTTTATCCCCGAACCTAAAATTACTACTTGAGCCTGTGAACGATTTTCTTCAGCTGTAAAAAATCTACCTTGATCAACTTTTGATTGATCAATATCTATAAACTCATTGGTTACACCGTAAATGGTAATTACTTTATTTTCATTGCGATAAGATGCAATCCCTTGCCCTAAAACCGCCGAATAGACTTTATCAATATTTTTTAGTTTTCTGACTGCTTCAGCATCAGAGTCTTTCAAGGTAGTGATGGTGATACCCATAGCCATGCCCGCAGCATTGTCAGCAGACTGTTGGCTAGTGGAAGGAACTTTTACTTCAGCTTGAATAATGTTATTGCCAAAAGCATTAACTTCATTGTAAACAAAACCCTTGAGCGCCTCGCCCGCTGACAAAATCACAATCACCGAGGAAATACCAATAATTACTCCCAACATAGTGAGTAGTGATCTGACGCGATTGGCATGCAGAGCAGCGTGAGCTTGTTTTAAGGGTAAAATAAATTTAACTAGACTATTCATAGCGCAAAGCTTCAATTGGGTCTAAACTTGCTGCTTTCTTGGCTGGATAATAGCCAAAACTAATACCAATCAAAAAAGCAATCGAACAAGATAAAAAAACCGAAAATGGGGTGATCACAAAATCCCAAGCATAATCAAGCTGAATTGCTACCACAGCGATCAAAAAAGATATTAACCCACCAGCTAAAATACCAATTATTGCTCCGAGTAAAGTCAAAATCACTGATTCCACCAAAAACTGAGAGACAATATCTTTGGTTTTTGCGCCCACACTCTTACGCAGACCAATTTCTTGGACACGTTCGTTGACGGCAATCAACATAATATTCATTATCCCTACCCCACCTACGAGTAAACTAATGCTAGCAATGGCAGCCAGAAAAAAAGACAGGGCCGTAGTCAAAGTAGACAACAAATCCAAAGCCTGCGTAGCGCTCCGTACAGAAAAATCATCAACTTCGCTCGAATTTAGATTGTGTTGTTCACGCAACACTTGCCTAATTTGCTCCAACACATCATCAATCACTACATTCTTGTCTACCCTTACTCGAGCGAAAGCCAAATGATCAACCCCCAACATAATTTTTTGCGCTGTACGTAGAGGTATAAAAACTTGCGTATCTTGATTCATAAATCCTGCGGTACCACGCTCGGGCATTACACCAATTACGGTAAAGGTTTCTTTTCTGATCCGGACACGCTTACCCACGGCGGGATCACCATGAAACAACTCATCGTAAACTTTTGCTCCCAAAACCGCTACTCGGACTAGAGAACTATCCTCTTCGGCTGTAAAAAATCTTCCTTCAACCACTTGGGTATTTTCAACAGTCGGATAATTTGACTCGACACCAACAAAAGCTGTATCAAATTTTTGATTCTCATAAGTGATAGTATCCTGACCGCGCATATAACCGCTTCCCGCCACCACACCAGGTACTTTTTTTTCAATAGCTCTAATATCATCATTTTTCAAAGTGGTAATAGTGATACCCATCGCTGAAGCTGGTGGTCCGTCTTCATCACTGGCACCAGGTAAAATGGCAATCAAATCAGAACCAATACCTGAAATTTGACTATATAACAAACTTTCTGCTCCCTTACCAACTGAAATTATTATAATCACTGCGGCAATACCAATAATAATACCGAGCATAGTCAAAAAAGATCGGTTACGGTTAGCCGACAATGCCCGCAATGAAATTTGGGCGTGAGCCAAAATATTCATAACTATTTAATTAATTCGCTCTGCTCACTAGCAATCATCCTGTCTTTTACTAGTTCGTCACTTTCCAATAAACCATCTTTGATTTTTAGTATTCTTTTTGCGTGTTGTGAGGTGTATTTTTCATGCGTGACCAAAATAATTGTCCGGCCGCTATCATTGAGCGCTTGCAAGATAGACATAATTTGCTGACCTGATTTTGAATCCAAATTGCCAGTGGGTTCATCAGCAAATACTACTGCCGGTTCGTTGACAAGAGCCCTGGCAATAGCCACCCGTTGTTTTTCTCCACCCGAAATTTGATTGGGAAAATAATTAAGTCGATGCGACAGACCAACTTGTTCCAGAGCTTGTTTAGCTGCATTATCTTTATCTTTGCGATTACTATAAAGCAAGGGCAATTTTACATTATCCAGAACCGACAATTTTGGCAGCAGATGAAATGCTTGAAACACAAAACCAATTTCTTGATTGCGCATCCGAGCTAATTCATCATCATCAAGTTGCGAAACATCTTTATCTTTGTAAAAAAATTTTCCACTTGAAGCCTTATCCAAAAAACCTAAAATATGCATCAACGTCGATTTACCACTACCCGAGGGACCCATAATCGCTACAAACTCTCCAGCCGCAATATCAAAACTTACACCATACAAAACTTTGGTGATTACCTCGCCGGTTTTAAACTCACGTTTGATATCTTTGATAGTAATCAAAGACATATTTATTTTGGCTCTTGCTTAAAAGTAATCACATCCTCACCCGCTGCTAAACCACTGATCACTTCAACCAAACCTCCATCGGCTTTCAATCCAACCTCTACACTTTTTCTAATCACTTCACCGTTGTATAATACTTCAACATATTTACCACCATTTTCTTTTACAGCTCTGGCGGGTATATATAAAACATTGTCACGATTGGCAGTAGCAATATCAATATTGGCAGTCATACCTGGTTTGATTTGGTCATTACCATCATCAAATGTTACTTTCACCCGATAATACACCACATCAGAAAGTCTTGTTTCCGCTGGATCAATAAAAGTAACATGCCCGGTAAATTCTTGTTCACCAAAAGCATCCAAAGTAATATGCGCCAGTTGCCCAATAGCAATTTTGGCAATATCTGATTCAGGAATATCAACCTCAATCTCCAGTCCAGAGTTTCCCAATAAAGAAAAAACCGGTTTTGCTAGATCAGTTTTTTCACCAACTTTATAATTCACCCGGGTAATAGTTCCAGCTACCGGTGCGGTAATAGTCATTTGCTCAAGCGCTACCTGGGCTCGCTGTAAGGCAGCCAAACTTTGATTAACCCGAGCCCGTTGCAACTCTATATCTTCTATTCGGGCTGGTGCTAATAACTGTTGATGTTGTGCTTGGGCCAGATCCCAAGCGCCTTGGGCGGTATTGACTGCACCTTGTGCACTAGCAATTTGTGAATCTTTACTGGCTAAAAAAGATTGTAAATTGTTTTCCGCAGTTATCACTGCGGTTCTAGCACTTTCCCAGCTGGTTCTAGCTGTTTGCACCGCACTAATGCTGGCACTAATAGTCGTTTGGTCAGCTCTGATGTTGGCTTTATCAGCGTCAATCTCAGTTTGGGTATAATCAGTACTAGCGGGAGTGTTGACCAATACTGTAAAAATAGCTGACAAACTATCTGAGACATCCAGCAAAGCATCAATACTACTTTGTAAAGCTTGATTGATATCGACTTCGGTCAAAGATATTTTTGCTTGATCTAACTTCTGTTTAGCTAAACCAACTACTACCAACGACTGGGTGTGGCTGGTCTCAGCCACAGTTTTACTAAAACTATCTTTGGCGCCTAAAGTATATTTGGCATCATCGCGATCCAAAATTTCTTTTATCCGATTTAAGGCAATTTCTCCGTCAAATAATTCATTACTCATTGTTGCCAGTGTAGCATCACGAGAATTGATCAAATTTACCTGACTACTTTGCAGTGAATTATTATATTGTTTCTCATCAGCCACCAATTTATTTTGTAAGTTTGTCAAATCAGTCAAACGATTATTATAGGTTATCTCCGCATTTTTCACATTTTCTTGACTGATTTTTATTTCATTATCACTAGCCCCAGCAACCAATTTATTCAACTGGGCACTGGCCGCTTGCCAGTTGGCCCTGGCTTCCAATACCGAATTCTGCTGTGTTTGCGAGGAGAGCTGAGCCAAAACTTTATCGGCTTCTACTTCATCGCCCTTTTCAACTTCGATTTTGGCAATCGTACCTAGAGATTCAAAATTTAAATTTATCTCCTCAGCCCCCTGCACTTTTCCAGTCACCGATACAGTTTGCTCTAGTAAACCTTGTTGTACTTTTTCGGTTGTATACTCTACGGCGGGTTTTGGTTTTAAAACCAGATAACCGCCCCCACCTACCACCAGAATAACCACTACCCAAAAAATCTTTGATTTTAATAATTTTTTCATAATTAAATTTTATTTATCATCCTATGATTATAACACAATTTTTAACTCTTGTCAAAAATAAACTTTTAAAATATTTTTTTTATAATTTTCCCGGATCTTATTAATCTTTGATGTAGCGGCCTGCCTACCCAGATAGAAATCCCTCTCAAGCAGTCATAAATAATATTTTTACCGTCATCCTGAACTTGTTTCAGAATCTCATAAGATGCTGAAACAAGTTCAGTATGACAATACTTTCGCTTTATAAACTTCACAAACTTTTCAATCTCAACTTAACAAGCGATCTTAGCATTCGCCAACTGGTTTTTATAAAATGCACTTGTGAAGTGGAAATAGTCGAAGCTTGTTTTTCTCGCCACACCACTGGTACTTCTTTGATAGTTTTGCCCAATTGTTTACTTAAAAATAAGATTTCTACATCAATTGCCATGTCATCAATCTGGAGTTTTGGTAAAATTTCCAAAATTACTTGTCGCCTAAACAACTTACCCCCACACTGAGTATCGACTACTTTTAGACCAAATAAAATTTTTACTAAATAACGGAACAATAAAGATGCTACAACTCTAAGTCGCGAATCTCGATCTATTAATACTGATTCTGGTAAATACCTAGAAGCAATGGCTAGATCATAATCCGACAAATAAGAAACTAACTTTCCAAATTCCATCGGTTCCAAAGAATTGTCAGCATCTATAAAGCCAATTAAATTTTCTGCCGGATAATTTTCTAAAACATATTTAAACCCCACTCTGATTGCTTTGCCTTTACTATTGCCGACAAATTTTTCCAAAGAAAAATAATCAATTCTTCCGGGATATAAATTTTTAAAATTTATTATAACTTTTTCGGTTTGATCAGTGCCTGGGGTAATAACTACCACTAGTTTAATATCTGTAAACTTATTTAAATAAGCTTCTAGAGTAGGCCCAATCCGCTGTTCTTCATTTTTTGCGGGAATAACAATAATCATAGATTAGTATCAAGTATAAAGTATAAAGTATCTAGTATTAAGCATAATTACCAAAATAAATATATAAAAATAACCAAGGTACAAGATACAAACTACAAACAAATCTTAAATTATAAATATCAATAACCAAACTGTTTGGACTTTGTAATTTGAATTTTGAAATTTGTTTGATAATTGTTTCTTGTGATTTGTTTCTTTTAATTAAATTTTGACTAATTACTAATTAATCTTACTTCTTACTTCTTAATTCTTACTTCTAACCTCACTTAAATGCCCAAAACTTAGCACCAAAAAAATTTATCAGTACACTGACTAGTAAAGCTAAAATTTTTACTGCCAAATCCCACCAACCTAAAATTGAAACCCCCAAATACATGGTCAATTGGATTGATAACAATGCTAAAATACTGGTGCTAAAAAATTTGCCGTACTGACTAAAGCGATGTTGATCAAAATTCTTGAAAGTCCAATTTTTATTGGCCCAAAAACTAAATAAATTGGCCAACAAAAAAGCAAAAAAATTTGCTTGCAAATAGTGCTGATCAAAATACCACCAAATTCTGGTCAAGGAAAAATAGATACTAAAATCAATTACCGTATTAAAAATTCCCACCGTACAAAACCGAAAAAATTGAGGCAAGACTCCAAAACGTCGCAAGCCAGGTAAAGCTGCCAACCAATCAATCAAAAAATTTAAAGCGGCAAACACAATATTTTCTGTTTTTACCACCGGTTTATTAGCATCATGCTCAACCATAAATCAACGGCTTAATATTTGTAAATTTATTCCACCGGTAAAACCGGCTTGAAAAACAGAAATTTCTTTGACTAATTTATAAGCGGAATTGAAAATCCGCACCAAGGGTTCACCACCCTTTTGCATTGCTACCAAAATCTCATTTTGCCCATCACCAGTAATATCTCCAACGGCAACTTTTAGTCCGGTACGGTTTTCGGGAGGAAAAGCAAACCATTGCTGTTTTACTTTGCCTTGCCAATCAAATACTCTCACATGCGGCCCACCGCCTTGACCTGGAGTAGTGACTATATCTTTTTGATTGTCATTATTGGCATCACCGACCGCTACATTGACTCCACCACGGAACTTTTCGTCATAAGCAAACCATTGTTGCTTTATCTGTCCCTGACGAGAAAATACTCTCACATGCGGACCACCACCAGAACCAGCTCCAGTGATAATATCAGCCAAACCATTATTATCAACATCACCAACTGCAATACTAGCACCACCGATAAAATTGTCAGCATAAGCTAAAAACTTAAAACGCATATGCCCGGTATAATCAAATATTTTGACGATCGTCTCCATTCCGCCCGCTGGTGCCACAATAATTTCTGCTAATCCGTCATTGTCAATATCACCGACCGCTACATTGACTCCACCACGAAACTTTTCGTCATAAGCAAACCATTGGGCTTTGACATTGCCCTGATGATCAAAAATTCTGATATGCGGCCCACCACCGGCACCGGGTGCAGTGACAATATCACGATTACCATCACCATCAACATCTCCGGTGGCAACATTGACTCCACCACGAAACTTTTCGTCATAAGCAAACCATTGGGTCAAAACATTATCTTGCCAATCAAATACTCTCACATGCGGCCCACCACCGGCACCGGCCCCCACTACCAACCAATCCTGACTCACCGGTTGAGCGGTACTAGCGACTGTGGCCTTGGCAGCCCCTAAGGCGCGATTATAATCTATAAGTCCCGAACCCAACTTACCTTGATAATTCAGGTTCACCGAATCAATCTCACTAGTTGTATTGATAATAATATTTCTGATTTGTACGTTGGTTAAACTGGGATTTACTGATTTAATTAAAGCCGCCAGTGCTGAAACCAAAGGTGTAGCTACCGATGTACCAGAGAATCCTCCTTTATAATGATGATTAAAACCTGGGAAATGGTCATTGTAAGCTACTGTAGAATAAAAATTTACTCCCGGTGCAGCTACATCAGAACATCTTGAACCATAATTGGAAAAATTCGCCAAGCGATTATAACGATCAACCGCTACTACCCCGATAATTATATTATCTACACCATCATTGCAAGCAGGATAAGCCGGATAAATATCCATATCCTGTCCTAGTCCCACTTCATTGCCAGCTGCTGCTACGATGACAATGCCAGCTTCCCAAGCACGTTGTAGAGCATCTTGCAGGGCCTGACTGTAACTATGACCAACTACAGACAAATTAATCACGTCTACCTTCTTGGCAATGGCATAATTTATTGCTTCTACTACTGTCAGAGAATCACCCGTGCCGTCACTAGCCAAAACTTTTAGGGGCATAATTTTTACTTGCCATGCACCTCCGGCAATACCTTGGCCGTTATTTCCGCGAGCAGCCAAAATTCCAGATACGATTGTACCGTGATTTACCCCCAGTTCAGTAAAATTGGTAAAGTTTGGTTTGACGTCATTATTTTCATCAACAAAATTCCAACCATAAAAATCATCTACCTTACCATTGCCATCATTGTCAATTAAATCAAATGGTTTTTCATTGACATTGACCCAGAGGTTATGTTTTAAATCAGGATTATCAATATCCACACCACTATCCAACACAGCAACTACCACATCGGATCGACCGGTAGAAATATCCCAACCAGCCGGCGCTTGTATTTGATCCAAATAATACTGCTGGATAAAATCAGGATCATTGGGCAAAACACCAGCAGCGAAAAATTTAACATTTGGTTCCACATATTCAATCAACTCATTAGTTTGGTAGTTGTTCAATAAAAATTCTGTATCTATACCTTGCTTGGTTGATAGTATATAGAGCTGGTCACTGGCTTTCAATTTCACTACTACTTCATCAGCACTAAAACTTTTTTTTTCATCAGCCCAAGCCGGCACAACAAAAAAATTCATCACGCTTAGCGTGACTGCTATAATCAAAAAAATATTTAAGGTTTTTTTCATCTACTGACCAATTTAGTATCAATATTATACTACATTTTAAGTTTTATTTAAAACTTAAAATGAAATTTTGTAATTTTGTAATTTTTAATTTTGTAAATAATTTTTAATGTTTAAAAATTTAGATTTATTTAAAAATTATAAAATTCAAAAATTAAATATTTATCTCTTTGTCCCCCTTAATACTTACTTCTTAATTCTATATTCTTAATTCTAACCCTCCCTAATGCCCTCCTCCTTTTAGCACCATTTTTACAGTTTTAAGAAGTATAGTGAGATCCAAAAACAAGGAACGATTCTTTATATAGTAGAGATCATACTGCAATTTTTCCAAAGCCCCCTCCACATCAGATGAATATTTAAAATTTACCTGTGCCCAACCGGTAAGCCCAGGCTTTACTAGCAACCGTTGCTTATAATAAGGAATTGACTCTTCCAGCTGATTGATAAATTCCGGCCGCTCCGGCCTGGGGCCTACAAAACTCATCTCGCCCCACAAGACATTGAAAAGTTGTGGCAGTTCATCTAGTCTAATTTTACGAAAAATCTTTCCGATCCTAGTTACCCGCGCGTCTCCCGGTACTGCCCACTCGGCGCCATTTTTTTCAGCGTTCTGCACCATCGATCTAATTTTTACTATCACGAACGTCCGACCCAATTTCCCCAGTCGCACTTGGGTGTAAAAAAATGGTCCGCGGGAATCGGACTTCACCAGCAAATAAAGCAAGGGATAAAACGGTAAACTTACTATCAAACCAGTTAAACTCAAAACTATATCTACCAAACGTTTAATTTTATCAAAAGCTTGCTTGTCGCGTTCAGTAAGATTGTCCAAAAACCAAACTTTGGAAATAACTGACAAAGGAATTTTTTTGACCAATTGTTCATAAAATTTGGTCAAAGTATACATTTCTACCCGTGAGGACATACTATCATACAAAGCATCAGTTAGAGTTTGAGTTTGATACAAATCATCGGAAATTACCAAGGTAGAAATCCTTAAAGCGGGCAACTTATCTTTGTAATCAACAAATTTTTCAGGGGTGATGATTGCTGCCACTTGATAACCCCACTGCGGGTGATTGTTGAGTTGGGTAGCAAGCTCTATACTTTGGGTATGCTCACCAATCAACAAGATTTTTTTCTGAGGTTGCGATACTAAAGAGTTAAACAACAATCGCCAAGCAAACAAAAATACGGTAGCCAAAGCCAAAGTCAAAGCTAAGTTAGTTTTGGGAGAAATTCCCAAAGACGGCCACAGATAAAATACCGCCATGCCAATCAGTCCAGCCAGTGATATAATAAGTAGTAACTGAACAAAAAACTGAGATTGATTTTTAGCTCGGCGCAAATCATAAAACCCGCTAATATAAAAAACAATCACCCACAAGAAAAAAATCAAACTAAACGGTACTAGGTGTAACCACCAGGCAGAATAAAAATTTTCCGAATACCTAATAAATAGAGCCAAAGCCAGTGACCCATAAAGAAGTAAAACATCACCTCCTAGTAAAAACCAATTTCTTGTTTTTAGCCAAAAATTTCCCATAAATTATGATTTTATTCTATCTTTTGGGCACTAAAAAAGCAAACAGCAGGTAGAATATAGAATCTAGAATCTTGAATTTGGAATGAATTGACAGAATAAACTTTCAACTTTATAAACTTTATCAACTTTTAACTCGTATGATACCACTTGACACCTAATGACACCATATTATATACTAAAATAGTAATAATAATTATTCTTAAATCATAAATCTTAAATCTTTCTACACTCTAAACTATGTCTACTGAACTAAAGTTAAATAAAACCGAAGAAATAGTCCCCCACGGTGTGTATACAACGAGCGAAGCAGAAAAAATCTTGAAAGTATCCAATAGCACGATGAAGCGCCTACTTAAACGCGGGGTTTTGAAAGCCAACAAAGTCGGTAAACAATACCGAATCTTGGGACTTGAGTTGTTGCGTTTAGTTTCTCCTGAACTAGAAAAAAAAGCCGTGGATAAATATTTGAAACTAAAAATGAAAGCGATTGAAACGATGAAGGATTGGGACGCGTAAAAGATTTAAGAAGTAAGAATTAGGATTTAAGAATAATTCGTAAATCATACATCATAAATCATAAATCATTCATTCTATGAAAAAAGCATTAATAACCGGTATCACCGGACAAGACGGATCTTACCTTGCGGAACTACTCCTTAGTAAAGGCTATGAGGTTCACGGTATTATCCGTCGCGCTTCTACTTTCAATACTGCCCGCATTGATCATTTGTATAAAGACCCTCACATCCTTGGTGTAAAACTTTTCTTACACTATGGTGATTTGTCTGACGGGTCAAATCTAGATCGTTTACTTGCCAAAATCAACCCTGATGAAATCTATCACTTAGGTGCGCAAAGTCATGTCAGGGTAAGTTTTGATATTCCCGAATACACCGGCAATGTCACGGCACTTGGTACACTTAGGTTGCTTGATGCGATACGTGAAACTGGCATCAAGACCAAATTTTATCAAGCATCATCCAGTGAGATGTTTGGCATGGCCCACGAAATACCGCTGAAAGAAACTTCACCCTTTTATCCCAGATCTCCTTATGGTGTGGCTAAAGTCTATGCTTACTGGATTACCAAAAACTACCGCGAAAGCTATGGTCTTTTTGCCGCCAATGGCATTTTATTTAACCACGAATCCCCCAGACGTGGTGAAACCTTTGTCACTAGAAAAATCACCCGAGGGCTAGCACGCATCAAACTGGGTATAGAAGAAAAACTCTATTTGGGAAATCTAGATGCCAAACGTGATTGGGGTTATGCCAGAGACTATGCAGAAGGAATGTGGCTGATGTTGCAACAGGCAGAACCAGATGACTACATCTTAGCAACCAACGAATCACACTCGGTGCGTGAATTTGTGGAAATAGCTGCCAAGCATTTTGATTATGAAATTGTTTGGCAAAACAAAGGCGTGGAGGAAAAAGGCATTGATAAAAAATCTGGTAAAATATTAATAGAAATAGATCAAAAATATTTCCGCCCGGCTGAAGTTGATATTTTGCAAGGTGACTTCACAAAGGCCAAGGAAAAACTTGGCTGGAGTCCAACTACCACCTTTGCGGAGCTGGTAAAACTTATGTGCGAAGAAGATTTAATCAATGAAAACTATGAACAAAAAAAGTAAAATTTATCTTGCCGGTCATACCGGACTTGTAGGATCAGCAATTTATCGACAGTTACAAAATAAAGGTTATACAAATATTATCACTAGAACTAGAAAACAACTTGATTTATTTGCTGCCCACAAGGTTGCTCAATTTTTTCAAAAAGAAAAACCAGACTATGTATTTTTGGCAGCAGCTAAAGTGGGTGGAATTCATGCCAATAGCAATTATCCGGCTGATTTTATTTTTCAAAATATTACTATCCAAAACAATATAATCCACAATGCTTACCTGACAGGAGTTAAAAAACTTTTATTTTTAGGTTCTTCTTGTATTTATCCAAAGTACTCGCCTCAACCAATCAAAGAGGAATACTTGCTTACTGGCAAATTAGAACCAACCAATGAACCATACGCAATTGCTAAAATAGCTGGTATCAAAATGTGCCAGGCCTACAATAAACAATATGGAACAAATTTTATTTCCGTGATGCCCACCAACCTTTATGGTCCAAATGACAACTTCAACCTAGAAACAGCACATGTGCTACCCGCCTTACTGCGAAAATTTCATGAAGCAAAAATAAACAAATCCCCCACCGTCACAGTTTGGGGTACAGGTAAACCTAAACGAGAATTTATGTATGTTGACGACCTAGCAGATGCTTGTATATTTTTGATGCAAAATTACAATGATTCGGAAATAATAAATATCGGTACAGGTGACGAACTAAGTATTGCAGATTTAGCTTTACTCATAAAACAAACTATCAATTATCCAGGTAAAATTATTTGGGATAAAACCAAACCAGACGGCACCCCTCGTAAACTACTAGATATTACAAAATTAAAAAAATTGGGTTGGCGACATAAAATAAATTTAGCTGAAGGACTAAAAAAATATTATAAATTCTATACTGAAAAATATGGATAAACACACGCCAACTTTCAATTGGAATCCCAAAGAATTTTACAATTTACTTGCGGCTTGTGATACCAGTATTATCACTACCTATATTTATAAATATTTTAAAAAAAATGATTTTATATTGGAAGCTGGTTGCGGTTTGGGTCAATATGTAAAATTCTTGGAAAATAAGGGTTATCAAGCCATTGGCATAGAGATAAACAAAAAATCAGTAGAAATTTGTAATTCTTTGGAACCAAAGCTAAATGTTGCTTATGGTGATATAGAAAATTTAAATTTTCCCAACAACTATTTTGGTGGCGTCCTTTCTCTTGGTGTAGTGGAACATTTTATTGATGGACCCAGCAAACCTCTCCAAGAGATGCAACGTGTGCTAAAACCTGGTGGCATAGCCATCATCACTGTCCCCTGTTTTAACTATTTACGGATCATAAAAAAATATACCGGACTGAATTATTTGGATTATTATCTAAGAATTTTCTATCACTTATTTAAAAAGGGTTCGGAGTGGTTATATAAAAATAAAAACAAAGAAAAGATAAACTATAAATACAATCGTTGGCCAGTCAAAGGAGATTTTTTTGAATACAGATTTACCAAACAAGAGTTTGAACGAGAATTAACCACAGCTGGATTTAAAATAGTTGAAAAAGTACCCATTGATCATCTGGGTGGTTTGTATCATGAATTTGGCGGAATTTTTGTTAATCTCAATAATCCCAATCTATTTATAAAAGGAATAAATAAACTATTTTTAAAAATTTCTTTTTTCCACAATCATCAGTATTTGTGTGTGGTTACAAAAGAGTAAAAAAATGATAGCAAGTTTATACAATCGAATAATCAGTCTAAAAGAATATTTTGATCTTGAAGGATTTAAAAAGTACCTGCACAATACAGGTTGGATTTTTTTGGGGAAAATTTTTAGTTTAATTGTTTCATTTTTTGTAATGGCTTATGTTGCTCGCTATCTAGGACCTTCTAATTATGGACTCCTTAGTTATGCAGTGAGTTTTGTAGGTCTATTTTCATTTATTGCCAATCTTGGCATTGATCAAATTGTATATCGAGAAATAATCAGATATCCAGAAAAAAGAAACGAATATTTAGGAACTTCATTTTTTCTTAAAATCATGGGCGGGATATTGGCTTTTCTTTCGGTTTTAGTCACTATTTTAATTTTGCAACAAGAAAATACCGCCAACATCTTAATACTACTTATTGCATTTGCTTTTATCTTTCAATCATTCTATGTTGTCAACGGTTTTTTTGGTTCACAATTACTTTCAAAATACCCAACTATCGCTTCAATTTGTGTGATTTTTATTTTATCGGTAATAAAAATTATTTTGGTTCTGTCGGGAAAAGGAATAATTTATTTTTCGGCAGTTTATCTTTTAGAAAGCATACTTTATGCTTTGAGTTTTTTGCTGATTTATAAAATATTCAAACAAAACATTTTCTCTTGGCGGTTCAATAAAAATATGGCCAAACAAATCCTACGAGATTCCTGGCCCCTACTTTTTGTCAGTGTCTTTGCCTTAATCTACTCACGCTTTGATCAGATTATGGTAAAACATATGATCAACCAAACTGCAGTTGGATTTTATGATGTAGCTGTCAGAGTAGCCGAGGTCTGGTATTTTATCCCGGGTTTAATCACTGCTTCCTTAGTACCAGCAATTGTGAATGCCAAAAAAATAAATGAGATTGTCTATAAAAAAAGACTCAAAGATCTCCTACTTTTGATATTTATAATATCTATATCAATTTCTTTGCCTATATTCCTACTAGCTAAACCAATTATTAAAATCTTCTTTGGCTCTGCTTATCTGCCAGCCATTTCCGTACTGCAAATTTATGTTTGGGCGGGAATTGGCCTGGCAATTGCCGAAGTGGTAAATCAGTACTTGATTACTGAAAATTTTACCAAAATATTTTTTATATCTTCTTGTATTGGTATGATTTTAAATCTTACACTAAATTTTATTTTTATTCCGATCTACGGAATAAACGGCGCAGCTATAGCAACGCTTGTTTCCTATTCTTCTCTGCCTTTGACAGTCTGGGTAATCCTAAAAATTCGTCAAATGTTTATACACAAATATAGACAAAAAATATGATCAAAAATATAAAAAGAAATATTTGGCTTTTCGGATCAGCGAACCTGACTTTGTTTGAGTTTATTAATATCCTGATAAATAAACTTATATATTTTTTGGCATATTTGTATTTTACTATTAAAGGATTGATATTTGTTGGTGATAAAAATGTTTTACCTGCTTATAAAAAAGATTTACTACACAATATAAAACCAAAAAAGGCGCTACTAATATTTTTTCGTTTTCCTATTTACAAAAAACACTTTGTTGGAAAAATGAAATTTTATTTTAGTAACAATGGTTTAGTCATAAATATTACTAGGGCTTTAAATGAGCTTGGCTTTGTTGTGGATATAATTGACAGTGATTATTTTAAATACAATGGTCATAAAAAATATGATTTAATGGTTGTACACAATATCTATGATCAAAAAATAATTAAAGACAATTTAAAAGCTAGTGGAAAATATATTTATTTTGATACAGGCGCTTATTGGCGAGTTAGAAAAGAAAAAATAAAACAAAGATATGATTATTTCACCCAGCGTCACAATTTAAACTTGCAAAATGAACTCACCCATCAACTAAAAGAAATTGAAAATCTGGGTAGAAAAGTTGATCCGCTCCTATCTTATGCAAATGGAATTATTACAGTTGGCGACAATTTAGCTAAAACATATGATTCTTTACCTAACGTTCACCACACAATCAATGGGGTTTATGTAGATAAATATTTTCATTATAATAAAGGAATAAATGATATAGAAAAAAACAAAAAAAACTTTTTATTTTTTAGTGGTGGTTACAGAAATATTGAAAAAGGTCTTGATTTACTACTTGAAATATTTACCAAAAATTCTGACTACAATATATTTATCTGCTCGCAAATTTCGCCGGAACTGCAAAAAATTTATGATTTAAAAAAATATCCAAACATCCATCTGCTTGGTTATCTAAAACAAAGATCAAAAAAATTTTATGAAATTATAAAAAAATGCAACTATATTATCCAACCATCTGCCCATGAAGGTATGCCCGGTGGCGTACTTGATTGTATGCAATACGGTTTAATCCCTATTGTCACTCCGGAATGCAATATTGATACCAAAAACTTTGGTTTTACCCTAAATAGCTTTCAAATAGAAGATATAAATACGATTATTCAAAAAATACTTTTAGAAACAAATGAAAACTTACTTAATCGCTCAAAATTATCAAGAGAAGAAATATTAAAAAATTATACCGAACAAATATTTTTGAAAGATATAAAAAAACATATTAATTCTATTGTAAATATAAATTTATGACAAAGAAAAAAATTTTAATAACTGGTGCGACCGGTTTTCTGGGTAAACGATTGATCAAAAAACTAAAAAATAATAAAAATTATAATATTTATACACCAAAAAGCACCGAGTATGACCTAACAAAATTAAACAACTGTTTAAAATTGGTTAAGGGAAAAAATATTATTATTAATCTTGCTGGACTTGTTTTAAGTAGAACAGAACAAAATTTAAGACCATCAGAAGTTTTATATAAAAATTTATTGATCAATTTACAAATTCTTGAAGCTGCAAAAAAAATTAAAAATGTAAGAGTTATTCTTATTGGATCAATTACTGCTTACCCTGATAATATTGAAGGTAAGCTGAGAGAAGAAGATTTATGGAAGGGTGATGTTAATCAATACTCAAAAGAATATGGTATTGCAAAAAGAATTTTAGAAACAATGGCTGAGGCTTATAAAAAACAATATGGAACAAATATTACGACAATAATATTTCCCAATCTTTATGGACCAGAAGATAAATTTAATTATAACCCGCCTCCACTTATAGCAAATATTATAAAACAATTAGAAAATGCTACGATCAAAAAAATTCCTGAAATAAAAGGCGGTAACAATGCAAACCAAAAAATTGACCTTTTATTTGTTGATGATGCTGTAGAGGTAATTGAAAAAATTATTAATAAAAAAAATATTACCTTAATTAATGCTGGCTCAGGAAAATTAATTAAAATTAACGATATATATAAAATTATTTCCTATAAAATGAACTACAAAGGTAAAATTATTTGGGATATCGATAATAGAAAATTTAAAGAAAAATACCTTGATAATTCAAATATTGCTAAACTAATTTCTTGGAAACCAAAAACAAATTTTCAAAAGGGTATAGAGCTAACAATCGACTGGTATAAAAAATTAAAATAAAATCTATGAAAAAAAGAAATATTAGTATTGGCACTTTAAATATAGGAAAACAAGCTAAAAAACAGATTATAAAAATTCTTGATAATAACCGACTTTCATATGGCCCTATAACAAATAAATTTGAAAATAAATTTGCAAAACTCCATAACTCTAAATTCGCTATATATACAGTTAGTGGCACAGCAGCGTTACAAATATCATTACACGCTATGAAAACAATACATAGATGGAAGGATGATGATGAAGTAATAGTGCCGGCTATTACATTTATAGCAACTTCAAATATTGTTTTGCAAAACAAAATGAAACCAATTTTTGTTGATGTAAATAAAGAAACTTATAATATAGATATAACTAAAATAGAAGAAAGAATAACTAAAAAAACAAAAGCAATTATACCAGTACATCTATTTGGTTTGCCAGCAGATATGAATGAAATAATAAAAATAGCAAAAAAGTATAATTTAAAAATTATTGAGGACTCATGTGAAACAATGCTAGTTAAATACAAAAATCAACCAGTTGGAACAATTGGAGATATCGGCTGTTTTTCAACCTATGTTGCCCATATAATCACAACCGGCGTTGGTGGAATTGCTACCACAAATAATCCAAAATACGCAATTAAAATAAAAAGTCTAATGAATCATGGTAGAGATTCCATATATTTACACATTGATGATGACAATAATTTATCTAATAAAAATGCATTTAAAATTATCGATAGAAGATTCTCGTTTATAGATGTGGGATATAGTTATCGACTAACAGAAATGGAAGCGGCTCTTGGTTTAGAACAATTAAATAAAATTGAAAACATAATTAGAAAACGAAATATAAATGCTAAATATCTTATTAGGAGTTTAAAAAAATATAATCATTTATTACAGTTACCAACAATATTAAAAGATAGGGGGCATTCTTTCTTAGGTTTCCCTATTCTAATCATTTCGAATAAAATAAAAAGGGACAATTTAATTCTTTATTTAGAAAAAAATGGTATAGAAACAAGATATTTAATGCCTTTATTGAATCAACCTATTTATAAAAGAATTTTTGGTAATATTGAAAAAGAATATCCAGTAGCAAAATATATAAATAAAAATGGATTCTATATTGGTTGTCATCAAGATTTAAAAAAAGAAGATCTTGATTATATTATATATATATTTAAAAAATATTTAGAAAAGAAATGAAAGTAGCAATAATTATTTGGGGATCTTATTCTGAAGGAGGTTCACAAAAACAAGCATTTAATTTAGCAAAAAATCTAAAAGAAAAAAATATTGATATCAATGTTTATAGTATTTTTGGAAATAAAGACAATCCATACAAAGAAATATTAAATAATATAAAACAAACAAATTTATTTGAGTGTTACTCGTCAGATGAAGAAAATAAAATAATGTTTCCAAATAAAATATTAAAAAATAATAAATTTTTAAAATTATTATATTTCAATTCCCGTATAAACAAATTTTCAAAAAAACTAGCTGAAATGATTGACCAAGATACAGATATTTTAAATGTTCATGATAGATTTGTATATAGAGTTTCGTATTATTATAAAAAAAGAAATAAAAAAAATCATTCAATATGGATGGCTAATGATATCCCTTCCTATCGTTGGAACTCTGAAAGATTTGAACAATTAAATAATAATTTTATTGACAGATTATTTAGGTTTTTTTTAGATCTTTATGAAAAAAAATTTATTAAAAAACAAAATATTGTTACGGTTCTTGATAATATAAATAAGTTAGCTTTAAAAAAATATTTTAATATAAACTCTGATATTGTAAGAAGTGGGGTAGATAATCACTATTTTACACCTGATAGTAATTTATATAATAAAAAACAAAATTCCAACATAAAAATCCTTATGACCGGCATATTAGCTCCTCACAGAAGATTCGAAGATGCAATATTAGCCATAAATATTTTAAAAAAAGAAAAAATAAATATTTCCTTAAACATAATAGGTGATTATAAAAATAGTACATCTTATAAAAAATACTTAGATGAAATAATCGAAAAAAATAAATTACAAAAAAACGTTAACTTTTTAGGTTCAGTAAATGAGGATAAATTGCTTAAAAATTATAGAGAACATGATATTTTTATTTTTCCCAACCATATGCAAACTTGGGGACTAGTGGTATTTGAAGCAATGGCCTGCGGTTTACCTACTTTAGTTTCAAAAACAACTGGCGCCAGTGAAGTATTAACTGATAAAATAAATAGTTTATTGGTAAATCCAAAAAACCCACAAGAAATTGCAGAGAAAATAAATGAACTTATACATGATAATGAATTATACATAAAAATACAAAGAAATGGTTTGGATTTTATAAAAGATAATATAAGCTGGGATAAATATGGCTCTTCAATGTTAGAAAAAATGAAAATATTTTGTAATAAATTAGTATGATCTCTTTTATTACTTCATTATACAAAAGCGAAAAATATTTAAAAAAATATCTATCAAATATAGAATATTTTTCAAATCATCTAAAACAAAAAGGTATTGATTTTGAATTTATAATCATCAGTAACAATCCAAATGGAAATGAAAAAAATATTTTAAATAAATTAACTAACAATAATAAATTCGTAAAACTATATTTTATACCCAGGGAATCACTTTATGCCAGTTGGAATCGAGGTATAAGCTTATCCCGGGGAGAAATAATTGGTTTTTGGAATGTTGACGATAAAAGATATCCAAAGCCTATATTTAGCGCTCTAAAATTATTTTCAAATGGAACAGGACTAATATATTTTCCTTTTATTTATAAAAGATATATAAAAATTTTAAATTATCCCCTGCTGGTAAAAAAAATCACGGTGAAACCACCAATATTTGATAAAAAAATATTTACCCGAGGAATGTACTGCGGACCATTTTTTATGTTTACAAAAAAACTTTTTGAACAAGTTGGCCCATTTGATAAAAAATTCAAAATCGCTGGAGATTTTGATTGGTGTGTGAGAGCGGCAAAAATTACCAACTTTTCTCTTTGTGATGAAATAGCCGGAGAATTTAGAAACGAAGGTACTAGTTTAAGCGGTAGTAAAAACAAGATTCATCAAGAGGAAAACAAAATTATCCTTGATAAGAATATATGAAAATAATTGCTCTTCTTCCGGTAAAAAATGAAGCATGGATATTGCCTGTTTATTTATCATCAGTAAAAAAAATAGCTGATGAAATTATAGTTCTTGATGATAACTCTACTGACGGATCAAGACAAATTTTGGTTGATAATAATATTAAAATCATTGACAACCCATATATAAATGAAAAATATGTCAATATGTCAAAAAGAAGAAATTTACTTTTGTCTGAAGGAAGAAAAGCTGGAGGTACACATTTTATTTGGCTGGATGCGGACGAAACATTTTCTGCCAACTTTATACTCCAGGCAAAAGGAATTATCAACAAACTAAAACCAGGAGAAAAATTATGGTTAAGATGGATACATCTGTGGAAATCTATTGACAAATACATAGATGGCACTCCCCCGTTTGGCAATATTTACAAAGATTTTATAGTATGTGATGATGGAAAAATTTCTTATCCTGATCAATTTTTATCAGAGCAGAGAACTCCCGGAACAAATGAAAATATAAACAAACTGTCAGAAAAACTTGGTGTGGTTTTGCATTTTCAGTTTGTTAATTGGCATCAAGTCCAACTGAAACAAGCCTGGTATAGATGTAATGAACTAATCAAGGGGGAACGCAATGCCAAAAGAATTAACAATACCTATTCAATTACTTTGGATAATCCCCAAGCCAAACTCTCACCTGTTCCTGAAGAATGGGTAAAAGATATATTTTTACCAAAAGAAACACCAAAATCAAATTGGCATTTGGAAAAAATCTTAGCTTGGTTTACTGAATATGGAATAGAATTTTTTGAACCGCTACAAATTTGGCATATTCCTGAATTACATGATGAGTTTATCAAACAAATTGGTAAAGAACCAAATATTAAAATTTATCCAAAGTGGTTGATATATTTAAATGCTTTAAAAAACCGTTTGAAAAATAAATAGTATATGGATAAAAAAATAAAAATTGCATTTGTAAAATTTGGTGGGCTGTCTGCTGGAGGAACTGAAAAATTTTTACAAACTATTGCCATCAATTTAAACAAAAACATTTTTGAAGTTGATTATTTTTACTCTGATACCGCACCATATATTGGTAGCGATTATAAACACCCTGGTACAGATACAAACCGTAAAAAAATAATGGAAAACTCAGGTGTAAACTTGATTGAATTTAAAGTTGGAGCAATTAACGCTAGAAAAAGATCACTTCCTTGGGTAAATACTGATTTTTGGCAAAAATTTGTTGAAAAAAAATACGATATTATCCAAACTGGTAGGGCTGGCAACTCTGTATACCCTTTTAATAAAATAAAAAAAACACCCATAGTGGACTCGATTCATCTAGATGCTGGTGTTGACAACCAATATAATATCTCAAGAGTAATGCATATTTGTCAGTGGAATGCGGACCGGTGGATCAAAAAAGGTGGTGATAAAAAAAGAGTGGTTATTGTCTCCCATCCCATGACTATGTCAAAAACAAATGAGACTTTTAGACATGAATTGAATTTGGAAAATAAATTTATTTATGGATTTCACCAAAGAAATGATGATAATATTTTTTCTCCTATTCCTCTGGTTGCTTTTCAAAAAATTGCCGATAACAACAATCATTTTATACTCTTGGGAGGTGGGGAAAAATATAAACGACAAGCAAAAAAATTAGGAATAACCAATATTACATTTTTACCACATAATTCTGACCCAAATTTTATTTACAAATTTTTAAATACTTTAAATGTTTATGCTCATGGTCGAAAAGATGGTGAGGTCAATTCAACTGCCATGGCTGAAGCTATGTTTTATGGGCTGCCAATCATTAGTCACTGGTCAGAAATAAACAATGGTCATGTAGAATGTATTGATGAAGCTGGTTTAGTTGTCAGAACAGTTGATGAATATATTGAGGAAATGAAAAAATTAGCAATAGATAAAGAATATTTACAAATGCGTCAAATAAAAGCAAAAGAAAGATTTTTAGAAAAATACGAAGTATCTGGACAAATGAAAAATATCGAAAATATTTATCTAGATGTGATAAAAAATCCTTTTCCAAATAAATTTAGAAGGTTTATAACCAGTTTAAATATTATTTTTTATTTAAAAGCTATTCCTCGAAGAATTAAAAAAATCATAAATGCTCACTCTACTCACTAAACCACCATATTCAATTATAGATACTCTGAAAGATAAAATCAGGCCACAACGAGGTCCTGAGGCTGTGCTTTATAGTTTAATAACAGGGTTAAAAGAACTTAATGTTGAATATATCTTAAACCCCAATAAAATAAATTCAGACACTGTGGGGGTTTTACAAAATCCCAAAGCTCTGCACTATGCTATTGAACAAAAAAAATTGGGAAAAATAAAACAGTTACTTGCTGGACCAAATATTGTAGTAACCCCCAAAGAAGCAGATGCTATTTATGAACATCCTTTAATTGATAAAATTGTATTGCCATGCGAATGGACAAAAAACTTTTACTCTTCTCTATCCCCTGTTATTAAAGATAAAATATATATTTTGGCTGCTGGGGTGGATGATCCAGGGGAACTTACACCTTTGACTGAAAAAAACACTATTTTGATTTATCAGAAAAATTCCCCGGAAAGATTATTTAATCAAATTTTACAAAATTTAAAAATTACAAAATTAAAAATTAGCATAATAAAATATGGTAAGTATAAACAAAAAGACTATTTTGCTAAATTAAGTAAAACAAAACTAGCTATATTTTTTACTAAATCAGAAAGTCAAGGAATTGCCCAACAAGAAGCTTGGGTGCGGGATGTACCAACACTAGTTTGGAATCCTGGCACAATTAAATATAAAGAACATACTATCACCGACAATAAACTAGCCAGTCCCTATTTGACAGATGATTGTGGTAAATTTTTTGTTTCTATTGATGAATTTAATTTGAATTTAAACGAGATGATTAATAATCTGGCAAATTATAAACCTCGCCAATATGCACTTGCCAATTTTACCCATAAAATTTCTGCGCAAAAATATTTAAATATAATTAATCAAAAATAAATGCCGTCTGATTCAGTCAAACATCAACTAAAAGAAAAAATTTTAAAACGCTACGAATTGTATAAATTCAATAACAGTCGTTTTAAAAGACTTATTAAAGACCCATGGAGAACTGGAATTTTTTATATAATGGCACTATTTGCTTATCTAAAACCTTACCGTGTTTATAAAAAATCACTCTGGGGGCAAAAGATGACTTACTACTTACCAGAAGCAAATGCCTTGCAGTACTATGGTTTTTTTGAAGCCAATTTAACCAATTTTTTGATTAACTTTTTAAAACCTGGTGACACTTTTTTAGATGTTGGTGCTCATGTGGGCTATTATTCTTTACTTGCTTCTTATTTAGTTGAAAAAAACGGTAAAGTCTACTCTTTAGAACCAACTCCTCGAACTTTTTATTCATTAAAGCTCAATAGCCAAATGGCTCAAAATAAAAATGTTTATCCTTCCAATTTAGCCGCGCTTGATAAAAAAACAACTATCGATTTTTTGGACTATGGACCAAAATACAGTGCCTTCAATACTTTCAAAAACCGCCAAGAAAACAATTACGAATTTTTACATAAACAAGAAAAACATATTTCAGTATCTGCTACTGATATAGATAGTTTTTGCCAAGAAAATAATGTTATTCCAAATTTTATAAAAATTGATGCTGAAGGAGCTGAATATAAAATCTTACAAGGCATGAAATCTGTTTTAAATTCTATTAGACCGTTGATTAGTATAGAAATTACTTTTGAAAAAGAATGGGAAGAAAATAAAAATACTTCTATATCAATATTAAAAGAAAATAATTACCAAATTTTTGAAGCTGATTTACAAGGTAATTTAAAAAATCCCAAATTTGTTCCAGATATATCAAATTATGATAATTTAATTGCTGTCCCAGAAGAAAAAATAAGTTTACTGAGAGATTTAATAATTCACCCTGTTAAATCCGCCGAAAGCGGTACAAAGTAATTTAACAGGGTAAAAGCTAACAGCTAAAAACATGATAATAATTAAATTAAAAGGTGGACTAGGAAATCAACTTTTCCAATACGGTTTTGGCAGATTACTTGCTATCAAGAAAAATGAACCTCTAAAACTTGATATTCAATCTTTGGGGAGTGTTAAGGACACACGCCGAGATTATGTTTTAAATAAATTCAATATCAAAGCACAAATTGCCAATGCAGATGAAATACAAAAATACGCGCCCTCAGTTTTTGCAAAATTTATCAAACAAAAAATATTTCGTGAATTTCATATTGGTTGGCAACCACAATTACTTACATTGCAAGACAATTATTTTGAAGGGTACTTTCAATCATATCTATATATTGACCCAATAAAAAAAGAATTAATTGAAGAAATCACTCTGAAATGTATAATTAATGGTTATTATCAAAATATATCAGAACAAATAAAAAACACCACATCAGTTGCTATTCACATCAGACGAGGTGATTTTATTAAATCTATCCATCAAACAATCACGCTGGATTATTTTCAAAAAGCACTTGGGTTAATACAATCAAAACTACAAAATATCACCTATTTTGTTTTTTCTGATGATATTGCTTGGGCAAAAGCAAATTTAAAAAACCTGCAACCGATTATTTATGTATCCCCTGACCAAGACAGCGATGAAGCACAAGAACTGATACTGTTGCGCCAGTGCCAACATCAAATTATAGCCAACAGCACTTTTTCCTGGTGGGCTGCATATTTAAATCAAAATCCCAACAAAATTGTCATTGCTCCCAAAAAATGGAATAATAAATACCAGAAGCACTATGAGCATCTACTACCAAAAGATTGGCTAGCCATATGATTTATGAAGTATGATTTATGATTTATGATTATTATTCTTAAATCCTAAATCTTAAATCCTAAATCTTTTCTAATGATTCCCAAAGTTTCCATTATCACCCTCACTCACCAAGGTCGGGAAAAATTCTTACCTAAAATGATTGACAGTGTAAAAAATCAAACCCTGACTGATTGGGAACTTATTGTCATAGACAATGGACAGTACAATGATACTGAAAAAATTATCAGTGAACTTGCCAAAAATGATAAACGTTTTGTTTATATCAAAAATGAAATTGACCCAGGTATCAGTGCAGCGCGTAATTTAGGATTAAAAACCGCTCGGGGTGAATTTATCGCAATTTTGGATAGTGATGATTGGTGGTCAAACAAGGAAAAATTGGCAAATCAAGTTGATTATTTAAAAAACAATCCCAACTGCGTGGCTGTTGGCACTGGGGTAATTGTAATTGACGAGCAAGACACGGAAATAAATAAATATCAAAATCCTGCCGCCCCAGAAAAAATCAAAAGTTCAATCCTGAAAAAAAACCCTCTCGCCCACTCTAGTGTGCTGTATTACCGCCAAGCTGCTTTGCATGTTGGTGGTTATGACGAGACTTTACCTTTTTTGGAAGATTATGATCTCTGGCTAAAAATGGGTATAATTTGGCCGCTGGCAAACTTGTCAGAATATATGACCAAATATCGCCAGCACGCATCTAGCGTGACCCGTGAAAAAATCCTTGCTATGATGAAGATGAACATTAGGTTGGTGATGAAATATAGAAAGGATTATCCAAATTTCTGGCTGGCCTACTTGAGAAGAAGTGTGAGATACCTGGTTAAAAAATTACTAATGGGTAAGTAAGATTTACGATTTACGATTTAAGATTTATGAATATCACTAAGATTTAGGATTTAAGATTTACGATTTACGTTTTATGAATAAATTAGAAAATAATAAAATAAAATCTTTTACTGATTTAAAAGTTTGGCAAGAAGGACATAAACTCGTCATTTTAATCTATTCTATAACCAAAAATTTTCCCAAAGAAGAAACTTATTCTTTAGTTGATCAGATGAGAAGATCATCAAGTTCAGTTACAAGTAATATTGCTGAAGGTTTTGGTAGACAAGGGTTCAAAGATAAGCTACGCTTTTACTATCAAGCCCACGGCTCTTTGACTGAATTAAAAGATCAAATATTGATTGCCAAAGATGTTGGCTATTTAAATGAAACAGATTTTAAATCATTGGTCGAACAAGCAAATACTACACATGCGTTATTGCAGGGTTTTTTAACCAAAACTAAAGAACTCTTAAATCATACTTCATAAATCATAAATCTTTTTTGCTATGCAAAAAATCTTATATTTAATTACTCTCCCTGAAGCTGGTGGTGCCCAAGCTTATGTTTTGGATTTAGCAACGCACCTCAAAGATGAATTTGATATCACAGTAGCTTCCGGTGGCCTAAACACTGATTGGCTACCTTTGAAATTGAAAGATGCCAATATTCCTTGGTGCCGGTTAAAATATGTCAAACGATCAATTTTACCGCATTTTGACTTGCTGGCAATTTTTGAAATTAGAAAAATTATTAAAAAAATAAATCCCGACGTTATCCATCTAAACAGCAGCAAAATAAGTATCCTAGGATCTCTGGCAGCTTGGGGTTTAAAGAAAAAAGTTATTTATACTGCACACGGTTGGGTTTTTTTGGAACCAATTGCCGAAATTTTGAAAAAAATTTATTTATGGGCAGAAAAGGTCTCCGCCAAATACAAAAACAAAGTTATCTGCGTATCAGAATACGACCGTTCCGCTGCCCGCTTAAACAATTTTCCTATGGAAAAAATAGTTACTATCCACAATGGTATAGAAATAGCCAACACATCTACTTTGGGAAAAAACGAGGCACGTGAAAAATTAGTTCGCTTAGCAAAAAATGAGCAACTAACAACTAGTGGTCATCTGATTGGTTCTATTGCCAATCTTTATCCTACCAAAAATCTACCTGCCCTCATTACAGCAGCAAATAAAATTGTGGAGACAAACTCTGATACTATTTTCTGTATCATTGGTGAAGGACCGGAAAAGAAAAATTTACAAAATCTTATCAAACAAAAAAAACTTGAGAATAAAGTATTTTTGTTGGGGAGTATCCAAAATGCCAAAAAATATTTACCGGCTTTTGATGTTTTCGTTCTACCTTCAGTCAAAGAAGGCCTGCCTTATACCTTACTGGAAGCGATGGCTGTTGGCTTACCAATTGTCACGACTAGAGTGGGTGGAATTTTTGAAATGCTAGAATTTTATCCGCAAACTCATTATCGTTTGGTTGAGGCAAATGATATCCAATCTTTGGCCCAAGCTATCAGGGAATTAATAAATCAAACACCACTAGACAATAAACAGTTACAGACAGTGAGACAACATATTGATATTGGCAATATGATATCTAAAACTAGAGAAACCTATAATGGTTAATTTAAATTATAAATAATTTATAAGATTTATGATATATGAAGTATAATTTATGAGTATTCTTAAATTTTAAATCATAAATCTTAAATCAACTATACTTCCTAACTTTATATACTTTACTAACTTTCAACTAAATCAGACCCTGGTCTGTTTTTTTTGTATCAAAAAACGCCGTGCTGCAGCACGGCGTCCTCTCCTCCAAGAGTTATATAGTGAAACTAGAATAAAAATTAAAATCTACTTTTTCGCTAATATTATAACAATTATTTATCTCAACCAGCAATAAAGTTATCCACAGGGCTAATTTTGAAGAAAAATTATAAATTTCAAATTATAAATTGTAAATAAATTTTCTAATTTTAAAAATAAATTCTAATTAAATGATATTTTCATTTTGACATCAAGTGCTTTGGACAATTTTTTCAAAAAATCCAATGAGGGATTGTACTCGCCTCCTTCCAGTCGGGAAATAGCTGATTGCTTAGTACCCATTTTCTTTGCCAACTGACTTTGCGTCATTCCTTTTTCAATTCTCTTGGCAATTATCATCTCAATCAAAGCAAACTCAGGCTCCAATTCATCATAAGCCTTTTTAAAACCTTTTTTACGAAAAGCTTGTTTTTTTACTCTAGAATATGATTCTAAATATATTTTTTTCTTCATAAAATCATTATAACATATAAGTTATAATTCAGTCAAGTCCTTCATTCGCTCTTTAGCTATATTTAATTCTCTAAAGGGTATAGTTTTTGTTTTCTTTGTAAATATATGCAATAAAACTGCCTGATCTTTATAAAAACAGAAAAATATTCTTATTTCTTTATTCCCTTTTATTCTCAATTCAAACAATCCCTTTCCTAAACTTCGGATAAGAGCATAGGTAAATTACTACCAAACCTCTTCAGTAAATCTATAACCCGAAAAACTCTTTGTGGCATATTATTCTCAAGACTAAAAATATATCTTTTTATTTCAGGTAAAAGAAATTTTATCTCCATGTTATATATATTAAGGTATTATGACCTTCCGCTTTTCTTTTGTCATTCCTATCCCGCTTATTTAGCGGATAAACTTCAACAGGAATCCCTTCTCCCTTGTCATTTCTGCGCAGGCAGGAATCCAAAAAAATCTAAAATAAACCTTCATATAAATCTTTCCAACTTGGGTTATTTTTTTCAATTAGCTTAATTTTCCACTCTCTTTTCCATTTTTTTAATCTTTTTTCTCTAAGTAATGCTTCTCTGATGTCATTGGTTACTTCAAAATAAACTAAATCATGAATTTTATATCTCTTGGTAAAACCTGGTACTAAATCATTTTTATGTTCATATATCCTTTTCTTCAAATCTGAAGTCACACCTATATACAATGTGCCATTTATATTACTAGCCAGAATATAAACAAAATACTCTCTCATCTTTTTTTTATTTTTAAATCCCTGATCAAGTCAGGGATGACAAGATGTTCTTTATTAAATAAGGAATGACATTTTTGTATTTATCCTTGTCATTTCTGCGCAGGCAGGAATCCAAAAAAATCTAAAATAAACCTTCATATAAATCTTACTTTCTCTTTTCCCCCTTAATATAAGGGGGACTAAGGGGGTTAAAATCAAAAATATAACTCTCCCTAACCCTCTCTTATTTTAAGAGAGGGAATAAAAATCTATTCTTAAATCATAAATCCTAAATCTTAAATCCTGTACCAATTTTTTTCTTCAACCAAAGCGCCAGATACCCCAACCCCACTCCAACCGCAAAGAACATTATCCCCATTAGAGCAATTTGCCAAAAAAGCATAAAAGGTAAAAATAATATTAAACCCGGTGCCAAAGCATACTGCCACCATTTGGTTTTAAACACGGGCACAAACAAAAGTCCCAGCCAAAATAAATATACCAATACAAATCCTTCTATAATACCAGGCTCAATGATATTAATCCAAGTACCCATTACTTGATCAGGAAAAAATATGCCGTAAATATTTTTACCAATACTGGCTGTTAGCCAGGCTAAAATAGCTACTCCTAGCCAAGACAGGATAAAATAAACTGTTTTTTTCATAAATTAATAATGTTTAATTATATAAATCATTTGCGTTTTCAAAATTTGGTGTGTTTTGACACTGATATATCCTTGACGTAAATACTTACTAAGTCGCTTGCTTATAACCTCTCCTATGATCTTATCAATTACCATGCCAAAAAATGGATGTTTGGACGCTAAATATGGTTTATAAAACTGCAAAAGCTTTTGCAAAACTTCAGTATCAGTCAAAAGCTGTTGTTTGGTTTTTTGATTTTTTATTTCTCCTTCATCATACAACCGATTGATATCTGATCGCAAACTAGTTATAGTGGCAATAACTGTAAATACAACCTCTTGTTCTGCACTATTGCCTGACCAATCACTACTCTTTACTACTAGTTTGTGTTCCCCAAGTTCCCAAACAAACAAATCAATATTTTCTCCCCCATATTCTTCACTATCGAACCAAATAGTGCTGGTGGTTATTTGCCCACTATCATCTGTTGCTAAATATTGGATTGGCACCAGTAAATGATGTTCATACTCTTTTACTTCCGGACTAGTGATAGTAATAACTGGATCAGTTTTATCAACAGGTAAAATTTCACCTATCTCCTGTTCATTTATCTGAAACTTTAGATCTATCACAACTTCAGGGGCTATTTGACCGGAAAATGCCTTACTGCTTATTCCTTGCTCATCAGCTAAAATTATTTCAACTTTATATTCACCACTTCCAGTTCCTTGTAAACTAACCTCATATTCCCCTGTTTCAACTAGCGGTAAAACAATATATTCATTTGTTGCTCCACTGCCAGAGTAATATGCTCCTTCAACTTCATTGACATCAACTCCAGAAGCAAAATCCTGCCCAACAATTTTCCCTTGAGGCGTTGCTATTTGCGCATTGATTGGTGAATGCACTTGAATAATTACATACTCATCTGGTTGATCAATTACTTGAATATCAATAAATTCCCCTTTTAATATTTCAATTACATTTTTGGCTGATAACGAAACAATCTTCGAATGATTTGTACTTAATTTACTTATATTTCTAGTTGAATCTAAATAAATACTACTATCAATTGTTACTGTACCATCTCCATTTCCTTTTATTATTCCATTATTTCTTAACAAACTAGTAAACCCGTGCGGATAACCATATTCCCAAAAAGGAACTTGACCTGCTTCACGGTCAATTACTTTAATGCCAGCTACAGTGCTATTTGGGGTAGAGTTGTATATTGTGCTAATCTCAATGCCAGAATCATACAACTTAGCCAAACTTTCCTGATTATTTAAAAATTCCAAAAAATCATTGTTTGGATGATTGTCAGGATACAACAATAACTCACTGGTCAATGCTGATTCTAGATATGCATTATCTGGTAAAAGTTGTTTGACTGTGGCTACTGGATAGTTGCGGATATAGTTGTAAACACACGTATTGCGGGTTATAACGCTGTCACAAAATCCATCAGTTTTGGCAATTTTTGCAATTAAAACTTCTAATAAAAAATCAGACACAATACTGGTCCCCAAAAATCCGCCTTCCCAAGCCAGATACGCTTTGGGTGCGCCGCGTTGGGGCGTGGCAATAAAAATTAACTGGTCAATGTCATCTTGATATAATTCACTCTCAATATAATACCTAACTATCAGTCCGCCCATAGAATGAGCTACTATATCAACTTTACTAGCTCCGGTTTGAGCTTTGATGTCTTGAATTCTTGATCGCAACAGTTGGGCGGTAAACTCATTATTTTTCCGCCAGTCATAAGGAAAAGTAAACAAGGTTTGGCCCAAGACATAACCTCCATAGGTTTGCAGGTCAGAAATCAGCTGGTCATAAGTGTGAAAATGTGGATCAAGCACCCACTCATCAGCGTATTCTAAATTTTTGTCTAAAAGATACCGGTTCCAACTGGCCATAATCCCTGGAATAATTATAACCGGCTCAGGTAAGACAGGATTATCAGGCGTTAGTAAAATATTTTTTACCTGACTACTCCAACAAGCAAAACTATTCGGCTGGGAAAAATTTTGATAGCCCTCTTTGACAATTACCAACAATGAAGACATACCGCAAGCATCAACTATAAAGTTATAAGATCCGGATGAATTGGTCGTGGTCTCGTTGAATATATAATGATTGTCAAAACATTTATTTTCACCAAACTCGGCTACGCAGTTAGGGTCAGTAAAAGTTTCCACCACCATCAACCGAGCACCGGGTATTGTTTGATTGGTATTAGCATCTCTCACTGTACCACCGACTGTGGCTGTGGGTGCGATGATAATAGCTTGAACTGGCAAAATAAAAACAAAAAACAAAAAAATCCCGATTGTTATTGGGATAAATAACCTGCGACTGCTACCAATCAAAGTCGTCAACAAAAAAAATATGTTTTTCTTCTCTCTCCTCATATAAAAAATTTTTAATTTTTAAATTTTATAATTTTTAAGTATTAAGAATTTGGTTATGATTTATGATGTATGAATTTTTTCATTCCTGCCTGCCTGTAGTGGCAGGAATTTTACTTTTGTAATATATCAGAAATCAATTTTCCTTGTCATTCCTGATCTAGTCAGGAATCCAAAAAATAAATATTTTTTTGTTTTTAGATTCCGTATTAAATACGGAATGGCATTTTAATTTTTTTATTTTTTGTCATCCCGAACTTGGTTCGGAATCTCATAAGATGCTGAAACGAGTTCAGCATGACAATGCTTTGTGCTTTCTAACTTAAACCCTTGTTAAATCCGCCACAGGCGGTGCAAAAGCAATTTAACAGGGTGAACTTTTTACTAATACCCTCCTTCCTAGTTCAAATTAACTTTGCTTTTTATTATAAAAAATATTTAATATATGACCAGGGGATAACTTTTGGTCAATTATTAATTACTAATCAATTTTTAATTTTGTAATTTTTTAATTTTTAAATAAATCAAAATTTTTAAAATATTCCGACCTTCCGCTTCCTGAAGTGAAAAATTGCCAATAAACGAGCGGGATTTGCCTCTCAACTAGAGTAAGCGCTTTTGAGAGGCAAGCGAGCGTTTGGCAATTTTGCCTGAACGGAAGCGCTGGTCGGCAGTTTTTGCTACTTTTTGCTGACAAAAAGTTGAAATAAAAAATCTTTTATTTTTAATTTTTGGATTCCCGTTTACACGGGAATGACAATTACATTTAAAATTTACAATTTATAATTTAAAATTAATTACCCATTTCCTCTCGCATTTGCTCAATATAGTTATTGATATCACTGGCATATTGCGGAAAAGCTAAACGCATTTCTTCCAGCAAACCAATCGCTTCGTCAATTTTTCCCATATCCCGCCAAACAGCTACCAGGGAAGCAAAATTTTGAATATTTTCTTTTTCTTGGGGAATGATTTTTGTTTGCAATACTTTTTCTGCCAAGTCATACAATTTAACATTGTAATAAAACTCTGCCAGCTGTTTCCACTCATTCAAACCCAACGGAAATTTGTTTTCATATTCACTAGCGATAGTCAAAAGATTTTCCGTATCTCCGACCGCCGCATAATAATTCAGTAAATTTAAATACACCGAGGGCTTACTTTGAGTTTTTTGATAGGCTGTCCTGACTGCCCAACCCGCTCGATCAATGTCTCCTACGCCTAAATACCCCTGCGCCAAAGTAAAATAAATCTCTAGCCTATCCGGTGAATCATCAAGGTAGGGTGATAATAAATCAACAGTTTTTTGATAATAAGTATTATCCAGCAAAGCATAGCCAAGATAGGTATTGGCAAGCAGCATTCGCAGTTGAATATCATGCGGGTCGCGATTTAGGTGATCCAAAATATAAGTGCGATTGACCTGGAAAACTTTTTGCTTAAAATCAATGGTTTGATTGGGATCGCGTACCATTGAACTAGCAAAATTATTTAGCTGCAGCATGCCTTCACGCGAACCATAGGTTTTCATATCAATACTGGCTTGAAAAAGTTCCAAAGTTTTTTGGGGATCAACCACACTGTTACGATAAGCTTCAATCATCAACAAATTCGCTTTGGCCGGGCGAATAACAATAAAATAATTGCTAAATATGACAAATAAAACTACCACCAATAAAACCGGCAACTGCCAAGATCTTACTCTAGCTGAAATTTTGCTAGCCAAATTTTGTTTGTGTAAAAAAAGCCAAGCAGACATTGCCAAACTAACAAGCAAGGGCAAATAAGTATTCAATGAATCAAACACAAATAAATTTTGGAAAAAATAAGCTGACAGCAAACCAATCATAAGCACACTCAAAAAATAATCATCTTTTCTTGCTTGCCAAAGATAATACAATGCCGATCCCATAAGTGATAAATAAAAGATCAGTGCCAAAGGTCCACCTATATTTAGATAATCAAAAATAACATTGTGAGCCCGGTCAAACCACTGTTCATGCAATTCGGGATTGTAGTATTTATTGAACCCATAACGATAATTCTCCGGTCCATAGCCAAATAAAGGACGATCGGTATAAGCATGCCACGAAGTAACATAAGTATTGATACGATCAATTGTAGTCAAATCTTTCAAATTGATATCGGCAATTCTTTTTAGAGTTGATGTGCCAAGCCAAGCAGCATCTCGCTGTGTATACAAAAATATTCCAGACAAAGGGATAAGCAGTAGACCGACAGCTATGCCGATTTTCAATTTTTTACTAGCGTGTTTAAAATACATAAGCCCCATCACCATAAGTCCCACCACCAGTCCTAAGAAAGGTCCACGAGTTCCTGTCACATACATCATATAGCTGAAAAATATGACTCCCAAAGCGTAAATCACCTGTCGCCACCGCACTCGGTCTAGGTAAAGCAAAATTCCAGAAAAAAATATGTGAAACAACAAATACCCTCCAAAATAAGCAGGATTACCTATGGTGGAAGCGATCCGAGGAGCGTCATTGGGTAAAATCCAGGCGTTACTTACTCCCGCCCGTTGTGCCAATCCATAAATTGATAAAATCACAGCCACCACTGATGATAAACGCAACAACAACAGCCAATCGGCTTTGGTCTGAAAAAACTGAAAAAGTAAAAACAAGTACAACAGTAAATGCCAAAACAAAACCACACCATCCATCCGTTCATAATTGCTCCAAAAACTATTTTGTGAATTTACCCCAAAAATTCCAGCAATGACTTCTACTACCAGCAGTCCAGCAAAAGCATACAAAACATAATTTTTGCGCACATACATTTCACCTTGTCGCCATAAATACCAAACAGCTAAAACTAAAATAATTGTCACTAGCACCCGAAAAGTTACATTTTTTAAATGAATATAGGGAAATAAAAACTTGCCACTTACTAAAATTGGCACAAACAGCACAGCTGCCAGTCCTGATTGGATGATTCGTTTGAGGGTGTTTTGGGACATCAGATTAGTATTAAGTATAAAGAATTAAGTATTAAGGATAAATATTAATAAGATTTATGATTTATGAAGTATGAATTATGAAGTACAATTTATGAATTCTAAATTCTTAAATCATTAAGCTAAAAGCTAACAGCTACATACTATAAGCTACTTTAACTTGTTTTCAAGTTCTTCCACTCTCTCCTTCACCGCTTGATTATCAGGATAAGCTTTCAAAACTTCTTTCCAATACAGCAAAGCTTCGGATAGATTATTTTCTGTATATTCCAAATAACCTGCATAGGCTTTGAGCATTTCTGGATGATTTCCAGTTGCTTCCAAGGCCTTGAGATATACTTCTTTGGCTTTTCCTGGTTGACTTGAATATTTGACATATAGATCAGCTAGTTTCATATGGGCAATAAGCTCATCTGGTTTTTTGGCTATAGAAGTAGAATATGCCTTAGCTGCTTCCAAATACTGATGCATATCTTCATATAAAACACCTAAATTGTGATAGATAAGTTCATCATTAGGGAATTTTTCTATCATATCAAAATAGGCTTGTTCAGCTCCTTCGTAATTCCCCATAGCTCGCAAAGAATTGGCAACTCCCATATAACCTTGGTAAGGACTACCTAGTTCTTTGCCTTCTTCATCAATTATATATTGTTTGGCAGCAGCTAAATCAGCTTCAAATCTGACTTTTATTTCTGCGGGCGGCAAAACATCAGGAGCTAATTTTTTTTCTTCATTTTGAAAATACTGAGATAGTTCTTCTCCACCCATTAATATTTCTCCATTAGTTGGTTCTTCACTTACTTTTGGGGTTTTGTCTTTGGTATTATTGTAAACCAGAAAAGAAATCACTGCCAAAACTGCAATAATTATCACCAAATACCAAATCCGGTTTTGGTTTTTATTTTCACTCACTGGTTGATTGGTTTGATTGTTGTCTAGTTGATTTTCCATATTATATAATTTTTAATTTTTAAATTTTCTAATTTTTAAATAATTTTTAATTTCAAATGTTTAAAAATTTATATTCTTTTGTTTATAAAATTACAAAATTAAAAATTACAAAATTTAATATTAATAAAAAATAATAATACTTTTTAAACCTTTTATTCAATAATCTAAATATCAAATACTAGCTTAACAGACAAATAAACTATAAAAATTATAACAAAAACCAATAAAAAATACTAATTTGTTTAAAATTAGTAATTAGTTATTAGTAATTAAAAACAATCCACCCCCTGCCATAGGAACAGGGGGTGGAAAGCGTTGTAAAGTACTTTTACTATCTAACTAAACTCAAAAATTAATTAGGATAATATAATGTTTGAGTGCCAGATGGCAAAGTCTTCACATATAGGCCGCCTGCCCAGTCAGCTGTATGTAAGGTATGTGGAACAGCTGATTGATCTGACCAAATAAAGGTAGCTGAACCCATGAGAGTACCAAGTGTACCGGTACTTCCACTTGAATCAGCATCTAAATTAGTAGAAACACTTGCTGGGTTGGAAACAGCGCCAGCTAAACCTACTAAGATATAGGTCTTACTTGAACCAGCAGCAATTTGCTCTGGGGTAGTAAGCTTATATTCTAAACCGGTTGTAGTAAACGCTGCAGTACCAGAAGCAGTTAACACTGTGCTTGGATTGGCATCGTTGTACAATCTCGGGCTAGTGAAGGCTACACCTGAGGTGGCAACATCCCAATTCAATTCAAAGAGTTCAATAGAACCCTTAGCATCAGCCGCTACGGTAAACTTGGAAAGAGTCTTATCACCAGCAGTCAAAGTAGTAGCTGGTAAAGAAACCAAGGTTACTGTTGGTCTGGTCTTTCTTACTACCATGTCATTACCATCAATATCAGAAGCAGCAACTATACCAGGTGCTGAATCAGCATCACTGTCAGTATTACCACTTCCTAAACCGACATGCTTATAAGTAGCAGAAACATCCCAATTTATACTACCAGTGCCACCAGAAATGGTGCCAGATGATAGTGATGGAACATCAATGTAAACTTTCAACACAGCTGAAGTATCTCTTGCTATATAGAAGGTAAGGTTTGTGAAAGTAACACTACCACCTGCCATATAACCAAGAGCTGTACCTGTGCCACCACCTTGAGTTGGATATTCAAGTGTGACTGCACCAACATGTTGTTGGAAATTACCAGTAGCATTGTCTGCAGTAAAAGTCATTTCTTGAACATTGAAGTCTTCATACTGAGCAGTAAACTTAATAGCGTTCATCAAGACTTTAGTAGTACCAGCTAAGATTATATCAGCATCTGGTCTGGAAGCATCAACTACACCAGTTAAAGCACCAGTGCCAATGGTAATATCTTGTAAAGCTTGGGCACCAGCAGTAACTGTGTTGTTGGTGGTTAATCCTACACCTTCAGCAGACATAGAAGCTTCCCAAGTACCTTGTCCGGCATTACTCTTCAAACTGGCATACAGATCAATGATCTGGCTACCAGAAGCTGGGATGCTGAAATTGACTGAAAAGATGTTGGAAGTGGACAAGGTTGGTTTTGTAACACCAATTTGTACACCATCCTTCATCAAATACATGTTAGTAGAGCTACCAGCTTCAGCAGCTGATAAATCAACTGTGATTGAAGTCACATTGACACCTTCAGCTGATCCAGCGGTAAACACAGCGCTACCAACCTTGACGTTGTTACTACCTGCTACCATGGTTTGGTTGGTATAAGCAGAGTACTCAGTAATACTTAATGAACCAGCGGTTACATTTAAACTATTTGCTGGTACTGAGGCGCTTGGAGCGCTAGTATAGCCAAGTGATGCCATCTTTTGGACATTGGAACTGCCTGCTTCCAAAGAAACAGTGACGTCAGAACCATCAGTGATGGTAGTACCTGTAGCTGAACGTATATCAGCATAGATATCCAATACACCTGTAGTACCGGCTGGAACAATCAAACTTGAACCAAAAGTAAAGTTGATGGTACCAGCTTCAGTTAAATCCTTGGTAGAACCAACTTGGACGCCATTGAAAAATACTTTACCATTGTCAAGACCACCTTCATAACCTGAAGAAAAATCAGCCTTAACGTTCAAATCTTTTACCTTCATATCTTCACCAGTGGCTTTCAACTCAAAGGTAGCAACTTTTACATTGGTACCATTTTGAGCAACATTGCCAGTTGGTGAGGTATTGGCTTTGGTAATAGTTAAATCACCAGAATTAATTTGAGTATCAGTAGTCATCTTAAGTACCACCCAGTTAGCATAAGAGCTAGTTACTTTGGAAGTAACATACACATTATAATTGGTATCCTTAGCAACTATATCAGTTGCTTCTTGGATAGTGAAATTATAAGTACGGGTAGAACCTTTGACGACATCAGCCATTACTTTGAAGGTCTTGGATTGACCAACAGTGAAATTAACTGGGCTGCCAGTTAAGTCAAACATTACTTCGCGGTCAGAAGTCATGCTGGCAACAGAGGAAACCAAAGTGCCACCATCATATAACTTGAAATTCTTCAAGTCATCATATTGAATGCTGCCGAGGGAAGTAAATTTAACATAGTGCAAAGCCACAGTTTGGTTGGTGGTATAAACTGTACCCTGCCAAACCACTACATCAGTGGAGTCAGGATCAACAGTTGTAGCTACAGAAGTTGTAGCCACACCAACTTTGGCCAAATCAGACACAGAAGCTACGGTCATTAAATGTCCAGAGGCCGGGAAACTACCAGAAACGGATGCACCGTTGGTGGTAACCCAAGCGGAACCGGATAATTCAAAACCAATAGTCTGACCAGCGGTGGCAGTGGTAGATACATCACCTTTAACTGTGATGGACTTGGTAGTGCCGGCTGGAACTGTGAATAAACCATTTGAATTGTTGAAGGTAACCATACCACTTGATAGTGAACCACCATCAGTAAGTTTGGTATTACCATCATAGAGATACATGTTATCAAGTGAGGTATCAGATGATACACCTGTTCTCTTGAACTTCAAATTGGTTACTTTAACATCACCATCAGAAGAGGCGGTGAAGTTAACAGTGGTGAAAGAAGCTAAAGCCTGACCTCCATTGGATGAATCAGTGATAATGCTACCAGCGGCTGGGGTTGAAGCAGACAAAGCTACTGTCAAACCGCTACCAGCTGGAGTTGCTGAGGTACCAATACAATTTGGTAAGGATAAAGCTTGCTCATAACCTGAAATGGCTGAGCCATTTGGATAGGTCTCGGTGTCAGGGATAGTAATAATGTCACTCCAAGAATAACGATTGGCTTCATAAGCCGCACCTGAAGCAAATGGTCGCTTCATGCCGTTATCAATGAGATAAACCGCTGAATTTCCAGCATATTTTACGATTTGACCATCTGGGTGCATAGTTGAAGAATCAACTACCGCGCCAGTGGTGTAATCAGCTAAAAATGCATCGGATAACCAGGTAATATCATCCCAGTCATAACCGAGAGCCAAAAAGACCACATCAGAAACAATTGGTCTCTTCATGTTGTTGTATACGAGGTATACAGCTGGGCCATCTCCCTTCACTAAGGAAGCATCTCTAAATTCGATGTTTGATCCTACAGTGTAGCTGGAGAGGTCCTTAGTCATAACGGTGCTGAAATTTGATGGATATCCCCATGACTTGTAAACATTGGCATGTGGGAACTGACAAATTGTGACACCGTCTGCCTTTACTACATAGACTGTGCTAGATGAAGCAGATTTAACAAGATCACCAACAGCAGCTGAGGCTGGGACTGCTACGAAAGCAGACAAACCCATGGCCCAAACTACGGTCATGACTGTCAAACTGCCAATCAAAAACTTTTTCATACAGTGTTTGTGTTTTTTAATAATTAGGTCTTGCTAGAACTCATTGCAACGAAAGAACCACCCAGGCTTATCTTGGTTACTGATTACGTTGGTCCGACCTTTGGTCAAATGGCATTTTTATAAAGCAAACTCTAAGCAGTGTTCTAAATGCCGCTCGTCTAGAACAAGCAGCGTACCCAGTCATTTATGACTGGCAAAGAACTATCTGCTTGTTCACTTTTTGCCAAAGCCCCCAAACGTGAAATAACACGAAGGGCCGAATGATTCAAAGTTCTAACAAAGATCTACTTTATCCCGCGTGCGCGGGACACAGACTTTAAAAGTCTGAAAGCTATAGACATAAATCTACAAATTTCAAACGTTTAAAAAATTTTTAATTTTTAATTTTCTAATTTTGTAAATAAATCTAAATTTTTAAACATTTAATTTATTTTTATTCGGCCATTTGCTTTGTGAAGTGCAAATATTGTCAAGGAGCGAGTGAATTTTGCCTCTCAACTAGCGCAAGCGATTTTGAGAGGCACACGAGCGGATTGGCAATTTTGCCTGAACCAAAGCATTGGACGCAATTTTTTGCTACTTTTTTGTTGTCAAAAAAGTAGAGGTAAATTTTGTTTTTTAAAATACTTTTTTCAGAATACCAGGCAAGTAATTTTTATTCTACTATTTTCTCTGTTGAAGTATTGGCACTAACATCACTCACAGTATTTACTGTCTCGTCAACCACCTCTTCTTCACCTAAAACTTCACCTTCTGTTGTAGTTGCCTCTTCGGTCGTTGCTTCGGCTTTGGCTTTTTCCTCTGCCAACCACTGTTCATAAGTACGAATAGAACTTACTACCAAAGAATATTTTTTATCAGACAGTGCCGTTTGGACTGATTGTAATTTTTCCAAAGCAGTAGTTTGCCTATCTCCAGACATGGTACTGGCTTTTTCTACCAAAGATATAATTTTACTTTGTAACTGTGCTTCCACCTCGCTTTGAGAAACGCTACTACTGCCTTGTTCATATTTAGTCACCAACAACTCCAATGACTGAAACTTTATCTCTTCTACTTCTTTGGCAATCACCAACTTAACTGAAATTGGCAGATCAACATATTCTCCAGCCAATTTTTCTTCATACTGTTTGGTTTTGGTGTTGACTAGTTGAGCAATATCAACTGCGCCATTGGTGGTAGTATTTTTCTCTACTTGACTTACTTCATTTAGGCTATTTTTCATTTCTTGCAAAGAATCATTGAAGTATCTAGCGGCTCTGGCTACTTGCTCTTGTTTTTCCAAAGACAAGACGTCTGATTCGGAAATATTTTGAAATTCTTGCCAACGCCGGTCGGTAAACTCAATTTGTTTTTTAGCTCTCAGCATTTGGTCAGAAGTCATAGTAACTTGCAACTTTTCCAACTGCAACTTGACTGGATACAAAGTATTGCCGGGCAAAGCGTTGGTGGCGGCTGAAAAAGTATAGGAGGAACCAAATAAAAACAACAAAACCACCGCTGCCACATAAGTCAGAGGCTTCAAAACCAATGGGTGGGAAATTAAATATTTTATCAGAGAAAATTTTTCCGTTTGATCAGAAGCTAAGTTGGACAATAAAACCACGCGCCCTCTGGCTTTGGCTTGACTATCAAGTTTTATTGCTCTTAAACTTTGTAAATTTTTATTTAACTTATCCATTTAATCCTTGTCTAATGTTTGTTTAATTTGATTTTTTAGTGCTTGTATAGCGCGATGGAGTGTGACGCGAACATTGTTTTCGGTTTTTCCTAAAATACCGGCAATTTCTCTGACTGTATATTCTTCAATATAACGCAAAGTCACTATATCATTGTAATCATCTGGCAGTTCTGCCAGAGCCGAAATCATCACGTTTGTATCTTGGTCAATACTAATTTTTTCATCAGGTAGAGGCAATTTTTGATCATCAAGTCCAATAGCGGCAGATAAATCCGTTGTTTCTTTTCTAGTTCGATAATAATCAATCACATTATTACGAGCAATACGGTATAAAAAAGCTTGAATATTCTCGACTGTTTTTTGTTCCTGGCGAATATACTCCCAACACTTTAAAAAAGTTTGGCTAGTCAAATCTTCTGCTAACAGCTGGTTGTCAACCTTAAAATAAATAAAACGGTAAATTTTGTCGGCGTATTCATCATAAACTTGGGCAAAAGCGTCTGAATCTCCTTTTTTCAGCCGTTCCAGTAAAAAAGCCTCTGTAATTTTTTTAAATGCTTTCATTTGTTAAGACGATTATTTGTCCGATATATTACACAACAAAATAATAAATATCCAAAGTTTAGCCAATAAAAAAACTAATTAACCCTACAAACATAATAAATTTTCGGGAAAATTAGTCTAAATTTAGCATAAAGTTATACTAGCTAATTGCTTGGGAAATGTAAATAGCATTATTTAATTACTAATAACTAATTTCTAATTACTAATGAATTACTAATTAATTAATTCTTAAATTAAATCATTGATTAGTTATTAGTAATTAATAATTAGAAATTTCTTTCTATTTATACGTCTTATTATCAAAAAAGTAACAATTATTGACTTATTTATTAAATACTATACAATTAAAGTATAGAATATTCTATAATTTAAATAAAATGACAGAAAAAATAATTCGCTTATCAATTACCCAAGCTAGTCACTTATTTGGGGTAAGCACCAAAACTATCAGACAAGCTATCAAAAGACAAGAAATTAAGTATATTGTCGTTAGAGGGAGATACAAATTAAATTTTAGTTCGGTTTTAGAATGGTCTCAAATAAGTACTCGGAGACGTAATCAATTTTATCAACAAGGCTTAGGACAATATTCTGACCGATGGAAAATCCGCAATCGTAAATACTCCCCTTCTTCGGAGCTGGTAACAGAAGAGAGTTGATTCTGGAATTTATAATAATTAATTTAAATAACTAATCACTAGTTAATTTTAATTTTGCAAATTAATCCAAATTTATGAAGTATCTAAACTAAAAAATCTCGCCCGAGTAGCGAGATTTTTCATTTTTATATTCAAGATTTCCTGATGCAAAATATAAATTCGCGATTCAAAATTCTAATTTCCAACCTTTGGCTTTGCCGTCAGTACCGCATCCACTACCCTTTCTGTACCTTGAAAAATAATAGTTAGTTTTAAAACATCTCCTACTTTGTATTGCTGCACTAGTTCAGTCAAAGAATTATTGGTATCAACGGTTTCATTATTCACTTTGATAATTATATCACCTGCCTTCAATCCAGCTTTAGCCGCTGGACTGTCTGGCATCACTGCCGGCAAAGTACCTCGTTCACCATATAAAACCGCTCCGCTCTGCCGACCCTCGCTCACATTTTTATCCAAACCTACTATCTGGGCCAAATCAAGATAATTTACTCCCAAATATGGTCTATCAATTTCTCCATTTGCCAATAAATTCTTTAAAACCTGTGAGAAATAGTTATGTGGTATTACAATATTTCCTGAAAGTTCACTGGAGCTAGGTGACAATTGTCCGCCATATAAGATACCAATTATCTCTCCTTTCAAATTTACCACTGGGCTACCAAAAAATTCTCTATCAACTGCATCTTTGAGTAAAACTTTTTCCTTGTAGGTCTCAGAGTTTTGCAACAAATCTTGTGATTTTTGAGCTGGTTGGTAATTTAATCTAGCTAAATTGGTTAAAGCGGTTTTATACTTTCCGCTAGCCACCGAACTAGCCAACACCAATAGTTGCTCACCAGGAAACCAAATCTGACTACTACCAAATTTTACTACTTTCAATCCTTGGGCATCAGCTTTAATAAAAACTGCTCCTGAAGCTTTATCAATCACAACTCTTTCAACTTTGGCCATATTTTTATCAGAGAATACCACCACTAAATCACTACTCGTGGTATTGATCACCTGCTCAGAAGTAACAATCCAGCCATCAGAAGTTAAAATCAAACCATTGCCCAGCTGTTCACTGGGCAAATAAATACTATCCCAGATTGACTCACCTGCTTTTTTTTCTGGAAATACCCCTACCACACTTGCACCAGCCGCTTCCACCAAACTGCTAAGTGCTGTGCTTTCTGCTTTGTTTGCCTCACTAGAACGCAAAATAATTACCTGCTGTTTTTCATCAGAAGTACTATCAGCTGCTGGTTGCCAAAAACTGGTCAGCTGTAAACCTTGAGAAGAAAAATAATTGTTGACAAAGAGTTCTCCTAAAATTCCACCAAAAATACCCACTACTAAACAAACTAGAAAATAATAGGTCCGCAAGACTCCCGAATGCTCAACCAAGGGACGATGAAAAAACGAGGGTTCTTTTACATACAGCTCCTCAATCCCCTCGGTAGTAGTTTGACCTTTGGCTGGTTGATTGTCAGATGATTTATTTTTGTTCATATAAAATTTATTTTAATAACTAAAATATTTTAGCTGAATAAGTAATTAATAGCGCTATCACGAAAATCAAACCGGCTTGCCAAAGGTATTTACGCCAAATATATTTACCCGTAACATGTTGAAAGATAAAAGTAGTACTTAAAAACCAAATAGCTGTCCACCAAAATCCTAAAACATAAAAACTAAAAGGTAATAACATCATACTTACCAAAGCTGCCAAACAAATAAACAAATGCGTCAGCAACCACCACCATTGATCTGTATTATTTAACCTTTGTATCCACCACATCTGAATAAAAGCCAAACCAGCAAATAGTAAAACTGAGATTATTGCCAAATACCAAGTAAAACTAATAAATATCACCAAACCAAAAATTGAACTGGTAAATAAAAAACTAGCCGCCAGATGCAAATACCAGGAATAGTTTTCCAAGGTAAATGCTTGATAGAGTTTTGGTTTTTTATAAAAAAGCCACAAGTTATAAAGATAAAAATACATGGCCAGACAGACTAAACCCCAATATATTTTCTGTAAAAACAAAGTGTTAAAAAAAATATAAAACAATACAGCCGCCAGTAAAAATAGTTGGGGGACTATTAAATGTTTATAAAAATCAATTGTTACCCAAGACAAACCCGAGAGCAATTTTACTACCAAAACTGTCAAAACAAAAAGTAGCAACGCACCTGGCAACAACAACATTGGCCAGCTACTAGCCCACCAACCAAAAACGGCTAATAAAAAAAGATAAGCAAGTAAAATAATCTTTTGTGAAATCAACCGACTCTTCATAAATCAAGCGGTTTTATATCGGATAACGTTTGAAAGTGTTCCTTGATAATTCTTGCCTGTTCACTGATTGCTTGTTCATGCTCTAAACTAGGACTGTCTGATTGCATGGACATCAAATCCAAAATCCGATCAAAAGAGATAACTAGTTTAAAATGCCAAGATAAATAATCTTTGGGTACAGATAAAGCCAATAAATCGTCTCTAATCTGAGTATAACTAGCACGGTCAATATTTATTTGCGAAGTTTGGCTAGCTAATGCGGTCACTTGGGAAATATAATTATTCCTCAATCTTTTTTGATCCACAGTAATGACGGTACTGTTGTTGTTAGATGAAATATTTTTATTTATAGATGGGGCTTTAGAAAAACTTATGATTGACCAAGAAAAAATTAAAATAACTTCTGCCAATAAAAACACCAACAATAAACTACCCAAAGTATACATGACAAATCGCAAGCTCTGATATTTTTCATTACCACTAAACTTTTTGCAAAAAACTAGTTTCTTCATATTATTTATTATACCATAAATTGTGAAAAAAAGATAGAAAAGTATTGTGTTATTAAGTAAAAATCTTAAATAAAAAACAAACCAACTTATTTTGATTTGTTTCACTATTAACATTTTTACCAAACAGTTATCGTGGCTTTGGCAAAGGTTGGTAAAACCATGAACTAATACTAAAAAGTCACTAATTAAGCTAGCTGGTAGTATACTGAACTTGGTCGGGGTGAGAGGACTTGAACCTCCGACCTCGTCGTCCCGAACGACGCGCGCTAGCCAACTGCGCTACACCCCGATTAGATAATTATAAATTGTAAATTATAAATTGTAAATTTACCATCATTTAAAAAACCACTATAAAAAGTGGTTTTGAGTATTAGTTTATCAAAGGCAGTTGGCTGGGGCATCTCAACCCCAAAAATCGATCAATTATCTTGGTTGAATAAACGCATCTAAGGCGTTTGCGGTTCTACGCGGAGGATCCAAAATAACCCGTCTTACCATAAATATGAGCTCGCGATAATAAAATAATTATCATTTTGTCTCAACAACCTGCCTTGGATAAAAATTATTGACAAAAGAACAAATCCTCCTTATAATATATTTTTACTTTAACAATATTAAATTAGGAGCGTCATGCGTTATTATTTTTTTATCATGCTGTCATTAATCTTTCTCTTTTTAGCTATCGGGGCTATTGCCATCATACAAATAAACCCACAAAAAAACATTTGGTCACAACTATTTCTAAGTTTATTTCTACTGGCAGTAGCTGCTTTATTCTATAAAATGAAAATTTTAACTGGCAAAGAAATTTTGCAAAAAATAAAGGAGGAACTAAAAAACGACTACATTTAAAATTTGCCTGCCACTTTTGGCGGGCTTTTATATTTTAAATTGCTGACCAAAATCTGGAATATAAGTCTGTAAACGGTCATATTTTTCTTGTAGTCTACCTTGAAAGACTGCACTTTGTGTTTCCTCACCATGGACAATAAAAACCTTTTTCAACCTCTCACCCACTCGATCTACATAATTCACCAAATCAACCGAATCCGCATGAGCTGACAATGCGTTTGCTACTACCACTTGTGCCCGTAGTCGATACAGATTATCAAAAATCTTCAGCATTGGTTCCTGGTCAACAATTTTTCTACCCAAAGTATGTTTGGCCATAAAACCGGTAATCAATATCAGATTGTTGGGATTTTCAACACTATTTTTAAGATGATGTCTAATTCTTCCTCCTTCGCACATACCGGCAGCGGAAATTATCATCAGGGGTCCGCGTTTACTGTTTAGGGCAATTGAATCATTGGTTGTATAAGTATAAGTCAAATTGCGAAAGCCAAACGGATTGTCACTAGCGCTAAAAGTCAAAAAGGTTTCTTTGTCAAAACACTGGGGGTGACTCTTGAATATTTCCGTAAGATCTATCGCCAGCGGTGAATCAACATAAATAGGAAAACGTGGGATTTCCCCCGCATCAGTCAACTCGTGCAACAAATAAACCAGTTCTTGTGTCCTTCCTAGAGCAAAAGAAGGGACAATAATTTTTGCTTGTCGTCTGATTGCTTCCAATACGTATTTTTTTAAAACCCGTTTAGCCTCAGTAAAACTCTCGTGAATGCGATTGCCATAGGTTGATTCGATGAGTAAAACATCAAGTCCTTGCAACTGTTCTGGGTCTTTCAATATTGGCATTTGACTACGGCCTAAATCGCCAGTAAAACCAATTCTGGTATCACGCCAAAGTTCGTGAACAGTTATTTCTACTTGAGCTGACCCAAGAATATGTCCAGCATCAATAAATTTTGCTTTAATGTTTTTAAAAACATCAAATTCCTGATGATAAGATATGGTTTTAAACTGTTTCATCACCGCATAGACTTCCTGTTCAGTATAAAGTGGCGGCTCTGGTTCAATTTGACTTTTAATTTGCGCTAGATGCATATTGTCTGACTCTTGGACGTGCGCACTATCCAGTAAAATCAATTCGGCCACATCGCGAGTTGCCGAAGTACAATAGATTGGCCCACGAAAACCTTGTAACCACATAACAGGCAAACTACCACAATGATCCAAATGTGCGTGTGATAAAATCACTGCATCAATTTCCGCTGGATTGAATGGTAGTTCCCTATTTTTCTTTTCTGCTTCTTTACGGTGTCCCTGAAACATACCACAATCAAGTAGTATTTTTTTTCCTTTAACCTCAAGTAAATGCTTAGAACCAGTAACTTCCTTGGCGGCCCCGTAAAATGTTAATTTCATATGTATTAGAATTATGAAGTATGAATAATGAATCAAGAATTGGGACTTAATATTTTTACTTATTTTTTAAAACAAGATTCTAAATTCAAGAACCAATATTCAAATATAAATATCCTTGACTGGTTGATTGGATTGATATATATTAAATAAATTGTTCTTTAACTAATTTATTTTATAATTATCATGAGGTCCAAAATGGCCAGTCTATTAGCTAGATTACTTTCAGTAAAAAACCATAAACATGGAGTTCTAAATCCAAACAACCAAACACCAAAATTTAATCAACAACCCCGCAAGGGAAAAATCATTATCCGACGAAAAATCACTAATAAACCATGCAATACAAATCCCAAAACTAAACCACTTGATAATTAAATTTTAAACTGTCCTTAAGGACAGTTTTTTAATAGTGATAAGGAACGCCCTTAATTATAGTAAAACCTCGATAAAGTTGTTCTAGAAAAATTAAACGCACCATTTCGTGAGTAAAAGTTAAATCTGACAAACTTAAAATAACTTGTGATCTTTTCTTGACTTGTTCTGATAAACCAAAAGCACCACCAATAACTACAACGATTTCTTTTCCCAAACTTAACCAAGTGGAAATTTGTCTGGCTACTTGTTCGGAGTTAATTTTTTTTCCAGTTCTATCCAAAGAAACAACATGGGCTGAGGGTTTAATTTTTTGCATGATAAATTCACCCTCTTTAGCAATAATTTTTTCTTTGGTTTGATTTTTTATATCAGCTAGCGAACTAATTATCTGCAAAGAAATCTGACAAAAAGGAGATAACTTTTTTAGATATATCCCCTCACCGGTTTGTAAAAATGCTTGTTTGGTTTTACCAACCGCTAAGATAGTTATACGCATATCTCTTACACAAAACTTTTTAAATCTGCGGTAATATCATGTTGGAGAGATTGGTCTTTCAAGACCTGCTTGGTGAGCTGAGGAAAATTTTCATGAAAAGCAGGCTGAGTAACATTTTGATAAATAACCCCCAAAGGAATTTTGTCTTCTCTTTCCCATTGCCCAGCCAACTCCAAAGCTCTAACCAAATCAGCTGGATTGTGGTTTTCCAATTTGTAAACTCTTTGTCTAAAATATTGGTAAGTATTGTGTTTATTGAAAGTAAAACAAGGCTGTAAAATATCAAGTAACGCAAAACCCTTATGACTTATTGCCAGTTTCATCATTTCTGATAAATGATTGATATCACCAGTAAAACCACGAGCTACAAAAGTCGCACCAGCTGTAATCGCTAGAGCAACAGGATTGATGGGTTTATCTACGCCGCCTGAAGGGTTGGATTTTGATTTAATTCCCTGTTCAGTGGTAGGTGAAGTTTGACCAGTGGTTAAACCATAGGTTTGATTGTTATGGACAAAATAAGCAATATCATGATTAGCCCGACAAGCATGTAAAAAATGGTTTCCGCCTTCTCCATAACCATCACCATCACCACCCAAAGCAATCACGGTTAACTTATGATTAGCAAGTTTCAATCCTTCAGCGACAGGCAAAGTACGACCGTGTAATCCATGAAAAGAATTTATTTTTGTAAAATTGAAACCATTGCCACTACAACCAATACCATAAACGGCCATTATTTGTTCTCTAGGGATATCAATTTCTGCTAAAGTTTTTTTCAAAGCACCCCACAGACCAAAATTACCACAACCCGGACACCAGGTAGGATCATAGGAGGTTATAAAATTATTATCAGTGGACATAGTTGTATTAATTTTAAATTATAAAAATTGATTTATAATTTATAATTGATAATTTATAATTTAATCTTATTTATCTCTCTCACTAAATCTTCACTATAAAAAGGCCGCCCATCATAGCGTAATATTTTTTTACGAAAAACTACGTTTGATTCAGAACGTAAAACATCAGCTAGCTGGCCGGTGGAATTATTTTCTACCAATACCAGTCGTTTTGCAGTTGTTAGTAACTTTTGAGCGTTGACAGGTAACGGTGCTAACATGGGAAAATGTATAAAATTAACTGACTTTTTCAATTTTTTACTTTGTAAAACATCAAGTACTGGCCCCTTGACACTGCCCCAACCTACCAAAGTACAAGTAGCTGTTTTTGGTCCATACAACCTAGCTTGAGGTAAATCTTTTACTATTTGTTTTATTTTCCTAGATCTCTTTTCCACTTGACCAATACGATTATCAGCTGATTCTTCGCTAAAACCCATCTCGTCATGTTCATCAGAATTGATAAAAATAATAGGTCCAACTTGCCCCGGTAGTGCGCGAGGTGAAATGCCATCCGTTGTCAGTTTATAACGCTGGTATTTGTCACCAATCTTTTTAGCTTCACTATCTTCCAAAATTTTCCCTCGTTTTATTTTTGACTTTTGCCAATTATAAAAAGGTAGGGATAAATGGCTTTCAGAAATATATTTGTCCAACATGATAATCACGGGATTTTGCACTATTTCAGCAATATTAAAGGCTAGTTGGGTCAAATAAAATGCTTCTTCTTGATCTCCAGGGGTCAATACAATGCGCGGAAATTCACCATGACCAGAGTTTAAAATAAATTTCAAATCCCCTTGTTCAGTCCAAGTTGGTAGTCCTGTCGCCGGACCTGGGCGCTGTGACATAATCACAACCAAAGGGGTTTCCGTGATGCCAGCCAGAGAATAGCCTTCATTCATCAAAGCCCAACCACCACCAGATGTACCAAGCATAGCTCTGACACCTGCAGTCGCAGCACCGGCAACCATATTGATAACTGATATTTCATCCTCAGCATGTCTAACTACCATGCCATATTTAGGACCAATCTCCGCTAAGGTATGTAAAATAGAAGAAGATGGGGTCATAGGATAAGCTGCATAAAACTTACAACCAGCGGCGATGGCCCCGAGTGCTACTGCATCATTGGCTGTGAGAACAATTTGTTCTTTATTGGTTTGTGGATGCAACTTAAAACCAAAATCATCAACTTGATAATGCGACTTGATATATTCATAACCACTACGTGCGGCTTTGATATTTTGTACTGATACTTGATCATCTTTATGAGCAAACTGGTCTTTGATAATATTTTCCAAAATTTTAAAATCAAATTTTATCAGTGCCACGGTTGCACCCAAAGCTACAGTATTGCGCATGACTTCATCACCACCTACTTCTTTGGCAATTTTATTTAATGGCAAATCGTATAATTTAATTTTTTGTTTACTAAGTATTTTAGTTGGTATTTGAACTCTGGTGCTATCACAAATTAGGCCGCTCCCGGCAATAAGTTCACCTAGGTGTTCACTAATGGCTTGGGTATTTAGTGCCACTAACAAATTAACCACTCGTCGTTGGCTAAATATCTTTTTACTATTTACGTAAACTTGATAAGTATTGTGTCCGCCTCTAATCAACGATGGGTACTCGCTGTAATCATGTATAAAAAGTCCTGATCTGGTACACACTTTGGCAAACATCATACCAGATGACATAATACCAAAACCGGCCTCACCGCCTATTTTCCAGTTAAAGTCATTTATTTGCATGGGGAAATATATTTTTTCTTAAAAAAATTATTTAAAAATCTGCATGATTGCTATGTATTTATTTTAACACAAAATTGACAATAAAAAAACCCAAGTTAATCTTGGGTTTTGGAGTTTTTATTTTTGGCTATTCTCTCTTTTTTTTGTTCTACTGGTTTGATACCTTGCGGATAAGTTTTTGTATTATGTCCCATATTAATTGTGGCGTTCAGACCACCTTTCATAAATTTTTCCTTAGCCTCGGGTATGTTGTTGATAGCCACAATAACATTGATATCAAACATGATTAATCTCCTATAATTTGGTTGTTAAAAAAACAAAAAAGGCCCGTTTTGAGCCCATGATTTAATAAAATAAAAAACCAGGGCTAAAAACTAGCCATCATCTGCATCATCTTTTGTAAACTCTTGATTTTCATTGGTTTTAGATTAATATATGTCATTATTTTTGGCAAACTTGTTATCCACACGAACAATTAATCAAATAAAAATATGGTTATTGAATTTTAAATAATAAATTATTAATTTTAAATCAATTTTTAATTTTTTAATTCAATAATTCATTTATAATTTATAATTGAAAATTTATAATTACTTGGTTTTATATTTATCAAAATCAGATACGTCTTTGAGTTCTTTTTTTATATAAGTTTCAATAATATCAAGATCAGCTTCAAGTTTTTTCAAATTTTCTTTTTCTTTATCGTCAAGTCCTATGGCTTTTTGTTTTTTATATATTTCTTCAATTTGTACTAGAATATCTCGCCGGAGAGTTTGAAAACCAAAATCAACACTAGCAGCAAGCTCCCCCACTTCTTGAGAAAATTTTCTGTCTTGTCTGCGTTTGGCACGTCTAAACCACAGCATAATAAATAAAAACAAAGCCAAAAACAATAAAAACATCAAACCATAATAAAATGACAATCTCATTTCCAATGGCAAGATATCAGGTGAAAACATTTTGACTAAAAGTTGGGGTGCAAAAGTCAAAGTTTCAACATCTACTACTGCTCTGACAGTCCTTTTATTGCCTGCTTTGTCAACAGCACTCACTACTATCGGATGGGTGCCCGGCGACAAAGTTGCTATTTCATAAAAAGACTGTGAGGTGCGGATCAAAAATTTATTCTCATCAATACTAACTTCATAATAATCAATCCCCGACATTTTATCTTCGGTAGGAAAAGAAATTTGATAAGCTCCGGTTTGTTGATTTTTTTGAACCGAAACGGCAAAAGCCTCTGGGGGGATATCGTCAAACTGGATTTTGTAATGAGCTGTGCGGCTACGTTCACCATTTTTTTCATACCGCAAATGAAAATACCAAACACCATTTTCCAAAAAAGAATGAGAATAATTCAAAGGTGAAGCTAAACTCTTTTGTGGGTAAGTTTGGGGTTGATGATCAATTTCATAAAAAAGTTCAGCGGGAGAGGTTGGCAATTGCCAAATAAAAACAGTTTGTGATTGACGGTACCACACCGTCTGATCAGGATGAGTAGGTGAAGAAATTGTTGGCGCGGCTAAAGTGGCGGTTAACTCTTCGGGAGATATACCAGTCGGTACATAACCTTCGGGTTGAACAGTAAAAATTGCTCCATTCATACCACTCAACACATTTGTTCCCACGCCGTCATTGGCATGAAGCGAGCCGGAAATAAATTGTAAACTGGCACTACCTGGCTTTTTTGCTCTCAACAACATAGATAAAACTTTACCCTTGTCACCAGTAAACCCAGGTGAAGGTAAACCACCAGAAAACTCAATTCGGTTACCAGTAATTTTTGGTTTAATTGGCCAATGAGTAAAAATTGAATCAGTAGTTACAATATCTAAAACTTCCAAATACTCACTGTCAAAATTATATTGAGCCCGAGCAGCATTGATATTATCTGTTGCTGACAAAATAAAATCTACACTGAACTCCTCACCCACAATAATTGTTGCTTGAGCTGGTGAAAAACTAAAAGTAAAATTACCCGCCTGTGCTGGATAGGCGTAAAATAAAATACAAAATAAAAAAATTATGATAATTTTGTTTTTCTTTTTTGCCATAAAATATACGTCGTCACCACCAATAATATTATAATGATTATCAGCAAACTTAGCCACAACCACTTTGGTACAAACGGTTCAAGTGTTAAATGTTTGGAAGTAGTATTGCCAGCCAAATCAGAGGCCATAATTTCAATTTTTGTCTTGTTTAACCAATGTTTAGGTACTTTCCAGGGATTATTGATGATCTGAGATTCGTCGCCATTGACATTTAAAATCACTTGATTTACCCCGGAAAAATTATCAATAACAGCAAAAAACAAATTTTTAGCCAAACCAAACGTTTGTTTTTCATCAATCAAGCGCAATTCAGTAAATTCTGGTGGCAGGGTGTCAATCATAGCCCGTCTCATAACCCTATCTTGCCAATTGCCACCCACTGGTCGGGATCGTAAAACAAAATAATAAATACCATCTGGTAAATTTTCATACTGTAAATTATTGGTCAAAGATTCCGGTATCTCATCGGGTAATTGTGTCGGATCCATGGTCAACAAATAACTATATTCTACCTGGTCTTGTTTTGGCCAATGAATATCAAAAGTATTAACTGCGATCCATTGATTTTCATCTGGTATCAAATTGGATGATAAAATGGTAGCAATTGACTCAGTGTTCACCATTTCTACTACTGCCGGTAAAATATCTACCGTTAACACTTCGGCTGTGCCGTCGGCGCGAATTAATTTTATATTGTCACTTAGATTAATTCTGGTTGAAGTTAGATCAGCACCGGCCTTAAATAAAAAATTGGCAATTTTACCACTATTACCTTGCCAAGGGATAGTAGCACCTGCCACCAGAGAAACCTGACCGGGGGAAAATTTAGTTGGTTCAGAAATCCAGAGATCAAAAATACTTCCTCCGGTATTGACTGATAAAAGTTCCAAATCTGTCGGTTGCCAATTCAACTCACCCTCCAAGGCATTGATTTGTTGATCGCTATTTACTTGTAATTCCAACAAAAAAGTCTCACCTGGTCTGACTTGCCAATTGTTTGGCCATAAATAAATTTCCGCTGCCGACACGACACCTGGTAGAAATAAACTAAATAAAACCAGTAATAATACTCTTTTCATAAATTATCTCAAACTGGGAAAAAATAAAATAATTTCTAAAAAATAATTTAAATACAAATTCTAAATCCCAAATAACAAATAAATAAAAAATTAAAAAAAAATTATAATTCTATCTCACCTGACCACTCCACCAATAAAGCATGATAGAGAAATCTACTATATCAACTATACCATCTCGGTTTATATCAGCACAAATAAAACTTGGATTTGTTTGACGCCAGTAGTGTAAAATTATTGATAAATCCAAAATATTAACCCAGCCATCCTGATTAAGATCAGGTCCCCGACATTCGCCTTGAGGAATTGGTGCTGGTACTACCTGCAAAAATAAACTTTCTGAAAAGCTACTAGTTAAGCCGCTGGGTAAAATAGTTTTGGCCTTAATACTATGCGAACCAGCCGATATATTTTCACTGGACAATTCTAACTGCCAAAAACCACTTTCATTACTATATATTGTTTGCTCATACAAATTATTTCCTACATAAACTTGTACTTGGGAATTCGGCGCAGTTTCACCAAATACCAACAATTTCTGTCCGGGCAATAAATCGTGACGGGAAATAGAAATAGTGGGAGTGAGAAAAATATTCTCTATCGTAGTAACACTGCGGGCAACCAAACTAAGACTAAAATTGGTAGTCAAAGTAAGTCGGCCAAATCTATCTTCGGCATATAAACCAAAATCATATGTACCCACTGGCAAGGCAGACAGGCGAATAGAAAATAAACCTTGGCTGTCAGCTTGCACCGTAGCTGTCATCCGACCAAATTTAGTCAAACGTACCAAAGCAAAAGGTGAAGTAAATCCAAAAAAATCAGCCGTGGCTAAAATTTGTGGTCCAGCCCAGCCAGAAACTGGCGTACTAGTAGAAATTGCTTCCAATAAACACAAATCAGAACAGCCATCATTGTTGGTTAGATTTCCATCATCGCACTCTTCCGGCGACTCAAGTATACCGTTGCCACAAACCGCTTCCAATAAACAAGTAGCTGAACAACCATCACCATCACGGGCTGCACATGTACCTCCGCCAATACCAGCACAAATCAATGCGTCATCAGTACAATCAGTAGTTAAATCTTCACACTGACTTCCGTCATCACACTCTTCTGGTGGTTCAACAAAATCATTACCGCAGATTTGCAGTCCAATTACTTGAACGGTCACAGTGATGTTGTTGGTAGAAGTGACAGTAGTAGCTAAAACAAATTTAAAAAAAAGAACTGCCATCAGTCCACCAACAACTACCCCTGCCAGTAAGCCATATGCCCCTCGCATAGGATAGATTAAGATTTATCACCCCTGAATAAAACTTTGAAAGCTAATCCTAATCTTCGCCGAGATTTGATAAGTAAAGTAATAACTATAACCAATAATACAAAAATTAACAAAGCGGTTTTCCAAGGAAAAATCCAAAAACTCAAAGAAGTAGTCAAAGGAATATTTTCTGTGCCATAATTGGCAATCAACGTAGCTGTATACTTACCCATAGCCAACGGTGGATCCCACCGAACATCAATTTTACGAATAGATGATGGTAAAACATTTTTTTGATCAAAAAAAATGTCTTCTTCTTTATTACCAAACATATTAGTAATAGTCACCAAACCACGCGGTCGCAAATGCACTGAACCATGGTTTTCAAAACGCAATAAAAAATCAACCGGTGGATATTCATAAAAAGACTTGGCACTAAATTCTTTGACCGACAAATTTTCCGTAACTTCGCCAGCCACCGACAACAATAAAAGCGAACCAACTTTTTGAGCAACACCACTACCGGTCATATCCATAGCTGCCGGTTGTGCAGCAACAGCTAAAATAGAACCATAATGACCTCCGGGTTCGCCATCTGCAGGAATATTGATAGTAAAATCAATCAAACGTTGTTCAGCCGGTGCCAAGGAAAATTCTTTTTCAGACAAATTTATCCAACTAGCCAAGGAAAAAGTTTTATTCTCTTGTTCTTGGACAACTACCCCACCAGTTTCGCCAACAGCTGTAAAATCTTCAGTTTCCATCCGCACAAACAGGGGTTGCGATCCGGTATTTATTACTTTGATCTTATTGACAATTTGCTCACCGGGGTTAGCTGATAGTTCAAAAGTTAGAGGCGAAATAGTGATAGATCTGGCATCTTCCTCTAAGGTTTGAGCGTTGGTTGCCAAAACACCAAAACAACCAAAAATCAAAATGACTGGCAATGCAAATCTAGTTAAATTGTACCAATATTTAAACACGACTTTTGCAAAAATTCACCCACCACTGCTCTTTGGCTAAACAGTTCCCGTGGGTGAAATTATATTTAAAATCAAATTAATCAAACTGAGCTGTGGCAATATAGACTACCGTATTACTGTAATTACCAGAGGCTTGCGAACCAGATACTGACAACTGATAAACCACTGTGGAAGTAGCATTGGTCACGGGAGAAGATGATGACATCATCACTTGAGCTGTTTCCGTATCAGCAATAGAAGCAAATTGACGATAATTAGTTCCCGATGAATAAGCTACCACACAATTTACACCAAAACAACTATGCCCAAGTCCATGATTGGCACTAGCCGTAGACCATGCTGCGCCAGTACTTTCTGTACAAGAACCAGTATCACAAGTGGTATCAGGAATAGTAGCACTACCAGCACTGGTTAATTGGTCATTCTCTTGTGAAGTTAAGCTATAACCATCATTGGCATTGGTGTTTACTGTCAAAAGTTGACAGCCTTTTTTAAAAGTATTAGAAGTCATAGCATCAAAAGGTACTGTTGTTGCAGTTGTAGTTACCGCTGTCACAGCGTTGCCTTGAGTACAACTGGGAGAATTTACCCCAGCAATAGTGAAGGTTAAACTCTCGGTAATAGAAGCCGATACAGTAACACCGGAAATAATCGCAATTACCGTAGCCCCTGTTTCTGCGGCATCGCCATTGGCGGCAATACTTATACTATAACTAGCGGGCGTAGCATGATTGGTTATTTGGGCATCACCCGTTGCTCCAGCGGTTGCATTGGTACCAATTTCTATTGTCACGGTTTCACTACCGCCTATGAAAGGACCTCCACTGGACGGAGCAGTAAATGTGAGCACTTGACCAGCAAAAGCAGCGCCCCAGTCACTTGCTCCTTGCGAAGCAGCTAAAGTCTGTTCGCCCGCAGAACTTGCTGACAAGTCAATATCAGTATAATCAACCGAACCAATATTAAAACCACTGGGAAAAGTAATTACTATAGTATCATTTACCTGAATATTATTGGCACCGGACAATGTAAATTGGATAGTGTGATTGCTGGCAACTGGACTGGGACGAGAGTCTGACAATGTGTCCTTGACGTCAGTCAATGACGCCCGAGCTGGACGTACCATCCAAGTAGAAAAAACTAAAAGCAAAACAATTAAAAAGTATAAAGATTTTCTTATCATATACTTTTCTGGCATGAATTTTTTTAAATACATATCATTTTATTTAATTATGGGGAATATATATTAAAATTACTAATTACTATACTAATTACTAATCAAATTAGCTAAATGGATAATAATTTAAGTTTTACCTGTGAACAGAATAATCAAAAATTTCTTTATTCTGCCATTAAATTTTAACACAAAAAAGGTAAAAAGTCCAATCAAGATCACTGTGGATAACAAGAAACCAATAGGCAAAATCCACAAAACATAACTTTGATTAAAAACTAGTCCACCGTTTGTCTGTAAAGACAAATCAATCACATAGCGCCCGAAAACATCTGGAAAAAAACCAGTATTTTTTTGCCAACCCAAAGGCACATTTAGCTCCCTTACCTTTTTTGGTAAAATTGTAAAAGGTTTAACTTCTGACTCGGTTGTAAGATGACTAAAAATATTGTAAGTCCTGACTATACCCTGAGGCTTGATATGAAATATTTGATTGTTTTGCAAACGCAAACGCAAAGTAGTTGGCGGCTCGGAAAAAAATACTGGCTGACTTCCTGCTACTGCCTTGGTAGGTAAAATAAAGGCCAATAATTTTTCTATACCAACAGCTAACCCTTGCCACATCATTCGTTGACGATCTGACCAATCTACACCTAAGATCTTGATCAGTGGCTCTTGCCAATCTAGTCCAGTTTCTGATTGAACATTAATCAAAAATAAAACCCCAACTACTGGTACGATTTTGGTGGCTTTATCAGTAAAATAGAATGACGGAAGCTGAGGTTCAAACAACATCACAACATACCTACCACCTGGCCAAGCATCCTTGGGTACCAACAAATCAACTGACACTAGCACTTGTTCCTGGGGAGCAAGCAGAAATTCTTTTTTTTCAGGTTGCATCCAGTTTTGGGCTGATTCATTTCCACCAGCCACATCTTCATAAAATCTCATTCCCCCGACTTCATCAGCTGCCTCAAAACTAATAGTTTTTATTTTAATAGGTAAAGGTAGATTTGAATCATTTTGCAACTTGATTTCCTGTCGCACCAACTCTCCTGGTAACAAATCAATTTCAAAACTCCCGGGACTTACAGTAATAGTTGGTTCGGCATTGACTTGTGCTTTGATCACTTGTGGCCAAAGTAAAAAAGTGACTAGGAATAATAATAATATTTTTTTCATCAAAAAAAGATTTTTGATTTATGAAGTATGATTTATGAAATTATTAAATATTAAATCTTACATCCTTAATCTTATTTTAATAATTCGCTGTCGCCACATAAACAATAGTGGTTGAATAATCACCCGCGGCTTGCAAGGAATTGGTAGAAATTTTGTAAGTAATCACAAACTGTTGGTTTGTCAGCTCACCAGTTGAACCATCTATATTGTCAGTATGATCAGCCACGGGATCACCCTCACCTACTAGCACAAACCCAGCGTAATCATTGCCACTGGTAAAACGATTCAATGTACCTCCTGATAAACTGGCATCACTGGTTTTATAACCAAAACCGCATTCATCATTACCTGAACAAGTGCCAGCCCAAGAGGTTGGTACGGCATTGGTACCTGCCCAATTGGGTATGGTAAAAAAACTATCTGTCTGATGAGTCATGAGACCTGTTTCCCAAGCAGTGATGACATAACCATTGTAAGCATTGGTGGATACAGTGGTGGTGGTATAGGCCAAAGCTGTATAGTTATTACCAGCATCTAAAGCGCTAAAATTAGCAGAAAAAGAACTTAGAGAAAAAGTCAGGGTTTCTATTACTTTTACACCATCAGAATTAACCGGCAACGAAGCGATATCCAAATTATTGTAGGCTTTGACTGAAACATAAAAAGTTTGGGAAGTCCGCAAATAAACTGGCGTTACTGTGGCATAAGTATTGCTGGTATAATACCAAGCTTCCCCGGCTTGCCAAATACTAGATGTTGTATTCCAATAATAACCATCAGGAGTACGTCTGAGAGCATAAGCATAAGTATTAGTTGATCTAAGCCCTGATTCATTGTCAACAAAACCTGACCAATTGGCACTTAAAGTATCAATAGCTGATTGCTGATCAATATCAACACCGGCTCCATCATTAACAACCGCACCAGTGATGTCTGGGCCAGAGTCATCATAATACTGAAAACCACTACGCACTTCAAAACTGGTGCTAGTAGAAACGCCAATGCTTTCCACACCACCAATAGTAGAACGAACTTCATAACTGGATGAAGAAGCATAGTGTGTACCGCCTTCGGATAAAATTGGATCACGAATGATGTAAGTCGTGGAAGCATAGTCGTCCGCCCAAGCTGGTATTGCCCAAGCAATTGCGATTATAATAAATAATATTTTTTTTCTACTCAACATCATAATAATTACAACGGATTAATAGCAGATTTACGCTGATAATTTGTCGACCAAATAAGACGTTTAATATATAGTTTTGAACTTCCAAAATTTACTAAAAATCCAAGTTTAAAATTAGTACCCTTTAAATAATATATTAACTGTTGTTCAAAATTTTTTAGAATATACTCAACTGCTTTTATTTCAACAATTATTTTATCATCAATAATCAAATCTGGTCTATAGTTGCCAACTTTTTTATCATCATAATATATAACTAAACTTTTTTGTGCAGCATTTTAACTTTTTGTTTCGCCAATTCAAGCTCTAAGGCTTTTTGATATATATCTTCTTTATGACCAAAACCAAGAGTATTATAAACAGTAAAACAACATCATCTTATTTTATAACTTAACTCTTCATATAATAATTCGGTCATAATATCCGTGTTTATCAGTTATAAATCAGTGTTAATCTTTTATTATCTAAAAAATGAACTAAACCCACCATTGTACTCATTCTTCACTTCACCAGGAGTTAATGGGTAATTCCAAATCTTTACTTCATCGGCTTGACCAGATATATAACCGCTAGTAGAACCATTTTTCATTAAATGCCAAGGCATTGTACTGGTTGTATTACCTGCACTGGCTCCAGAATAAACCAAACTACCATCAATATAATAGCTAGAATTAGCACCATTTTTTGTAACAGCATAATGTATCCATTTATTTTGCAAACTACTTACATTTATATTGGTGATAAATTCAGTACCTCCTACTCGATATCGCAAAATACCACTACTACTGTAACCCAATATCCAACCATTACTACTTGTATGATCTCTGACCAAACTAGTATCACCACCAACCCAATAAAACCATCCAGCGATAGTCCCATCAACAGACAATTCTGGTCCGGATATTGTTACTTCATCATCAGTTCCATCAAAATTAAGCGAACTATTGATCTTGCCAGACAAACCATTAGTCCAAGCGGAACTAGTAGCTGACTGAGTGCCACCAGTACCAATAGACAAAGTACCATTATAACCACTACCCGAATAATTATAAGCTACGTCCCCCTGTCCTTCATCAAATTTCCAATACCCCGCTGGGTTATTTTTTCTACCCCCGTGCATATCTTCTAAAATTTGTCGTTGGGTACGTGCATAATTGTATATTTTTACTTCATCCACTAAACCATCTGGATTGTCTTCTGCCCCAACACTACCAACTAAAAATGGACTAGTGTATTCTGGAATACCTTCAGTATCTGATTTTTCTTCATCTAAAACTCCATTTAAATAAAGTTTGGCAGTTTGTCCATCATAAGTAAAAGCCATATGAAACCATTCATTGATTGGTACTGCGGTATCACCAAATATTTGTGTGGCATATTCAGTCAGATGGCTATTAGCATCAACCCAAAAACACCAACTACCACTACCTCTACACAATATATCTTGACGTGTATTATCTCGTAGTTTCACCCAGGCCATGGCTGACATTCCATAATTTGTACCAGTACCATTTTTTCCTGGAAAATTACTAGATAAAACAGTATCATCTATACCAACAGCTTCCGCTCGCGTATTTCCATGCAAATTTAAAGCACCTCCAATTTTCCCAATTGTTTCCCAAGATGGTTCCTCAAAAGTGCTATAACCCAATGTTAGATTGTTTCCACCTATACTATCATAAGCTGTTAGATTACTCCCTTCGTCAAACTTCCAATACGCCACTGGAGGTAATCCATCAGCATAATTTTGCGCAATCTGATCAGCAGAAAGCGCACGATTGTAAATTTTAATATCGTCAACTTGACCATCCATAGGTTCACTATGGGCAGCACGATTACCTATGGTTAAATTTCCTTCATTGGCTATATTACCAGTGTCTTTTTGACTAGCTTGCAACTGCCCATCAATATATAATTTTCTTTCCTGTCCATCATAAGTAAACACAATATAATACCACCGACCAGCTGTAACTAATCCTGATTGAGTTGACCAATAATCTTCATTGTTTATTCCAAATAGATAATTGGTAAAGCCACCAGTGCTGGTTACTCGTAAATAATAATTTAATGCCTTGTCAAATAACCATTGTTGAGTTGCATCTAGATTATTGAAATAATACCATCCCGACACAGTCAATTTGTCAGTATAGGAATCAAGTGAAGCAGATGTATCAACTGAAATATAATTAGTCCCCCCACCAATAGCATAAGCTTTACCAAATTTAGCTGAACTAGTAGCTGTTGCCCCCGTCGCTGAACCTGTATTGCCATTGCCACTGGCATCAGTTAAATCACCATCCATGGACCAATACGCCAGTAGTCCATCGGTTAAGTTGTCATTGGCACTGCGTGATAAAACAATTTGTTGACCAACATTGTAGTTTTGTCTAATTTCATCCAGCGTTAAAGAATAGTTGTAAATTATTACTTCATCAATTTGGCCATTGAAATATCCTCCCCAACCACCACCAATATAAATATTGGCTTTATCATTATCATAATCATCAACTATTCCAGCGTATTCTACTTTCCCATCTAAATACAAAATCAAATACCTACTAACGCGATCATAAGTATAAACTAGATGATACCACTTGTTTCTTTTCAAAGTTGTAATACCATCAAAATATCCTGAATGATAAAGCGATATTTTATCATTATCACTTTGAGTAAGTAACCAAAAAGGACTATCTTCTAAAACCGTAGCACCTGTGCCAATTATACCTTTTTGACTACCTAATGTATTTGTTTTAAACCACAAACTAACTGAACGGCTTTGATTGTAGTTGGTAATATTGTTGTTGGTTATAGTTACATAATCATCTGACCCATCAAACTGCAAAGCTTTACCCGCTTTACCACTTGTTGACCAAACAGAACTTGGGCCGCTGGTAGTCATATTAGTCAAGGTGCCATTATTTCCAGAGCCAAGGGTAGCTAAAAAACCACTATCATAAGCTGTTCCACCTTGTCCTTCATTAAAATTCCAATACCCAATTGGGTTATTTTTCTTGCCCGCATGCATATCTTCCAAAATCTGCCGCTGATTGCGGGAGTAGTTGTAAAATCTTATATCATCTATATACCCTTTAAACTCCTGGCCTCCCTGATACAGACCAATAGAGTCAATTTCAAAATCTCCATTATCGGCTATTCCGCCTGTTGTTGATTCAATACCATTCAAATATAATCTAAATAACCCATTTTCCCTCACAACAGTTAAATGATACCAAATACCTGGACTCATCGTAGGAACAGTAAAGGTTCTTACAACATCAGCTGAGGTTCTCAAAGATATTGATGTTGCGCTTGCCCTTTTGAGTGAAGAATAAGCAATCGAGCGATGTCCAGCTAGTTGTCTACCAGTTGTATCATCACCATTAAACCACATAGTTATGGTGAGGTTATCATTATCAAAATCTCTTGCTAATCTGACATAGTCATTAACACCATCAAATTTCAAACATGAACCAAACTTACAAGATCCAGCTTGCCAACTTGGTACCCGCGTAGCTCCTTCACCCCCGCCTAATGTACCATGATTACCACCACTATAAGTACTACTTGCGGCTGTATCATAAGCCGTAGTTCCACTCATTTCATCAAATTTAAAATATGATACCGGTCCCGGTGCCCACTCTGATAGTCGCCTGACTTCGTCTGGTGATAGCGCGCGATTGTAAATACGAAAATCATCAAGCTGTCCATCAAAACAATATTCGCTACCATTTCCCAAACCTATACTTGTCGGAGCATAGCCAGTTGTACCAATTGCCTGCAAGCGGTCCACCTCAACTCCATTAAGATACAATATAGTGTCACCGGTTTGATAGTCTCTGGTCACTGCCATGTGATACCACTGATCAACACTAATTGAACCTGAATCTGATTCAAGTACTTTCTGTTCGGTCCCATTTACATAAAAATAGGCGCGAACAATACTACCATTATTAACCAGATGCATAAAATATGTGGAACCATCAGCATTGGAAATATCTGCAAAACTTTTCACAACTGTATTAGTTTTAAGCCAAATCGACATCGTGAGACTAGATGTTGAAATATTTGCTAAATTTGTTCCAGCGGTAGAAAAGGTTACAGTATCAGTATCACCGTCAAAATTACCGGCCCGATAAAATTTGGCAGTTGAGGTAGTTAAGGCGTTACTAGCAGTACCATTATTGTCAGAGCCAGAAGCATCTTTTACTTCTCCGGCTGTGCCATTCCACGTTTGTTCATCCATTTGCCACCACATCACCAAACCATTGGTTAAACTAGTATATTCATTGTTGCCCAACATTACCGACATATTTTTATTGTAATCTTGTCTGACTTGGTCTGGAGTGCGAGCATAGTCATAAACTTTTACTTCATCTATAAGCCCATGAAAATAATTGTAGGTTGAAAATATACCACCAGCAATAATAGCTTGGGAACTTGAAGTATTTAAACTTATAGTTTCAGAATTTGTATATTGACCATTTAAATATACGTCTACTTTAGTTCCATTATAAGTTAAAACCGCTTGATTCCATTCATTGGCTTTGATTGTAGGCGCACCATCAATAGTATCATTATGAAGACCATAAAAATGACCTATTAATTTTTCTCCCCCATATAAATCAATGTCAAATAACTCCAAATCAGCATTTCCACCAAATCCAAATATATTTTTTTCCGCCACTTCAGTTTGTTTAAACCATATACTTACAGTTCTGGCATCAGCCCCGGTAATACCAAGATTATTTATTGAGGTTACATAATCATTATCTCCATCAAAATACAAACACTTACCTTTCACACACTCTGACTCGTCTTTCCAAGTAGCACCAGTAATGGTGCCATGATTTGCATTGGCAGATTCAAATGCTGTCGTACCATAACCTTCATCAAATTTCCAATAAGCAATAGGTCCTGGGCCTTTTTCTTCGGCAGCTAAGGTTAATAAATTATTTATCCCGTTATAATAATCAGCTCTCAACCAAGCTGCCGGTCTAGCTATTTTGGAAATACGCACATCATCAATCTTGCCATCCATTCTACCTGGGCCACTGTCATCACCATTGATATATAAAGTACCATCTGAAGAAAAAATATTACTACCGGCAAACTCAGTTGCACCTTCATCATCATTTATTCCGTTTAAATAAAAATGAAGGTCAGATCCATCCCAAGTAGCCGCCACGTAATACCATTGACTGGCAGTTAAACTAGAACTGGCACAACGATATTCTGCTGCTTCTGATTGGTTTTTCAATGATACATACATTACGTTATCATTTGTACAAGCAGTACCGACTATATCAAAATAATATGAATTCCAAGGATCATCACTATGTCTTTTTACAATCAGTTCAACATCATGAGCAACAGTTGAAGGCAACTGATCAAAATAAACCCAAGCAGACATACTTAACTGATTCATGCCACTTAGACTACTAGCATCGGGTACTCGGATATGATCATCACTACCATCAAAATCAAAAGCACCATCAATTGTGCCAGTTGAGGTTGCTTGTAAAGAACCACCTTCGTCATAGCCAGTGCCATGGTTGTTATATTTGGTAGCATCAACAAAGCTATCTGTCCCGGTGGCGGTATTGTTCATATGTTGTACCATGACAAAATCATCATCCCACACCGCGGTTTTGTTTTGCCCATCAGCAACTAGGCCATTGCCATAATACATATAAAAAGTAGTATTTACCGTGTCAGCTATTTGAGGAATTTTTACCCAAACAGTTGAGGTGGCACTAGAGTTCCATTTTTCTATTTCGTGATACAAGGTATCCCCATTTGCATCAGTAAACCTTATATCTTGCCCAGCGCTTTGGGCATCGGCATAAGTAAAATTACTGGTGGTCAAAACTACAGCCACAGGATAATTTGTCAAATCAGCATCTATCTTGGTAGCATCAATGGTCACTTTCATCCGATAATGCCAATCCTCATCCCACCAAGAAGCTTCGGCCAGTGGTGATTGGTTTTTAAAAAAGAAAAATGAACCAGCTAAAACTAAAACTACCACCACCAAAATAGCTAGCCAAGTACGTTTTTGACCCAAAAGTTGTTTTATGGTCTTTGATATATTTAGTTGGGGAAAAGAAAACTTCATCTTTAATTACTAATGACTAATGAATTTTAATTTTATAAATAAATAACCAAATTCCAAGATACAAGATACAAACAAATTTCAAACTTCAAATTTCAATAACCAAACTGTTTGTGATTTGTATTTTGTTATTTGAATATTGTTTGGTTATTGTTACTTGTAATTTGTTTCTTAATTCATAAATCTTAAATCCTAAATCTTTATTCTTATAATATTTGAACAAAATATGTATTCATTTATTTATCTAAAAATCAAATCACTATTTACTTCATAAACACCTTGAATATAACCACTCGCACTCTCATAACCACTAGAACCAATTTCCTTTTGCACGGTAAATGTTCCGCTGGTAAATTCGGAGCACTTTACTTCATCATCACAAACAAAAACAAAATAATTTTTAAAACCATTGTCACTCTCCTGAGTTAAATAAGATAAATTCACAGGGTTGATAGCAGCAAAAGAGGTGGAAGATGCCCAAAAACCACCTGGACAGGTGAGGGTTGAAGTAGTAAATGAGTTGGTTTTACAGATAAAAGTCCTAGTGTCATCATTATCAGCATCAGTCCAATTGACCGAAAAATTAATTTGTTCTCCAGTGACTATTGGATCGGGTTGGTCAGTAATTTGATTGATCACAGGGGCGGAATTAGAAGCTCCGACTGTAATTATGACTGCAGGATAAAACTCATAACTACTTAAAACTGTGTCATCAGACTCCACTACTCGAAGACAATAAGTTGCTCCTATTGTGGCATCATAATCTTGCAAAGAAAAATCCCATAAACCATCCTCATCCGCAGCAATCGCTGCCTCGGAATTAGTAAAATTATTTACCTCTTCATAAGTTTGGTTGACGACTGTGTCACCCCCATGAGTGGGATCAGTGGTTGTAGCAGTCAAAGCAGTGCTATCAGTTGGAGTAAGATTATTATAATAAGCAATAGCGGTAGTAGAAGTAACATCAATATAATCTGATGGACTGCCACCACTAGGTGCAGCACAAGTGCCACTACCTGTATCTACAAACTGCAACTTAAAATTCTTTCCACTAATAGCGAGAGTGGCGTCACTGATATGCAGCAACAAACGCAAACGAAACTGGGTAGCAGAAGTAATTGTAGTAGTGGTGTTTTGCACATCTAAAGGTGAACCAACTGAAGTTGAATTGGTATTTTGGAAAATACGAAAACCAGACTGAGTAAATACTGTAGGAGTGTAAATAATTATAATTAAACCATTAGCACCTAAACCACCCCATTTACCACCGCCGCCACCGGCACCAAACAAGCCACCATGACCACCAGTAATTTCTGCTCCTGAATTATCACCAGTCCCGCCACCACCACCGCCAGTACCAGCCAAAGTCCATTCACTTCCACTACCACCAAACCCACCGCCTTGCGTATTATTACCACCGCCACCACCACCGCCAGTACCAGAAATTCCAGCTCCACCCGGACTACCGCCTGAACCACCTCCTGTACCAGCCGGACCGTTACCACCATCACCACCAGTGGAACTAGAAGCACTAGCACCACTACAAGGGCTACCACTACAAGCAGTACTACCACTACCACCGCCACCGCCACCGCCATAAGTACTAACAGTTCCCCCGTTCCCACCATTGCCACCGTTGCCATTGGGACCAGCGGCTCCACCACCGCCACCGCCTGAATCGCCAGTGCCATTGCCTGAACCACCCGTACCACCACTATACTTCACGCTACCCGAACCATTCAATATTTCATCAGCATATGCTATACCACTGGCAGCCGCGCCACCGGATCGGCCGCCGGTTGTAGCTGAAGTGCCACCAGTTCCTCCTTTAGCACCTACACGAACAGCACTATCGGAAATAATAGAACAATTTGAGGTGGAATTACAAAAATAAGTATCACCTCCAGTTTGCCCAGCAACGGCACTACCTCTATTACTTTTTCTTCCACCCAATCCAATATTGTAAGCTACCTGACTATTTGGAGTTAAAGATACATTGACTGATTTTGAATATCCACCACCACCCCCACCCGCTGCACCAGCACTATTAGAAGCTGACCAAGCCGCCCCACCAGCACCAACAACTTCAATTGAATTGGAAACATTATTCCAATCCTTAGGCACAGTCCAAACAGACCTAGTCGGAGTGTAATTACCATAAGTAATAACAATTATACCAGGTGCTCCTCTTCCACCAATTAACCCACCACCACCACCACCACCATAAAAACCTGCTTCACCACCATAACCTACAGCGGTTGAAGAATCGCCATTACCACCACCGCCACCACCTGAACCTACTTCCCCCCATTCTTGACCATCGCCACCATTGCCACCATCATTACTATCAAACCCACCAGCACCACCACCACCAGTTGAACCATTATTACCATCACCACTGGTCACAGCCGCGCCGCCACCAGTATTTAAATAATTATTTCCCCCGGCACCACTTTGATTGGGACTAGGTGGACTGCCACTAACTGAACCACCGTCATAACCACCACCATTACCACCACCACCACCACCATGACCATATGACGTGTTACTATTACCATTACCACCATTACCACCATTACCATTTGGACCACCGGCTCCACCGCCACCACCGCCTGAATCACCACCAGTACTACCTGTACCACCATTTCCACCTTTATATTTTAAATTACCCGTACCGGTAGCCACGCCAGTTGAGGTGGCACCACCTTGAGCGCCATTAGCATTGGTAGCACCTAAACCACCTTTAGCACCAACTACTACCGCACTACCACCAATAGAAGCACAATTAGTAGTTGAGTTACAAAAATACGTATCACCACCACTGACTGAATAAATACTTCCGCCAGCGCCAATGTTATAACTAACAGTTGCTCCTGGGTCCAAAGTTACATTGACTGATTTAGAATAAGCTCCACCACCACCACCACCTTTACCATTGGTACCAGCAGTATCTGTCCAACCAGCCCCACCGCCACCGATAACTTCAATGGTGTTTGATGCATTATCCCAATCAAGCGGCACTGTCCAGCTATTGCCTTCGGTCAAAATAGTTTGTGTAAAATTTAGAATAATAGTTTTGGTTTCCGCTTGAGCAAAATTTCCCAAATAAAAATCAGCTAGATCCGCTTGACCGCGCAGAGCTAAATACATAGCATCAATAATCCGCCCGCGTTCACTAAATTTTATATCCAAAGGTAGGCCGGAAATCAACATCAACAATACCAATATAGGAACAATAAAATATCTAATTTTTCTTATTTTATTGTTCATTTATAAATTTATAAATAATAGTTGATGCCTCTTCCATAATCTCTTCTGATTCCAACAAAGCAGCATCGGTGGTGATACTATTAGTGGGATTAATCAAAATAGTAAGCAGATAAGGTCGATTGGGTAAATAAATAATACCCGAATCAGCAAATACCAAATAATCCTCGTTCAAACCAAACTTATGCGCTACCGGAACTTCAGCCGGAATGTTTTTGCTGATAAATTCATTGAAATCGGTCAGTGTCAGCCAAGACAATAAGAGCTGCGAATAATCGCGGTTAAGTAAACTGGAGTTATAAAGTACTCGAAACAGACGAGAATACTCTTTGGCTGTAATAGTACCGCGCTGGTCAAATAATTCTTGTAAACCAATTTCACCTAAAACTGACATAACTTCCGAGATACTAATATTGCGCAACAAAATATTTAGAGCGGTATTGTCTGATTTTTGCAACATCTCTTTAAGTAAATATTCAACGGAAAAACTACTATTTATCGGCTCTTTATATAAAGAACCAAAAAGAGAATCCACATCTTCTGGCAATAAAACCAATCTATCAGTCAATACCCATTCGCCTTTTTCTACTTTATTCAATACTGCCAAAGCGACTGGGAGTTTATTGAGACTGGCCGGAATCAAATGCAAATCCTGATTGATAGAGATATTACCGCCAGTATTTAAATATTCAAAATATATACTTATTTGTTTACCCTGCGCTTGTTCTCTATTGACCAGATCATTTAAACTATTTCTTAATGGTTGAAGATTTGATAAATAGTGTTCTTGTGGAACAAAATTACGAGAAATATCTATCAACGGATATTGTTGTTTGTATTTGTTAATAAAAATTTTTGTTTTAAATAATGAAGTAAAATAAAATAAATGGGAAATTATCAACAAAGAAATCACCAATAAATAAATATAATCTCTTTTTATTTTTCTTGATTTTAATTTAAACATTTAGACAAATTTTAAACGGAAATTATCTTTTATCTAAACATAGCATTACTTTGGATATAAGCATTTCCATTGATTACCCAGCTAGCACTCTCATACCCACTGGAACCAATTTCTTTTTGGACAACAAAGTATCCCGGCCATCCCGTTGAACAATCTACTTCATCATCACAGACAAAAACAAAATAATTTTTAACTCCAATATCTGATATTTGAGTGGCGTAGGAAAGATTAACTGGATTGGTGGCGGCAAAAGAGCTGCTGGAAGCATACCAGCCACCGGGACAAGTCAGAGTAGTAGTGGTAAAGGAATTGGTTTGACAAATAAAGGTTCTGGTATCTTCCACATCAGTATCACTCCAATTAACTGAAAAATAAATTTGTTCACCAGCCACAATTGGATCTGGTTGATCAACAACTGAGGAGATCGTCGGCACACTATTACCAGTAATTGCATAATATGTCGCCACTTCAGGGTATTGATCATAAGTGGTAAGAACAGTATTATCAGACAAAACCACCCGAAAACAATAACTTGTTCCAGGTGTTGCTGCATAATCTTTTAAAGAAAAATCCCACAACCCATCTTGCCCAGTGGTAATAATAGCTTCTGTATTTGTAAAATTATTTGCTTCTTCATAAGTCTGGTTTACCACCGTATCACCACTATGAGTTGGATCAGTGGTCGTGGCAACAAGTGACTGTCCATCCGAAGGCGATGCATTGTCATTGAACGCAATAGCTGTGGAAGCAGATACATCAGTATAATTTGCTGGACTTCCCCCACTTGGAGCACTACAACTACCAGTTCCTTTTCCTACAAACTGCAATTTAAAACTCCGATATTGTACTGGTACTATTCCGGTTTCTACATGCAGAAGAATACGTAAACGAAAAGTTGAACTGGCAACACTAAGTGTAGTAGAAGTATTTAGTGCAGCTAGCGGTGCACCCACACTAGTAGAATTTTCGTTGGCAAATAACCTATATCCTGATTGAGAAAAAGTTGGTACATACCCACCAAGTGCGGCATCATAAGTCACGGTAAACTTGAAACTGGTATATTTTTCATCTGCTTGATTGTGTGTGGCGGCTAAATTAAAATTTCTCGTATTCCAATAAATAAGACCCGTGGAACTCGCGAATTGGGAGGCGGTAACATTTTGAAAATAGGTAAGTAAATATGGATCAGCAGTAGTAGTTGAACCTTCTTCACCTTGAGGGGTGACAGTCAAACTATTTCCATTTACATACATAGTATGAGTACCAATTCCTGATAAATTAGTAGCTTCAGAATGTATCATATTATTTTCCATATACGTAGACCGGTGAGTTTTGGTCACTTGTTCTGGCAAATGAATAGTTAAGGGAAGTTCTAATAATTCACTGGCAGTATTTTCTCCTCCACCAGGAGTACCGCCAAATGATACAGTTTTAGTCACAGTGCCACCTTGATTTCCTCCCCAGACAAAAGTGATAAATGCTT